>PKVZ01000237.1 GCA_003131635.1 Acidobacteriaceae bacterium
GACAAGCAATAAAAACTTAATATAGGGCAACTTTCCATCCCCGGAGTGTCAACCAAACACTGGTAGACCTTGCATGAGAGGTGTGACCCATGAATCGCAACGTGAAAATCGCAGCTATCGTCGTCGGCGCTTTGATCTTGATCGTGATCATCATTCCCTTCTTCATCGACGCCAATTCATTTCGTCCAAAGCTGGAATCGGAGTTGAGCACTACGTTGGGTCGTCCGGTCAAAGTCGGCAACCTTTCACTCTCGCTGTTATCGGGTGCGGTGAAGGCGGACGATATTGCCATCGCCGACGATCCCGCTTTCAGCAAAACTGCCTTCGTGCAGGCCAAGTCGCTGAAGGTAGGAGTCGAACTTCTGCCGCTGATTTTTTCCAAAGCGCTGAACGTCACCGAGCTCACGCTGAACCAACCGGAGATCAATCTGGTGCGCTCGCAGGACGGGGATAAGTGGAACTTTTCTAGTCTAGGCGGTCAAGCTACCAGCGCGCCTGCCTCGACAACAGCGGCTACGCCGGCATCGAGCAATCCAGATTTTTCGGTAGCCAAGCTGAAAGTGAACGACGGCCGGTTGACCGTAAGCCACACCGGATCTTCCGATAAACCACGCGTCTACGATAACGTGGACATCACGGTCAGCAAATTTTCTTTCACCAATTCCTTCCCTTTCACCATGACCGCCAGCCTGCCGGCCGGAGGCACGCTCAAACTTGATGGCACCGCAGGGCCGGTCAACGCCAGCAATGCGGCTCTTACTCCGCTGCAGGCCAAGGTAATGGTGCATCAGATGAACCTGGCGGCGTCGGGCTTTATCGATCCCGCGTCGGGCATTTCCGGCATTGCCGACTTCGACGGCACAGTCTCCTCCGACGGCCATGCGGCAAAAACCAGCGGCACGCTCAACGCCGACAAGCTACAGGTCGTGCAGAAAGGATCGCCAGCCGGAAAGCCGCTGCAACTGAAATATTCCGTCACTCACGATCTGGTGAAACAAACCGGGACTTTGACCGAGGGCGACGTAACCGTGGGCAAGGCGGTGGCGCACCTTTCGGGAACCTACGACTCGCACGGAACAACCACCAGTGTGAATCTGAAATTGGACGGACAAGGGATGTCGGTGGATGATCTGGAGGCCGTGCTGCCGGCTGTAGGCGTGATCTTGCCGCCGAAATCGCAACTCAAGGGCGGCACGCTCGCGGTAAATTTTTCGATCGTCGGCCCGGTGGACAAGCTGGTAGAAACGGGAACGATCCGAATGCAGAACTCGGCGCTGTCCGGCTTTAGCCTGGGCTCGAAGATGTCCGCTATCTCCGCGCTCGGCGGCAAAGGTGGGGGAGAAAAAGATACGATCATTCAGAATTTCAGCGCCAATGTGCACGCAACTCCAGCGAGCACCCGCGCCGACAACATCAACCTTGCCGTGCCGTCGCTCGGTACAGTCACCGGAGCGGGCACCGTGAGCGCCAGCAACGCGCTCGATTTCAAAATGAAGGCGGACGCCATTCCTTTTCTCATCCAGGGAACGACGGCGGATCCAAAGTTCGTTCCGGACATGAAGGGCATGGCGGGTAGTGTTGTCAACGGCGCACTCGGAGGAGCTAAGAGTGGCGCGAAAGCTCCGCTTAGCGCGGCTTCCGGCCTGCTAGGCAAAGCGCCCCACTAGGCGATAGATCATGCAGCTTCCACAGACCTCTACCTCCCGGTAGAGGTCTTTCTGTTGCGACGTAGCCTTTTACTGCAAACCGGTAAAACTTTCGTAACTTGCGCTCGGCAGTATCTAAGTTGCTATCTTGGAGTCCGTTGACATCCCCAGGGTTCCAGACGATACTCGCTGGCAAGTTGCAAAACATTTCCAGAGTACAGGCCCGTGATCGGCGGCTGGTTCGGCGGCTGGGAATTTTTTTCAGCGTAAATCGCGCCCGGATCGAGTGTTTTTGCGCCGAGTGGGGTTTCACCGTGTCATCACAGGAGGATTCTCGTGTCAAAACCAGATGTCTCTAAGAGACGGATTGTTGCCCTCGCTTCATGCATCGCCGCCGTTGTGGCGGTTGCGCTGCTGGTCCTTTTCCCCATAAGTCACCGCGCCGCGCACGCGACTTCGTCTTCCTCTGTGACGTCAAGAGCAGCGTCCCAATCGACTATTACGCCCGCCGTGCGCGAGCGCCTGCAGGCCACCTTCGCCGCGCTGCCGCTGGCCTTCGAGCAGAATCAGGGCCAGACCGACCCGCAGGTGAAGTATATGGCGCGGGCCAACGGCTACACGCTCTTTCTGACGAATCATGATGCCGTGTTCGCGTTTCATTCCAAGTCCTCGGGGAGCGGACTGGCTGCCGGGCGGCGCGCGCGATCTTCAATTAGCAACAATGCGGCTGTCGCACAGGAAAAGCCGGACTCCGTGGTTCGCATGCAGATTGTGGGGGAAAACTCGGCCGCCCAGATTGCGGCGGTAAATCAGTTGCCCGGCAGGACCAACTACTACATCGGAAATGCTCCGAAAAAGTGGCAGAGCAACGTTCCACAGTATTCCCGCGTCGCTTATAAAAATGTTTATCCCGGAATTGACCTCGCTTATTACGGCGAGCAAAGTAAGTTGGAGTTTGATTTCATCGTCGCTCCGGAATCCAATCCCGCTCCCATTGATCTCGCATTCAGCGGCGCTGAGCATGTTTCAGCCGACGCATCCGGTAATCTCGTGGTTTCTTCCCCCTCAGGCGATGTGGTTTTGCACAAGCCGGTAGCCTACCAGCGGCAGAACGGCAGCCGCCAGTTGGTCGATGCAAGCTTCGTTTTGAAGGCCAACAATCAAGTCAGTTTCCAGCTGGGCGAATATGATCACAGCCGCGACCTGGTGATTGATCCAACGGTAACTTACTCGACTTATCTTGGGGGTTTGGCCGAGGACGACGGATATGGAATCGGCTTTGACAGCAGCGGAAACGCCTATGTGACGGGGCAAACAGAGTCCACGAACTTTCCGGTGGTTGCTGGCGGCTACGCGAGCAGTAATGCCGGCGGCTTCGACGTCTTTGTAACCAAGATCGCTGCAAGCGGAGCCAGTTTAATTTACTCCACATACGTCGGCGGCAGCGGGAGCGATAGCGGAAACGCACTGGCGGTAGATGCCGCTGGTGATGTATTTGTGGCTGGAGGCGCTTCGTCAAACGACTTCCCCACCACAACTGGTGCTTTTCAGAAAAGTTTTGGAGGTGGGAGCCTCAACGCATTCATCTTTGAGTTGAACCCCGCGGGTACCGCACTGACCTACTGCACGTATCTGGGAGGGACCGGAAGCGATGTTGCCAATGGCATCGCTATCGATACCACGGGCGCCTACGTTGTCGGTTCGACTACCTCTGCGGACTTCCCGACCCTGAATCCGATTCAGGCAGGTATTCACGGAACCGGCAACGGATTCGTCACGAAACTCAACCCCACCGGCAGCGCTCTTGTGTATTCCACATATCTCGGTGGCGGGACGGGGGATCTTGCGTCCGCCGTAGCCGTCGCGTCGGGTGCCGCTTATGTGACAGGTTTAACTCAGAATTTTGCCTTCCCCACCACTCCGGGAGTTCTCCAACCAACATGTGGCACTGACGGGACCTGCAACGGTGGCATCCCGGACGCCTTTGTAACCGTCGTCAATACGGCTGGGAGCAACTTCGTCTATTCGACTTTCTTGGGCGGCTCGGGACAGGACCAAGGATTAGGCATCGCTGTTGACTCATCGGGCGACGCCTATGTGACCGGCCTAACACGGTCGTCCGACTTTCCGTTGCAATCGGCCTCACAAAAAACCCTCGGAGGCAGCCAGAATGCGTTTGTCACACAGCTAAATCCAGGCGGCACCGCTGCGGTCTACTCTACATACCTCGGAGGCGAGCTGAGTGATGCTGGCACTAGCGTCGCAGTGGATCTAAGCAAGAATGCCTACGTCACAGGACAGACCTCGTCGACGAAATTCCCAATAGTAAATGCTACCCAAACAACCATAGGGGGAGGCAACGATGCATTTGTGAGCGAGATCAATGTGGCAGGCTCGCTGATATTCTCAACCTATCTGGGAGGGTCGCTGAATGAGAACACAAATGCCTCCGGCGGGCAGCTGGCGGCGCTAGGCTCCATTGC
>PKVZ01000249.1 GCA_003131635.1 Acidobacteriaceae bacterium
CTTCTTCCTGTCTACCACCGTTTTACGGATGCCGGTTTGCTGCTCGTGCCCGTGGTGTGGGCTCTGAGCGAAATGACGGGAGAGTTGAAAAGGTTTGCGCTTGCATGCCTTCTGCTGGTGTGTCCATTTCTAATCCCAGGCGCCACGATTCTCCATGAATACTCGGGAAGGTATGAAACTCTCGACCAGCTCAGTCGTAGCCGATTCTGGGAGCCATTCATTCTGCCGCACGAGGCTTGGCTGATTCTGTTGATTTGTGTAGTTCTACTGAGGGCGCGTTACCTGGTTCCGACCACTAGGGTGAGTGAAAGCTCAGGATTCGCGGGGACGTAGCCGAGCCTGAAGGAGGATGATGGGAGTTTCTGAATCTTGTGGAGGCGAAGGTCTGTAATTCAGCCGTCCTGCAGGCGCTCGACTACGCTGTAGGCTGCAGAAAACCCTGCGTTGGAGCGAGTCCGGAAACAGACTTGGGCTTGGTGATTCGCAAATCGGCGTCAATGTCCGAAGCCAAATCTACCAGCAGAAAAGCCACCACCCAAAAAAGCAAACAGAGATAGGAACCCGCCGCAAACAGCCAGTCTTCAAAAGCCGCGTGAATGAGACCGGCCAGAGTGACCATGGCAAACGGTATAGCATAGTGATAAGGGCTGCCAGTTCTTCGCATCCACATGTATACCCGGCCCGCTGACCTCATCAACAGAAACAACAGGAGTAGAAAAGGAAGAATGCCCAACAATCCCATGTATTCGATGAGCGCCAGATAGCTGCTGCCGTGTTCGCGATTTGTGCCTTCTACGGTGGAGACGTTCGATTGCTGAAGGTTGGATTGCTCGCTTCCCAGGTCGCTGGTTCCGAATCCGGTTCCAAACCAGGGGTGTTGTGCGACGGCAGAAATAGTTTCGTCCCACGGGGTCAGGCGCGAACCGAGGATGCCTTGCTGCGGCCGGTGCGCTGCGAGTTTGAAAACGAACCGTCCGCTCAGAGAGTCCATTAACTCGCTCATGTGGGCGGGATTGGCCACCGCCATCGCCTCCAGGAAAAAAGCCCCAACAAAAGCGGCTTTCAACAGAAGCCGCGGACGGTGTAAGCCCAGGGTGAGCGCAACCGTAACCACCGCATCTGCGACAATGGCGGCACGGCAGACGCTGACATAAAGCAAAACGGCGCAGATTGCCAAGGCGGCGTAATGACGCTGGCGTTCCCCTCGGCTCTCAGCCACCAATGCCGCCCAGAGCAGCACAGGTATTGCTATTACTCCCACGAAGGCTCCCATATTGTTGGGATTTCCGAACACGTCATGACCGGCAAAATAGAAAATAGCCGAAACAAAAACCAGAATCTCGCACCCTAAAACAAGAACGTGAACAAAAGACGCTTCTCGCCCAGCCAAGGCAACCCGTCCACCGGTTGAAGCGTACAGAAAAAGCAGGAACAGACTCGCGACTTTCAGCAGAGCAGTCACAGGTGTGCCTGAGGTGCTAGCCGAGGCTAGTGCAGCAAGCACAGTGAACAAGGCAACCAGATGGAACACTCCAAAGTGTTGAATGCGGTTGCTTTTGATCCAGATCACCGAGCCGGCTAGGGCGCCCACCCCTAAGAACAACCAGCGAACCGTCCAACTTTCCACTGCGAACGGCAGCCCGGTACCAGCCGCCAGAAAACAATACATTGTTACGGGAAAGAAAACCGTCTCAAATCGCCATAGACAGCCAAGGACAATTTCGATGGCGACAATCGCTCCCAGGTAGGTGCTGTTGGCGAAGTAACCAGGACGCCGTTGCAATTCGAAAAGCAGGATGAGCCCAAGCCCAACTGCCCCCAGCGCGATAAAACCAAGTCGAAATCGATCTTTCATCCTATGCTCGCGTTTACCACCCCGTGTTGCCCATCATTCCGGTGGCGCGGACGCTATGCCTACGCTCCCGGCAGCCAGGACTTCGCCCATGTCGCCTGGCCGGAACGACCCGACTATTTTGCCGCACATCACACAAAGAGGAACACCATTGTACCGCGCAGAGTACGCCTGTGCCTCATCTCTCAGACATTTGCGCAGCCGATCCGCAGTGGATTTTGTGAAAAAAGAGAATTGGTCGGGGAGAGAGGATTTGAACCTCCGACCCCCTGGTCCCGAACCAGGTGCTCTACCAGGCTGAGCCACTCCCCGACTAGGCTGCGGGCGGCAACAAGGAAGGCCATCCACCCGCGCTCTGCTTCTTGATGGGCATTCAAATTATAGCATCGTACCGCTCGCTGGTTCGTTCCCGCTTGCTGACACATTTTTCGCGCTACACTAGTGGCGCACCGAGTAAGGAAGTTCGCATCAACAAATTCTTAACGAACAATTTCCCATGATCGTTCTCTGCGCTCATCGCCTGTATACGCCGCGGGAAGAGATCTTAAACCCGCTCTTGTTTATTGAGGATGGCCGCATTTCCTCTGTATCCTCGCGGACGGAGCGAGAGATTCCGGCCCAAGCAACCGTGCTTGACTTTACCCGCGATTTCCCAGATGCCATTCTGGCCCCAGGCTTCGTCGATATCCATATGCACGGCGGCGCCGGAGTCGACGTCATGCGAGCGTCGCTCGCCGAACTGCAGCACCTCAACAAATTTCTGACGACGCACGGCGTCACCGGCTACTTTCCCACCACCGTGGCTGCGCCGCTTGATCAGACTTGCACCGCTCTCGAACGCATCGCCGACGCGATCGAAGCGGCGCAGGGTCCCCGCGCCGGTAATGGCGACCAGGCTCAAGCTCTTCCGCTCGGCATCCATCTGGAAGGTCCATTTCTCAGCCACAAGCGCCGCGGCGTGCATCCTCCGGAAAATCTGATCGAGCCGACGCTGGAGATCTTTGAACGCCTCTGGCAGGCCGCGCGCGGTCACGTCAGAATGATCACCATCGCTCCCGAACTCCCCGGAGCGATAGAAGTAATCGCCGAAGCCGCGCGTCGCAAGATTTGCGTGAGCATCGGCCACTCCGACGCCACCATAAAAACCGCCCACGCTGCCGTGGAGGCCGGGGCCCGCCACGCCACGCATACCTTCAATGCCATGCGTCCGCTCGATCATCGCGAGCCCGGCATTCTCGGCGAAGCGCTTACCAGCGAGCAACTCAGCGCGGACATTATCGCGGATGGAATTCACGTCGCGCCCGAAATCGTGAAACTTTTTCTGCGGGCCAAAGGCGTCGAACGCGCGGTTCTGATCACCGATGCCACCGCCGCCGCTGGCATGCCGGATGGCACCTATCAACTCGGCCCCATCCAGGTCGAAGTAAAAAATGGCCGCTGCACGGTTCATGGCGAACCGGATGGCAAACTCGCCGGCAGCGTCCTTACCATGGATCGCGCCGTGCGCAACGTGACCCGATTTTCCCACTGGAGCCTGCGGGACGCGGTCCGCGCCGCAACCCTGAACCCCACAGCAGCCACAGGCCTCCGGCAACACGGACAAATTACTGCCGGCGCCGAAGCAAACATTGTAGTGCTGAGTCCGAATGGAGAAATCAGAAGGACGATGGTCCGAGGCGGTTAATTCGGCTTGCGCTCTTTCGCTTCCGCCATATAACGCAACAGCAACGCCTCATCGGCGCGCGTGAGCTGGTCCAAAAAAGAAGTGTCCAGCTTGCCGTCTTCCACCGTCTTCGACGCATTCGACTGGCGCAGTTTATCTCCGAGTTCGGGGTCGTTGCTCATCACCTGGCTGTAGAACCAGAGGAAGTGGCGCATCTGATCGAGCGACTTGCATAGAACTTGGATGGCTTCAGTCTCCGGTAGCGCGCTCAGTGCCTCCATCAATTCCGGATCGCTGGGCGCTTGCATGGCGGCGCAGTTCAGCTCGCGCTGAATCACGCGCAAATCTTCGGTAACTCGCACCATGCGCGTGTGAAGGTCATCCATCTCCGGATCGATTCCTGTGGCCATTGTGTGGTTTGGATTGTATCGATAGAACATCTCATCGTCAGCGAGAAGCGGATAGATGTCCCACGATCATGCGCTTTCGTAATTCAAGCAATTACTTTGGTCTGACGACTGATGCCCGCCGGGCTGATGATGCTGAAATCCGCTACTGGCAAGGCTTTTCACGCCAATCGCGCGCGGGTTCGGCGCATCGCAACCTTGGTTCCTAGGGCTGATTCTCCACCACAGCCAATAGTGCAGTCGCAATTTGTTCCAAAGTCACTACCCGACCACGTGGCGATGGCCGCCTCGGCTGTCCAAGCCTGGGCTGACCTGAGCAAGCGAAGCGCGCCAAAAGGGCGAAGCCCGGCGCTCTCAGCGACGAAGCAACTTCCAGATGCGCGCTTTTCCGAGCATCTTCACTTGTGATACAAACGCGCGATGACCGAGCCACTTCCTCCGCCCGCGCCTGCTTCCACCGCCCCTGGCCACGAACTCGTCCGCGCCATCGGCCGCTGGAGCCTGGTTGCCCTGGTCGTGAACTCCATCATCGGCAGCGGAGTCTTCGGGCTTCCTTCCGCCGTGGCGGGTATTATCGGCAACTACAGCCCCTACGCCGTACTTGCGGCCGGCGCCGGAATGAGCGTCATCATCGGCTGCTTCGCCGAAGTTGCATCGCGCTTTCAACAAGCCGGTGGCCCCTATCTTTACGCCCGCGTTGCCTTCGGACGCCTCATGGGCATTCAAACCGCGTGGATGCTCTGGCTCGGTCAAGTCGCCGCGCCCGCCGCGAACGCCAACCTTTTTGTAATTTATCTCGGAGAGTTCTTTCCGCACGCCAAAGACCCCGTACCCCGAGCTCT
>PKVZ01000185.1 GCA_003131635.1 Acidobacteriaceae bacterium
TATCGCGAAATCGCTACCGTTTTGAAGGTTCCGGAGGGAACTGTGAAAAGTCGAATAAATCGAGGGCGGGCGGAACTTGCGCGCCTTTTGCAACGTACCTATAGGCAGGTGATGTGATGCCAGACCTAACCAGTAACGGAATGCAGTGTCAGGAGTTTGACGGCCTGCTNNTTGTTCCGCGTGCGGGCCGCTGTTCGCCGAAGTGGAGGCGGGCCGCAACTGGCTGAAGGATCTCACGGAGGCGGAGCCTCCAGCCGGTCTGGTAACGAATATTCTGGCATCCACAACGGGCGTTGACACCCAACGCCTGCGGGTGAACGTAGCTGCGCCGGCTCGTGTTTCCTGGATCGAGAAGGCGCAGGCGTGGGCCTCGGGAGCAATGCAACCCATTTGGGGAACGGTCCGGCAGCCGCGGTTTGCCATGTCGTTCGGCATGGCGTTCTTCTCGCTGTCGGTGGCGTTGAGCGTACTCGGCGTAAAACCCGCCGACCTGCGCCAGGTGAGTTTGCGGCCGACCGCCATACGGCACACGTATTACAACGCGCAAGCCCGCGTGGTGAGGTATTACGAAAATATCCGGTTTGTGTACGAGGTGGAATCGCGGGTGCGCGAATTCAAGCGCAACGTGACTCCNNGCTCCGCTGGGTCCATCTGTCTTTTATCCGTCAAATCCGGATCTGCCTGTAGTGTCGGTGACCACTTACGGGAGGTTCGTATGAACTGCGCCGCGCACAACGATACGGCGGCAGTCGCGTTTTGCCGCACCTGCGGCAAGCCGCTCTGCGCCAGCTGCACCCGCGACGTCCGCGGAGTGGTTTACTGCGAGCCTTGTCTCGCAGCCCGTTTGGAGGGGGCTGCTCCGGCTGCCGGGTTTGTGCCTCCGCAGGCTGTCTATCCGCCGGTGGGAACGCCGGCACCGGCGCGAAGCTCCGGCCCAAATCCCACGGTCGCCGGCATCCTGGCGGGATTTTTTCCCTTCGGCGTCGGCGCTGTGTATTGCTCGCAATATGCCAAGGGACTCGCACACCTGCTGATTTTCGGATTGCTCATCTTCGCCTCCGATCACGCCGGCAATTGGGATGCGCTGTTCGGCATCGCCATCGCATTCTTCTACGTCTACCAGATCATCGATGCGGTGCGCACCGCCCGCGCTCTGCAGGAAGGCCAGCCCGCGCCAGATCCATTCGGCTTGGGACAGGCTTTCAGCATGGGAGACAAAACTGAATCCAAAAATATCCCCGCCGTTGCGATTGTTTTAATTGGACTCGGCGTGCTCTTCCTGCTGCACACCATGAACATCTGGGACTTCGGCCTGGACCGATTCTGGCCGCTCATCCTGATCTTCCTGGGAGCGTGGCTGTTCGCCCGGCAGTATGGCATGATCGGAGTTCACCCCGACGGCTGCACTTGCGCAACCTGCCGCGTGCGCAAAGTTGTCGGGATGCACTGTCGCTGTGATCGTTGCCGTCTGCGCAAAATCATGGCCCCTTCCATCGTCTTCACCGTTGGCGTGCTCTTCCTGTTNNCACTGCCGGTAGCGTCGACTGCGGCCGCGCCACCTCCACCGGCTCCGCCGCCGTCCAATCCCGGGCCAGATGCTTCTTCCGGGGAGGTGCGCAATGTCTAGTCCAGTGTCCTATCCCGTTCAACCACCGGTTCCGCCGCCTCTACCGCCGCGACGCCACCGGCGTTCGTTCGCCGGACCGTTCGTTCTGATCGTGCTTGGAATCGTCTTCCTGCTGGGCAACCTGCACTTGCTCTCCTGGGCGCGGCTGGGAACGTGGTTTGCGCACTACTGGCCGCTGCTGCTGATCCTGTGGGGAGTCATCAAGCTGATCGAGCATCAGCAAGCGCAACGCGATGGCCTTCCGCCACGCGGCATCGGTGCCGGAGGAATCTTTCTCGTCATAGTCATCGTCGTCTGTGGGCTCATCGCCACCCAGGCATCGCGCTTCAACTGGGGCGAAATCCGAGACAACATGAACATCGACGACAGCGATTTGGATAACATCTTCGGCCAGACCTATAACTTCGACGACCACCTCGAACAGGATGTCCCGTCCTCCGCCACCGGCTTGCGGGTCAATAACGATCACGGGGCGGTTCGCGTCAGCACGGCGAATGACAATAAAATCACCGTGGTAGTTCGCAAACGCGTGGGCGCGGAGAGTCAGAGCGACGCCGATAAGTACGATCGGCAGACCAAGCCCCAGATTACTCTCGCCGGCAATGTGATCGTTCTCGACGCCAGGACTCACGCCGCCGGCGACCACGCCGTGCAAAGCGACCTGGACATTTCGCTTCCTCGAAAAATGGAACTCCACATCATTGGGCGCAAGGGCGATGTATCCGTCACCGGCCGCGACGGAGAAATCGAGATCGCCAGCCAGCACGGCGACGTTGCGGTGGAAGATGTCAACGGCAACGTAAAGCTGAATCTCGAAAAAAGCTCCGCCAAAATCGAGCAGATCACGGGCGATGTCCACATCGACGGCCGCTTGAACGAAGTCTCCGTAACGGACGTGAAAGGTTCGGTGCAACTCGACGGCGAATTTCAGGAGAGCGTCAAACTCGCTCGCATCAGCAAGAATGTAGCCTTCAAGTCTTCCCGCACCAATATGGAATTCTCCAGCATCGCGGGCGAACTCGATCTCGATTCCGATGACCTGCACGCCGACAAAATCACCGGCCCGCTCCACTTAACCACGCGCTCCAAACAGATCCGCCTGGCTGACGTATCCGGCGATGCCCGTGTGGAAGACGATAATGGCGGCATTGAAGTATCCATGCGCTCGCTGGGGAACGTGCAGATTGACAGCCGCAACGGCGATGTGCAATTAAGCCTGCCTGACAAAGCCAGCTTCCGCGTGGACGCGCGCACTCGCGATGGAGAAATCCAGTCCGACTTCCCGGAGTTGAAAATTAGCAACGGAGACCACGAGGCCACGGCCAGCGGCAGCGTAGGCAATGGCTCTTCCCACATCGTTATCAACAATCAGCACGACGGCATCGAGATTCGCAAGGCCTCTGCCGCGGCACCCACGCCTCCAGCGCCCCCGGCCATGCCGGCAAAACCTGCGAAGTCGCTGCCCGCGCCCAAAGCGAAGGTGGAACCGACGGATAACTAGCAACGGCGAAAAATGGAGAAACATGATTTTCAACCCGGCACCTCCCGGAGTGGTTTTGCGCGACTACCTCGGTGAAATAACCGTTGGCGAGGCGGCCGCTCGCCTGGGCATAACTAGGGCTCATCTGTCGCGGATTCTCAATGGTCATGCGAGTATCACTGCGCCCATGGCATTGCGGCTTTCGGCGGCTTCGGGAACGTCTCCCGACTTCTGGCTCAGGATGCAGGTGCAGCGCGATCTATGGCTGGCCCGAAAAGCACGGCCGCCTAAGGTTCGACCATTTCCTCATGTCTCGACCAGGCGCGCCTCGGCCGCGCGAGCCTTACAAGCAGGAATGCGGAGATCAAAAGCTGTTCGGTAGCCTATTGTCGGAGCAATCGTTCGGCCGCGAGTTCTTCCACCTTGGCCAGAACTTCCGCCTCACTTAGCTTCGTCGAATCAATCACCACCGCATCCTCAGCCGCCATCAGGGGAGATGCTGCCCGAGTCCGATCCCGCCGGTCGCGCTCCCGCAAATCCGCCGCCACATTCGCGGCCACTTCGCCCTTGATCTTCTGCTGCTCCATGCGCCGCTGCTCCCGCACTACGGGATCGGCGTCGAGAAAAATCTTCAAATCAGCATCGGGGAAAACTTTCGTTCCTATATCGCGCCCTTCCATCACCACGCCGCCGCCGGTGCCCATGGCCCGCTGATGTTCGACCATCCACTCCCGGACTCGTGGATGCACCGAAACCCGCGATGCTGCCTCGGTCACATCGCGCTCGCGAATTCGCGCAGAAACATCGTGCCCGTTCAGCAGCGTCCGGTTGCCATCCCGCGTAGGCTCCAGCCGAATGCGAGACTCCTCCGCCAGCTTCACCAGCGCCGCTTCGTCGTCAAATGAGGCATCCTTTTCAATGGCCTTCAGCGCCAGCGCCCGGTACATCGCGCCACTCTCCAGGTTCACATAGCCCAGCTTGCGCGCCAGCCGCGAAGCGATCGTGCTCTTGCCCGCGCCCGCGGGGCCGTCGATGGCAATAATCAGTTTGCGTGGAGTGGGTGCAGGATTAGGGGTATCGGTCATTTCGCGAGTAGATTGTACACGGAGCGAGGGATGCGTTCGGCAGGTTTCGAGCCCAACTCCCGAATCTTCAGCCGAATATTATTTCTTAGGTTTGCCGGAATGTTGCGACGTGTATGAAGGCCGTCGAGACCCGGAGTAGCCTGCCCTTGGCCCTGGCCGAGGAAAGCTTTTGCGCGGACGCGGATTCTCATCTGCTTTCGCCTTCGCCGGTCGAGCCGTAGCTACATATGGAACCGCCGCTTCCTTCTCCGGCGTAATCTGCAGCATCGACCGTCCACTCACGTGCACAAAACTCAACTCGCGCGCCGCCAGCAGCGCATTCACAGATTCCTTCACGCGCGACCGCGCCACAAATTTTCCGAAGAAAGATTCCAACTCCGTCTGCTCGGCCGCGACCACGCACTCCAGATATTTCGAGAGCAACGCCGAAAGCGCCTGCTGCACCGACAAATTCACGCCCTCGCGCACCGCTTCCGGAGCCCAGCGGTACAGCACATCCCAGTACGAACCTTCGGGAGCTTTGTAATCCACGCGCGTGATGCGCAACTTCCCCAACAACTCGCCGAGCGCCTTATCCAGCGCCGGCAAAGAAACGCTGCCGCCCAGCGCCTCCTGCAGCTTTTGCTTGGAGATGGGCCCGTCGCGGCTGATCAGCTCGAACGCATCGCACGCCAGCGGCGAATAAGGAGACCGCGGCCCCTGCTTCGGCGCCAGCTTGGGATTGCGTTCGCCCACCAGCGCATAGAAATACGGAAACGCCGAGGCGGCCACGAGAAACGCATTATTCTCCTCGAAGATATTTGCTTCATACACCGAGCGCTCACGCAGCAGTCGCACCATGAGTTCTGTAGCCTCCGCCGCCCGCGGATCGGAATAAGCGTGTTGCCAGGTCGGCAGCCGATTGTCCGATCCCACATACGCGCCGATAAACGTCGGCACCGGCATCGAAGGCCGCACCGGATACATCAGGCAGAACCCCACGCCCTCGACAAACGCGCGCGCCTGTTCAATCGTCCGGATGGCTTTCCCATCCAGCCGCCACTTCTCGCGCCGCAGTTGGTGTAAATCCTGCTCAGTCATAAGGGAAGCAATTAGCAATTAGCAATTAGCGAAGGGCCTGTTGAAGCGGATCGAGGAAATCCGAACCTGCTAACTGCTAATCGCCAATTGCTCTTTCCTCAGATCCTCTTAAACGCCTTCTGAATATCCTTTACAGAATACCGCAGCACCACCGGCCGGCCATGCGGACACGACATGGGATGATCGGTTTTCGCGAGTTCCGCCAGCAGCCACTCCATTTTATTTTGCTCCAGCGGCATGTTGACCTTGATCGCCGCATGGCACGCAATCGACGCCGCAATGCGCCCGCGAATTTTTTCCAGATTCAACGACTGCTCTTCCCGCGAAATCTGATCCAGCAGTTCATGCAACACCTTCTCCACCGCCGCCGCATCCACTCCTGCCGGAGCGACTTTCACAGCAACGCTGCGCGCGCCAAACGGCTCAGCCTCAAATCCGTTATGCTGCAGTTCGTCGGCAATCTCGGCAAACACCGCCTGCTGCGCCGGAGACAGCTCCAGCACAATCGGCATCAGCAGCCGCTGGCTCTCCACTTTCTGCGCCGCACGCTGCTTCAGCACACGCTCAAACAGTACGCGCTCATGCGCCACATGCTGATCGACGATCCACAACCCATCTTCATTCACCGCGAGGATAAACGAATTGCGAATCTGCCCCAGCGGACGCAGCGTCGAAAGCGCCGCCAGCGTTGGTTCTTCTTCCCTTACGTCAATCTCCGGAGCACACCCATTGTCCGGAATCGCTTCCGCGAACTGAATTTCAAGTCCGCGTGCCACAGGAATTGCAGCGTTCGCCTCGACCGCGATCCCGCCTTCGAACTGAAACCGCGCCGAAACCGGCGGAGCCACCGGCGCCTGCAGCGCAAACCCGGCACCGCCGGCCGGTTCATAAAACGCTCGTGTCCCCGTCTCCCCAACGATGTCGGAAGGCGGCTCCCACTCTCGCGCGCCGGGCGTCAGTCCCGAACTCGCCGTGGCGTGCGCATGAATCTCCGTCATAAACTGCGGCGCCGGACGCGCCTTCATCAGCGCCGCCCGCACCGTATCCCGCACAAAATCATGCAGCACCGTCGATTGCCGGAAGCGCACTTCCGTCTTCGAGGGATGCACATTCACATCCACCTCGCCCGCGGGCAATTCCAGAAAAAGCAGCACCACCGGATACACCGTCGGCGGAATAATATTTCGATAAGCCTCCGTCAATCCATGCTGCACCAGCCGGTCGCGAATCAGCCGCCCATTCACGAAAACATAAATCGAGTTGCGATTCAGCTTCTGAATCTCCGGCTTTGAAACAAACCCATGCAGCCGCATCTCGCCCGGAGTAGCGCCGGCGTCCCGCCGGCTTTCGCGTGCGTCTTCCGCTTCTTCCCGCCGCCACGGCGGAGGCTGCGGCAGTCCCACATGTTCCAGGTTCTGCACCGCGGCCACCGCAATCAACTGGTCCAGCGTTTCCTTGCCAAACACCTGATACACACGCTCGCTATACCCCGCCACCGGAGGCGCCACCAGCATCGCATTCGTCGCCGAGTGCAATTCAAAATGCTTTTCCGGATGCGCCAGCGCATAGTGCGTCACCAGCGACGCGATATGCGAGAGCTCGGTCGACTCTGCCTTCAAAAATTTCTTTCGCGCAGGAGTATTAAAGAAAAGGTCACGCACAGTAATCGAGGTGCCTTCGGGCAATCCCGCCTCTTCGACCCGCGCCATCTTCCCGCCGTTGATCTCGATCACTGTGCCCGACGCGGCCCCGCCAGACATCTCCGCCGCGCAGGTTTCCAGCCGCAGCCGCGACACCGACGCAATTGAAGGCAGCGCCTCCCCGCGAAATCCCAGCGTGGCTACACCCAGTAAATCCTCCGCATTTTTGATCTTCGATGTGGCATGCCGCTCGAACGCCAGCATGGCATCGTCGCGCACCATGCCGCATCCGTTGTCGGTAATCTGGATCAGCTTCTTCCCGCCCGCTTCCACGCTGATTTTGATCCGCGTCGCGCCCGCATCCAGCGCGTTCTCCAACAACTCCTTCACTACCGAGGCAGGCCTCTCCACCACCTCGCCCGCGGCGATCTGGTTGGCCACCTGCTCGGAAAGTACGTGAATACGCCCCATGAAACAGCTCCGGGTTCCCAGTTCTCAGTTCTTGTTGAGGATGAGCAAGTTTCGCAGATGCCGCGCCGGAAGGCAAAGATGCCCTCGCACGGAAGGCTGAGTGTCTTGGCCGAAGCCCGACAGCTGAAGCCCGAAGCCCATTACTGCTGGTACTATTTATCTTCTGATCTCAGTCCGGAGCAAACATGATTCGGCCCTTCAAAGGCATGAAACCTACAATTCCGGCGACCTGCTACGTGGACGACTCCGCGCAAATTATCGGCGACGTCGTCCTCGGCGAGCATGCATCGGTATGGATGAACGCGGTTGTCCGCGGCGATGTCTTCGCCATCCGCATCGGCGCGCATTCCAACATTCAGGATTGCAGCGTGTTGCACGGAATGAAAAACACATACGGCGTTACGGTTGGCGAGTATGTCACTGTAGGCCATTCGGTCACATTGCACGGCTGCACCGTCGAGGATCGCTGCCTGATCGGCATGGGCGCGATCATTCTAAACGGCGCGAAAATCGGCACCGGATCCATCATCGCCGCCGGCACCCTGATCCCGGAGCGCACCGTAGTCGAGCCCGGCTCTCTCTGGATGGGATCCCCCGGCAAGTTCCGCCGTAAGCTCGAAAAAGGCGAAGACGATATGATCATGCGCTATTGCACAAATTATTTGGGATATACCCAGGACTATCTGCGGGAGCGGTGAGTGCGGAGTACATAGTACCGAGTAGCGAGTACCGAGTACCGAGCGAAAGCAATTAGCAATTGGCAATTGGCATTTAGCAATTAGCATTTAGCCAGCACTATCCCGGCCAGACCTTTAGGGTCAGACGCTAACTGCCAATTGCTAGCTGCTAATTGCTTCTAGCCAGCGACTGAAATGATCAAAGCCGTCCGAGGAACCCGCGACCTGCTCCCGCCCGAAACCGCGCTGTGGAANNCCGATTTTCGAATCGACGGAACTGTTCGCCCGCGGCGTCGGCGAAGAAACCGACATCGTCTCCAAAGAAATGTTCACCTGGGAAGATCGCGGCCGCGCCGAGAGCGACAAAGGGAACTCCCTCACACTCCGCCCCGAAAACACCGCTGGCGTCGTCCGCGCCTATATCGAGCACAAGCTTTGGGATCGCGGCCTGAACAAGCTTTACTACATCGGCCCGCAATTCCGCCGTGAGCGTCCGCAAAAAGGCCGCTACCGCCAGTTCTATCAAATCGGGGCGGAAGTCATCGGCCCCGCATCGGCCGGCAGCGAATCTCCCGCGCGCGATGCTGAAGTGCTCGAGATGCTGGCCACGGTGCTCGATCGTCTCGGAATCACTGGTTGGAATCTCGAACTGAACTCCGTCGGTTGCCCCAACGATCGCGCCGCCTTCAACACGGCTCTGAAAAAGGCTTTAGAGCCGGTAGTCGCAAACATGTGCGCGGATTGCCAGCGCCGCGCCGTCACCAATCCCTTGCGTGTCTTCGACTGCAAAGTCCCCGCCGATCAACCCATCATCGATACTTTGCCCCGCATCAGCCAGTTTCTGGATGAAGCCTGCCGCACCCACTTCGCAGCCGTAAAGGAAATCCTGACCAAGGTCGGCGTTCCCTTCACGCTGAACGACCGCCTGGTGCGGGGCCTCGACTACTACACCCGCACCGCCTTCGAGTTCACCCACGGCGCCCTCGGCGCGCAGAATGCCATCCTCGGCGGCGGCCGCTATGACGGGCTTTCCGAAGCCCTCGGCGGGCCCGCCGCTCCCGGCATCGGCTTCGCCATCGGCGAAGACCGGCTGGTGATGTCGCTGCAGGAGTCAGCCTGCGCCGAAAGCGTTTTGAAAAAGCCCGATGTCTATATCGCTCCCCTCGGCGCCGGCATGAACCCCGAAGCCGCCCTTCTGGCGCGCGAACTGCGCCGCCACGATGTGGTCGTCGATCTGGGAGACGAAACCTTCCGCCTTAAGAAATCCTTCGAAACCGCGACCAAAGCTGGAGCAAAATACATTTTGATTGTCGGCGGGAACGAAGTGGAAGCCGGCGCCTTCGCGCTAAAAAATCTCGCGACCGGCGAGCAGATCTCAGTTCCACGCGCACAGTTAGCGCAGAAAATTCAGGAGTAGGCATGGGCACAACTCGCTCTACCATCGACGATGTTGCCCGGTGTTTCATCGAAGCCCAGAAAATATTCTTCGT
>PKVZ01000039.1:0-4574 GCA_003131635.1 Acidobacteriaceae bacterium
GGTTGTGAAGCGAATGGTCGAGAAATCCCTGGACGTGTCCGTGGACGAGGCCAACGATGGCGACACGAAGGGGAGTGTGATTCTGAGCAGTGGCACTCTGGCATGGAGCAGGCGGAGCAGCGTACAAAGCAAAAGCAAAGAGCAGCAACACAGAAACTGAAAAGCAAAAGCTACGCATGACATTCTCCGTAGTGTTCGACGAGATAACAGCAGCCGCTTAAAACTCTTGCAATTGTCCGGCAGGACATTGTAGCAATAGTAAACAGGAAGCTAAGTAGCCGCGTTCTTAAGCACTTCGATGCCTTCGAAACCGCCTAGCAGCACGGGAATCCGGCCATCTGCTTCCGTAATCTGTTACCTGGCCGAGGCTGGTGCGATAGTGCAATTACCCTTATGACCCACTTCCCCCATGCGCACCCATCGCGGCGCGCGGCCCGGGTGCAGCTAGGTGATTCCGTCCTGGCTGCGATCCGTTTAGAAGATGGCCGGCGCACAAAAGCTAAACTCCAATCCATTTCCGTGACCGGGGGGCTATTGCAATTGCAGCAGCCTCTTGGAACCGGTTCTTTCGTCGAACTCGCATTTCAAACGCAATCGGGCCCGGTGCGCGGCATGGCCGAAATCCTGAGTCCCATGCGGACGCCGAACACTGGCGTGCTGCAACCGTTCCGGTTTGTCGCGTTTGAGGATGATGACCATCGCCGCTTGCGCACATCGGTGGATCACGTGGCCGATCGCAGCCTGCTGGGACTGAAGTCGTCCGTGTTCGTGGTGCCGAAGACGATCTAGGCTCGCTCTCGGAAAGTCATTCGCCGGATGTGTGCTTCGCAGGAGTATCAACAGAAATCCGTTGGGCACGAAGGGCCTACCTCAGGCGCTAAAAGCGCGGAGACGTTTTCGATGGTTAGCGGCACGAGTGGAACTCGTGCCCTTCCCGTTCGTAGAGAAACTAGAGTTTTTCAACTATCTCTGTCTCGCTATACTGGTCGTGGCCTGCGCGCTACGTGGGCCGCGGCAGATGACGCGGGAGATCACAACACACTCGGCGGAGGAGACGATTGCCTTCGGGCGCACGCTGGCAGAGTTGCTGGCGCCGCCTAAACTTGTTTTGCTGCGCGGCGATCTGGGCGCGGGGAAAACCACGCTGGTCAAGGGAATCGCGGCGGCGTTCGAAGCGGCAGCCGAAGAAGACGTGACCAGTCCCACTTTTACGCTGGTCCACGAGTATCGCGGGCGGAGCGCCAACCTCTACCACATTGATCTTTACCGCGTGGACACGCCACGCGAATTGGAGACCCTTGGGCTGGACGATCTGCGGTCCGAGCGCAGTCTTTTGCTCATCGAGTGGGGTGAGAAATTTCCGCGGTTGCAACGGGAGCGGGATGTGGAAATTTCTTTGGAGCGGGATGGGGAGAATGGGCGGCGGATTACGATCCTGAGCTAGCGTGCCGACTGGCCTGTGATGGCCGGAATCGGAGTGGGCCGCGCACAAGCGGCCGGGGCGCTCCACTCACGTACCATCGAGAACAAGATGGCGGCCGCGAAGAGGGTCAAAGTTAGGCGGTTCGCTCGCATCACCTCATTATCGCAGTTCGTGCCGTAAAATCACCAACCACAGGGGCCACAGAGGTGCACAGGGTAGAACGCCCAGGTCTTCCGGGCCGGGCATTGCCGAGAACTAGCTTCAGAATCCCATGATGTTATAGCCGCAGTCGACGTAAATCACTTCCCCGGTGATACCGCTGCTGGCGTCCGAGGCAAGGAAGACTCCGGTGGAACCGACTTCTTCGACTTCCACGCGGCGGCCCAGAGGTGCGCGCTCCTCGTGGCCCTTGAGCATTTCGCCGAAGCCGGCGATGCCGCGCGCGGCCAAGGTTTTGATCGGACCGGCAGAAATGGCGTTCACTCGAATCTTTTTTTTGCCTAATTCGTAGGCGAGATAACGCACCGAGCATTCCAATCCAGCTTTGGCGACTGCCATCACGTTGTAGCGGGGCACCACTTTCTCGGAAGCGTAGTAGGTCATGGTAAGAATCGAGCCGCCGTCTTCCATCAGCGGCGCGGCGGCCCGGGCAACCGCGACCAGGGAGTACACGCTGACATCCATTGTGATCCGGAAGCCTTCGCGCGTGGTGTTGACGAAGTCGCCTTTAAGTTCGTCGGCGGGAGCGTAAGCAACCGAGTGCACAACCGTGTGCAGCTTGCCGTGACGTTGCTTCAGCTTGGCGAAGAGGCGATCGATCTCTTCATCTTTGCTAACGTCGCACATGTAGCCTTCGGCGCCGGGGAGAGAGAGGACGAGATCTTTCGCCTCCTGCTCCAGGCGCTCGTTCTGGTAGGTGATGGCCAGCTTCATACCGGCGGCGTGCAGTCCCTGAGCGATCGACCAGGCGATGGAGCGTTTATTGGCGACTCCGAAGACGACGGCATTACGGCCCTGCAGGTCAGAGGACATGAGTGCTCCTTGGAATGGGAAAGAATAACAGGTGGGGAGAAAAGTCAGAAGGCAGAAGTCAGAATGTAGAGGTAAGAGGGAGCGGTGGCGATCTTGCGTTTTTACTTCTGCATTCCGACTTCTTACTTCTGACTTAGCTCGACTGGCTCCGCTGCGACTCCCGTTTCCACCGGCCAGCTTGCGGCCACAAACGATAGCCCGTAGACACACGCCAGGATTGCGAATGCCGCTACCAGGCTGACTTTGTGGGCGACGGCTCCAACCGCCAGCGCCAGCACCAATTGCAGAAAGGTTCCAAAGAAATAAAAGGAATTTTGTACTCGTCCCATCAGATGTTTCGGGACCAATTCCATCAGACTGGTATTCATGGCGATGCCACCGACGCCGCGTGCTGAGCCCATCACGGCGTAGATTAATACGGCGGCGATCAGCCAATGCGAGACCGGAGCGCACACCACGCAGGCGGCGATAATCGCCATGGAAAAGGCAATGGAGCGGCGGCCGCCGAGGCTGGCGATGATCGCGGGAGCGTACAGAGCGCTGAGAAATGCGCCGGTGCCCCATCCTGCGTTGAGCCAGCCGTAGCCGACGGCGCCGGCGTGGAATATGCGCTCGCTCAACGAGGGAGTGACGACNNGCGGCGAGAATATCGGCGCGCAGTTCTTCCGGACGAAGCACGACGTGGCGGCCTTTGCGCACGGCGAAATAGCACAGAAAAGAAACCACGTATGTGGAAACATCGATCAACAGCACTCCGCCGAGGCCGATGTGGTTGTACATGAATCCGACGAGAGAGCCGGCGATGAGCCATCCGCCTTGCACGCCGGCCAAAAGGAAAGTATTGGACTCTACGAACTGGCCTTCGGGGGTGAGTTCCTGAATCAGGGCTGTGATGGTTGGCCAGAACATCCAGAAACCGGCGGCGACTAAAGTATTCATTAAGTAGAGCTGCCACACCTGCACCCGGTGCTGAAACGCCAGAATGGCCACGGTCACGATGATCACGGCGCGCACGGCGTCGAGCCACATGACGAGCACGCGGCGATCTTCGCGATCGATAATGACGCCGGTGAAGGGAAGCATGAGCATCGCGGGAATTGTCTGCAGTACGGCGAAGGTGCCGAGAGCCATTTCCGAATGCGTAGCTTCCAGGATGTACCAGGCGACCGCGGCCGAATTCATCCCGCTGCCCAACATGGAAATCACGTTGGCGGCAAAGACGAAGCGCAGCGGGCGCCGGCCGAGGATGTTTCGCATACTTTTACTTTAGCCGAAGTGGGCGGCGAAAAATGGTGACGTAAAAAGCTTGCTACGGGGCGGAAGTTAATCTTTCCGCTTCCTCGCGAATTCGCTGCCATGCTCGCTCGACGTGTTTTGCTTCCGTATTGGTTTGGCCGACGCACAGGCGCAGGGTTAATTTTCCTTTGAGTTTGGTATGTGTGAGGAATAGGTCGCCACTGCGGTTGAGACGATCCATGATGGTCTGGTTGGCCGCGTCTCCAGCCTTGTGGCGGAAGCAAACGAGGTTCAACGGGGCGGGTGCCGCGAGTTCGAAATTCTTATCGTTGCGCACCCACTCGGCGAACTGCTGCGCTAGTTCAACATGGCGACGAATGTGGTGCTGCAGGCCTTCGACGCCGTAGTGGCGGATTACGAACCACAATTTGAGTGAGCGGAAACGTCGGCCGAGTTGGATGTGCCAATCGCGATAGTCGATCACCGCGCCCGATTCCGTGGCCTGGTTGCGCAGGTATTCCGGCAGGATGCTTAGGGTTTGGATCAACGCTTTGCGGTCGGCGACCCAGAAACAATTGCAGTCGAAGTTGGTGAACATCCATTTGTGTGGATTGAAGTTATAGCTGTCGGCTAGTTCGACTCCATTTTGCAGATGGCGAAACTCGGGGCACAAAGCCGCGGTGCCCGACATGGCTGCATCCAGGTGCAGCCACAGGTTGTGCTGGTGGCAGACTTGGGCGATGTCGGCGATCGGATCCATCGCATTGGAGGAAGTTGTGCCGACGGTGGCGCAGACGAAGCAAGGAACCAGGCCTGCACGCTTGTCGGCTTCAATCTGGCGGGCGAGAGCATCGGGGCGCATGGCGAAGTTTTCGTCCACGTC
>PKVZ01000039.1:4649-4863 GCA_003131635.1 Acidobacteriaceae bacterium
GCGTTTCCAGTTCCGTGCAGGCCGGACTGGTGGACCAGAGCATGCCCTGCACGCCCAATCCGGAAGACAGAAGGTCGCCGAGAATTCCCGGGCCGGAAGCGTTACATGGGAAATACGCGAAAAAATTGGGCGACTGCCAGTGGGTGACGCCGGGAAGAATTAATTTGTCGACGTCTTGCATGAGCGCGTCGAAGGGCTCACCATGGGCCGGAGG
>PKVZ01000039.1:4894-9272 GCA_003131635.1 Acidobacteriaceae bacterium
AATTCGTCGGGCGTCATGTGGAAGGATTTTTCGTCGGACACAGGTGCTTGACCTCGGAGGATGAAACCAGTGCTGATCCTATCAGAGCCTATTTGGGCTTTTTGGGGAGGCTCGTCCTTTGCGACCTACCCTCTTAGCTGAGAAAAAAACCAAGGGCGTTAACCACGAAGGACACTAAGGTCCACGAAGGAAATTCTGTCAGCTGAGACGCCCGAAATATAACCGCGTTTTGTATTCGAAGGTTGCTTGCCCGCCTACTGCGTGTTGGTCGAAGATGCGGCGCAACTCGCGCAGCATCGGCGCATATTGCGGATGGTCCGGCCCCGGCGCGTAGGATGACGACAGCAGCCGGCCTTCGATGCCGGCATAGTCGAATTCCTGACGCATGGCAAAGGTTCGCTCTTGATACGGGGCGGGATCGAAAAACTCGTTCACCGCGTCGGTGGTGCGCTCGTGGCGTACCTCTGCGTAGTCGGTACCGTAAGTCAGCAGCAACTGCTCGTAGTCGCGGAGGAACGGAGTTGTGTCGGTGACGCGTTCATTCCACAGCAGGGCCAGCCAGCCGCCGGGCTTCAAGATGCGAACGAATTCGCGTCTCGAGCGCGCACGATCGAACCAGTGCGCGGCTTGAGCGGCGGTGACGAAGTCCACGCTCTGGCTGGCCAGTGTCGTTGCCTCGGCGGTTCCCGCCAGACTAGTGAAATTCGGGAACGCCTGCAGCAGGCGTTCCCCGGCCTCACGCATCTCGGCATTGGGCTCGACACCGAAAACCGCGTTACCATTTTCCAGCAGCAGGCGCGTCCAAATGCCGGTGCCGGAGGCGATGTCGGCGATTACGTGATTCGGTGCGAGGCCGCACTCGGTCTGCAAGGCCTGAAGAGCCTGCGGAGGATATCCCGGCCGGTAGAGAACGTAGTTTGCGACACGATCGGAGAATCGACTGGTAGCGTTAGAGGCGGGCATGAGGTTAAAGTGGCAAGTTTTTTCATCTTGCCATAAAGCCATTTTAATTGCAGGATAGGGATATTGTCCTTCCCCTCCGGCCCCCCTGTGCCTTCAAGTCCGGGCGACTTCGGTAGAAAAATGAAGAGTATAAACGGGGAAATCTTCTCCGGCGTTTGAGTGCGGTACCATTCCAATTGAGCCATGAGAATCGGAATCCAATAATGAGAGTCGTCATCAAAGTCGGCACCAGCCTGATCGCTCCCGGCGGTCAGATTGACGCAAATCAGCTGCGCACCATGGTCGATCAGCTCGATCTCAGCAAGAACGAGTATCTGATTGTCACATCGGGCGCGATTGCCGCCGGCATGTCAGGACTGGGATTGGGTAAGCGCCCCAGCGATGTTCCGGGCATGCAGGCTTGTGCTGCCGTTGGGCAAAGCAAGCTGATGCACACCTATGAGCGCTTATTTTTTGGCAAGAAAGTTGTGGCGCAACTTTTGCTTTCGAGCGATGACTTTACTTCTCCGGTGCGCTACCGCAACCTGCAGAACGCTTTGGCCGAGTTGCTTTCGCTGGGGGTTGTGCCCATCGTGAACGAAAACGACAGCGTCTCGGTGCGCGAACTGGAAGGCGCTTTCGGCGACAACGACGAACTGAGTTCGTTGCTGGCCACGGCGGTCAAGGCCGATTGGCTGCTGTTGCTCACGAACGTCGATGGATTTCTCATGCCCAACGGACGCAAGAAGCCGCGCCTGGTGCGAGTGGTGCGGAAACTGACTCCGGCTCTGGAGGCGCAATGCAATGGCAAGAGCGCGCAGGGACGCGGCGGCATGATTTCAAAATTGCGCGCGGCAAAACTGGCGAGCGAAGCGGGCGTGCACGTAGCCATCGTGAATGGCCGTCATCCGCAGGGAATTGTCATGGGCATGGAGCGCAAGATCGGAACGTATTTTCCTCCTTCGAAAGGAAGAGGCTGATGGCGACGGTCATCACCAACCCGGCGTCGACGCAGGATAGGCTGCTTCGCGCGCGCGCGGCTTCCGCCAGGCTGGCACTGCTCTCGACTGAGGAGAAGAAGGCATTGCTGTTGGCAATAGCCGATGCGATCGAAGCGAATGCTCCGACGATTCTTGCGGCGAACCGCGAGGATGTGGAGCGTTCAGGCCTGGAAGGCGCAATGCGCGACCGCCTGCTTCTGAACCCAGCGCGAATCAAGGAGATGGCGCAGGGGGTGCGCGAGGTTGCGGCGCTCGGCGATCCGATCGGGGAGACTCTGGCAGAGTGGACACGCCCGAACGGGCTGCACATCCGCAAGGTGCGCGTGCCGCTGGGAGTGGTGGGAATCATTTACGAGTCGCGGCCGAATGTCACGGTTGATACGGCGGTGCTTGCGCTGAAAACCGGCAACGCGATTGTGTTGCGCGGCGGCAAAGAAGCGGCGCGCAGCAATCAGCGGCTGGTGGAAATTCTTGCGGCTGTTCCGGGAGTACCGGAGGGAGCAATCGAACTCCTCGATTCGAGCACGCGGCAGTCGGTGCAGGAACTGATCAAGGCGCGCGGGCTGGTGGATGTGATTATTCCGCGCGGCGGCGCGGGATTGATCGCATTCGTCACCGAGAATTCTTCCGTGCCGGTGATTGAAACTGGAGCGGGGAACTGCCACATCTTTGTCGATGAATCCGGCGATTTCGACATGGCGGACGAGATCGTGATCAACGCGAAGACACAGCGTCCGTCGGTATGTAATGCGGCTGAGAAGTTGCTGGTGCATGAAAAGATTGCGGGAGAATATGTTCCTCGAATCGTAAAGAAGCTGCTCGATGCTGGAGTGGAAGTGCGGGGTGACGAAAAATCTCGCAGTCTGGCGGCTGGATTAGATGTTAAGGCGGCGTCTGAGGAAGATTGGTACGAAGAGTATCTGCGGCTGTGCATGGGGGTTCGTGTGGTGGCGAATGTGGACGATGCGATCGACCACATTAATCACTATTCTACGAAGCACTCGGATTCCATCGTGACCCGCGATGAAGCGAATGCCCGGAAGTTTCTGCGCGGCGTGGATTCGGCTGCTGTTTACTGGAATGCTTCGACTCGCTTTACCGATGGCGCGGAGTTTGGCTTTGGAGCCGAGATGGGCATCAGCACGCAGAAGTTGCATTGCCGCGGGCCGTTCGCTTTAGCCGAGTTGACTTCTTCGAAGTACGAGATCGTGGGGACGGGGCAGGTGCGGTAGGGTCGGAGCATGTCTGTCAGAGCATGTCTGTTGCTCGAAAGGCGATGATTGGTCACCGCCAAACCGGCACGCGCATCACATCAAAGTGATGATCGTAGGTCCAAACCTGCAATCGCAGACGCGTGGCCAGGGTGGCTGCGACTGCGTCAAACAGGGTGATGGGCTGGTCTGCTAATCCTCGGAGCTTGGCGGCGGCCAGGCGATAATCTTCCGGGCTTGGATTGATCAAAGAAGCGTCCGCAATGTCGATGAGCCAGTCTGTTGCCGTACTCTTCCCCAGGCGAAACAGGATTAGAGAATAGGTCTCCAGTAAAGTTGAGTAGGCAACCACAATTTCCCGCCGCTCTTCGTCCAGCCTCTCCATCTCCCGCACGGCCCGCCGATGTTGGCTGTCGTCAGGGTCGACGACTGCATACAGCGGACCTGCATCGGCCAGCACCGCGTGGTTCATTTCTTAAGGCCCGTAAAGTAAAGGTCGTGATTCTGACTCACGTCGGTGCGGCCGCTCCCACGCTTGGCTGGCCTGATTTTCAAAGGCCGGTGCACCCCCAGAAATCCTCTTTCCCGCAAGTACTCGCGTAAAGCGGTCTGCATGATGGTCGTAAGCGCGGGAGGGGCTTCTTGAGCCCGCAGATAGTTCTCCGTCGCTTCTGCCAGGTCGTCGGGTAGGGTGATNNGCGGGAGCCTCATGAAATTGTTCTCATCAGTTCTTCTTTGCTCGGGCGCCTTACTTGTCTTGCTATCGAGCAGCGTCAGCGGCCACGCGCCAGAATCTACCGCAGCTGCCGGCCCCATCTTCGGCTTTCGCGATGCGGCCGGCGAAAACGCTACGGAAGCGCGTTTTCTCGCGGTGCCCGATCCCAAGCTGGCGGAAGAACATCTGCGCACGTTGACGCAGGCGCCGCACATGGCGGGGACGCCCGAGGATGAAGCAACCGCGAAATACGTGGCGCAGAAGTTTCGCGACGCGGGACTCGATACGGAGATTGTCGAGTACAAGGTTTGGATCAATTATCCGCTGGAAATCAGCGTGGACATAACCGCGCCCGATGGAGTCGAAATGCACGGGCCCACGCGGGAGCACGTCGATGGCGATGCTTACGACGAAGACCCGCGAGTGGTGATGCCGTTCAACGGCATGTCGCCGTCAGGAGATGCCGAGGCGGAAGTGGTCTATGCCAACTACGGCACGCCGGAAGATTT
>PKVZ01000039.1:9278-11477 GCA_003131635.1 Acidobacteriaceae bacterium
AAATATCCTGCCGGGCCATGGCGGCCGGATACCGGCGTGCAGCGCGGGTCGGTGGGATACATGTTCGAGTTTCCCGGCGATCCGACCACGCCGGGAATTGCATCGTTGCCATCGTTGCCGGAGAGCAAGCGGATTTCTCCAGATAAATCTGCGCAGATGCCGAAAATTCCCATCACGCCGCTTTCCTATCACGATGCGTGGCCTATTCTTCAACACTTGGCCGGGCCAGACTCGCCGCGCGAATGGCAGGGCGCGCTGCCTTTCACGTATCACGTGGGGCCAGGTCCGGTACGCGTAAAGATGCACCTGAAGCAGGACTATCAGTTCCGCACGCTCTGGGATGTGATTGGGCGCGTGCGTGGCAGCGACTCGCCGGGTGAGTGGGTGATTGCGGGCAACCATCGCGACGCGTGGGTTTACGGCGCGGTGGATCCGAACAGTGGCACGGCGGCAATGCTGGAGGCGGCGCACGGGATTGGCGAACTGCTGAAGTCTGGCTGGAAACCGAAGCGCACCATGATTTTTGCCAGTTGGGATGGCGAAGAAGAAGGCTTGATGGGTTCCACGGAGTGGGCGGAGCAGTACGAATCCGAACTGGCGAATGCGCCGGCTTATTTCAACATGGACGTGGCGGTTTCGGGGCCGAAGTTTGGTGCGTCGGCGGTGCCGAGTCTGAAGCAATTCATACGAGACGTGACCAAGGCCGTGCCCAGCCCGAAAGGCGGGACCGTCTACGAAGCGTGGCAGAAGGGGGATCAGCCGGGCGCTCCGTCAACTCAATCCCCGACCGAAGCGATCGGCGATGGCCGCCGTATGCCGGCCGCGCCAGCCAAGGGCGATGTTCCGGTGGGCGACCTGGGCAGCGGCTCCGACTATAGCGTGTTCCAGCAGCACTTGGGCGTGCCCTCGAGCGATATGAGTTCCAGCGGTCCCTATGGCGTGTATCACTCTGTGTTCGACAATTTTGCCTGGTTCAAGAAATTTGGGGACCCGGATTTCACTTACGAACAGGAGATGGCGAGGGTCTTTGGCCTGGAGGCATTGCGCATGGCGGACGCCGACGTGCTGCCTTACGACTACGAAGAGTATGGAAAAGAAGTCGCCGCTTATCTTGACGCCGCGGGAAAACGAGCGGAGAACAAATTTGGAAATCACGCTCTGGATTTCAATGCTGTGACCCTGGCCGCGAAGCACTTTCAGGATGCGGGAACCAAGATTCTTGCGAAGCAGAAGAATCCTCCGCGAGCCTTGGCGCGCTTGAACCAGGCGCTGCGCAGCGCCGAGCGTGCGCTGCTGGTTCCAGAGGGACTGCCGCACCGTCCCTGGTTTCGTCATGCAATCTACGCTCCAGGGGAATACACGGGGTACGCCGCGGTGGTGATTCCGGGAGTAAATGAGGCGCTGGATAAGGGCGACGCGGAGCGGGCGCGGCAGCAACTGGCGGTGCTGGCGGCGGCGCTGGAACGGGCGGCGAAGGTGCTGGAAAGTTACCGCTAAACTTAGAATTGACTAGTCATCTGACTAGTCATACAATACGCCTTGTGAGGTGAGTTGTGGGATCCTGGCAGTTGCAAGATGCGAAGGCACGCTTTAGTGAATTCCTTGATGCCGCCATCAAAGACGGGCCGCAGGTGGTGACGCGGCGGGGTGTGGAGACCGCTGTTCTCGTGCCGATTGAAGAATGGCGGCGGATGCAGCAGTCGAACCGGCCGAGTATCAAAGAATTGCTGCTTGGCCCCGGTCCCCGCTTCGACCTCGTTCTTCCAAAGCGAAGCCGGTGGAAGCGCCGGCCGCCGATTGACTTCAGTCATCCGGATTTCAAGTGACTCGTTATTTGCTCGATACCAACGTCGTTTCCGAACTCCGAAAATCCAAGCCTCACGGGGCGGTTGTGGCCTGGCTGCAAACGCTTCACGTCGAACAGATTCTCCTTTCGGCCGTAACCATGGGAGAATTGCAGGCGGGCGTGGAACTGACGCGCAAGCAAGATGCGGCCAAGGCCCACGAGATCGAATCGTGGTTGACTTCCGTGGAAATGTCATTCGCCTTTGTGCCTATGGACCAGGCTTGTTTCCGGGAGTGGTCGCGTCTGATGGCGGGAAAGCCCGGCGTGCTGCGGGAAGACGCCATGATTGCGGCAACCGCCCGTGTGCACGGGCTCACGGTTGCAACGCGAGACGAAAAAGATTTCAGGCATCT
>PKVZ01000008.1:0-2015 GCA_003131635.1 Acidobacteriaceae bacterium
GGAACTGGTTCTCCATCAGTTCACCAACGGCGCGCACGCGGCGATTGCCGAGGTGATCGATATCGTCCACCGACCCGATGCTCTTACGCAGCTTCAGCAGATAGCCGATGGTGGCGTAGAAATCGTCGGGATCGAGAGTGCGCTTGTCTAGACTGGTGGCGTCCTGATTCTCGAACAGCTTGATATTGAACTTCAGCCGGCCGACCTTCGAGAAGTCGTACTTGCGCGGATCGAAGAACATGCCATGGAAGAGCGCCGTGGCTGTGTCGAGAGTCGGCGGATCGCCGGGACGCAGCTTGCGGTAGATTTCAATCAGCGCTTCCTGCGGCGTCTTCACGGAATCGCGCTTCAGCGTCTGGCTGATCACCGTGCCCACGTCGTCGCGCTCGGGGAAGAACAGGCTCATCTCGACCACGCCGGAGTCGAGAATCTTCGAGATCTTGTCCGCGCTGAGTTCGGTGTTAGCTTCGAGCAGCACTTCGCCTGTGGTGGTGTCAACCACGTCGCCAGCAGCCCAGGCGCCTTCGAGATCGGTGACATCCACTTCGATCTCGGAGACTTTCGCCTTCTGAATTTCCTTTAGAACCAGCGCATTCAGCTTGCGGCCGGAGTGGGCAATTTCGTCCCCAGACTTGTTCTTGATGCTGTGCGCCAGCTTCATGCCGAGCAGGTTCGTGGCTTTCTCGCTGGCGGGGTCGAGCGTCCAGAAAAGCTTCTTATCTTTGATCGCAATGCGATCCACGGTGTAGAACGAGCGGAGAATGTCTTCGCCCGAGCGCAGGCCGAGAGCCCGCAGGAAGATGGTTCCCAGGAATTTGCGCTTGCGGTCAATGCGGACGTAGAGCACGTTCTTCTGGTCGTATTCGAACTCGACCCACGATCCGCGGTAGGGAATGATTTTGCCGAGGAAGTAGGTGCGGTTGTTGGCGGTCTCGAAGAACACGCCCGGGGAGCGGTGCAACTGGCTGACGATCACGCGCTCGGTGCCGTTAATGATGAAGGTGCCATTCTGCGTCATCAGCGGCACGTCGCCGAAGAAGACTTCCTGCTCTTTGATGTCGCGGATGGAGCGATTGCCGGTCTCGGCGTCTTTGTCGAAAATGGTGAGGCGCATGGTGACCTTGAGCGGCGCGGAGTAAGTCATGCCACGCTCTTCGCACTCGGCCACGTCATATTTCAACTGCAGGCCGACGGGGTCGCCGCACTTGTTGCAGAAATCCGGCGTGTTGGAGTTGTAGGTGCCGCACTTCTGGCAGAGCACGTCGCCGGGATGAAACGGGTCGGTGATGACCGTGTTGCCGCAGTTCTTGCAGGTAGTGCGGAGGTGGTGCAGACCCTTCAGGTGGCCACACTTGCACTCCCAGTTACCAATGGCGTAATCCACAAACTCAAGTTGTGATACGTTGCGGAAGTCGGTAATGGGGAAGACGGACTGAAACACGGCCTGGAGTCCGCCGTCTTCGCGTTCGCTGGGCAGTTTGTCCATCTGCAGAAAGCGGTCGTAGGAGCGCTTCTGGACCTCGATCAAGTTCGGGATCTGGATGGTGGCTGGAATTTTGGAAAAATCAAAGCGTTTACGGAAGGCATTATTCTTCATCGTCAAAAAACTCCCAATGTCAGGCGCAGCCGAGCGCTGCGATTACCCGCGGAATGTGGGGCGCTAATGGCGCCGCGCTGCTTAGCTGTTTTAAAACCTGGCTGTTTCGAACCGGTGCAATCTGCTGTGATGCCTGGAAAACACGACGGGGCGCCCGCAGGGACAAGCGTTCCCGCAGACGCCGTGCAAGGCGTTTCGCCAATCTGAATTTGTAATCTTTCGCGCCAGTTTCCTTCGGCCGTTTCCGTCCCGCCTGCCCGCGGAACAGTGCCCAAGCTTCCCTGCGGGCCTCGCCCGCGATTGAGTGAGGCCAAGGGAAGCGGTGTTGTATAGATGCTAACACCACCGCCCCGGCTTCACAACTAGAACGTAAATATTTTGTAGCGCCGCCCCTTCAGCCTGCGCTTCAGGGCAGGCT
>PKVZ01000008.1:2102-5950 GCA_003131635.1 Acidobacteriaceae bacterium
ATCACGTTGATCTTGTTGGCGCCCACTTCTTTCAGGACGACGGTGAATTCCGTCTTCTCCTCAGCCGGAGCCGCTGCGGCCGCACCACCGCCGCCTGCCATCATGACGGGGGCTGCCGCCGCCGCCGAGACGCCGAGACGCGCTTCGAGCTTCTTTACCAGTTCTGCCGCATCCAGCAGCGACAAGGCTACGATTGATTCTTCCAACTGTTGCAGGTCTGCCATGTTAAGTTCTCCACTCTTCAAGTTATGAATTTTTTGATCTCGTTATCCCTGGGCCGGGTTTCCAGTGCGGCAGGCTCTTTTCCCGGCGCCAGACAACGCCTGGATGGGAACCGCGCAACCCCTGACTTGCGGATAGCTAAATCTCTACCATTTGGCGGTTGAGCCATCGGGCGATTAAGCGATTTGAAAAACATCGAAGGTTTTCAATCGCAAAATCACACAATCGCCCAATTTCTATGCGTCCTTGAACTTGCCCTTCTCCACGCCCTGGCTGAGTACGACCGCGACGTCGCGTCCGACGGCATTCATCACCGTCACCAGCCGTTGGGCCGGCGCGTTAATAAGGAACAGCAGCTTCGCCATCAACTCGTCCTTCGACGGCATGCTGGAAAGCGCTTCGATCTCTTTGATCGAAATCACGCGGCCCTCGACGACGCCCACCTTGAAAGTGAACTCGGGTACGTCTTTGGCGTATTTCGTGAGCGCCTTGGCCATGGCCACGGGATCGCCCGTGGTGTAGGCGATCGAGGTCACGCCAGAAAGATCATTCAGGCCCCCTTCGATCTTTGAGCCTTTCGCAGCAAGCTCGGCCAAAGTGTTCTTGACCACCTGATACTTTGCGCCTGCGCCGCGCAAGGCCTTGCGCAGTTCGTAATCCTGGGCCACGGTCATCTTAGTGTAAGTGGTCACGACCGCGTTCGAAACGTTCTTCAACTCAGCACTCAACTTCTCGACCTGTTCCTTCTTCTTCGCTTTGCTAACTGCCATAGATCCTCTCTTGTAGCGCCGCCGTCCCGGCGGCACCGAGCCGGCCAGAGGCCGGCGCTACTATGCCTTTGCCGCAATCTCAATCGGAGCGGTGTCCAGCAGAATTCCCGGCCCCATGGTCGAACTCAGGGTGCAGCCCTTGATGTATTTGCCCTTGGCGACCGATGGCTTCGCCTTGATCACGCTGGTGATCAGCACGGTTGCGTTATCAATCAGCTTGTCGGGCGAAAACGAAATTTTTCCGACGGGGACATGCACCAGCGCGGTCTTGTCGGTGCGGAATTCAACCTTGCCGGCCTTCACTTCCTGCACCGCCTTAGCCACATCGACGGTAACCGTGCCCGTCTTCGGGTTGGGCATCAGCCCCTTGGGTCCAAGAATTTTTCCCAGCCGCCCAACGGATTTCATCACGTCGGGAGTGGCGATGAGAGCGTCGAAGTCGGTCCAGTTTTCTTTTGTGATCTTCTCGACCATCTCTTCGCCGCCCGCATAATCGGCGCCCGCGGCTTCCGCTTCTCTGATCTTGTCGCCGCTGGCGATGACCAGAACTTTTTTCGACTTGCCCAGGCCGTGCGGCAGAACGACGGTACCGCGCACCATCTGGTCGGCGTGCTTGGGATCGACTCCCAGCCGCAAAGTGATCTCGACGGTCTCGTCAAACTTCGCGAACTTGACTTTTTGCAGAAGCGGAACCGCGTCCTGCAAAGTGTAGGGGCGCTTCTCTACCAGAGAATGCGCTTTGGCGATATTCTTTCCTTCTTTTTTCATTGTTCTCTATTCCTTGTCTTCCACCGCTGACCGGTGTTTCGGCGAGCCGTGGTGATTTCGACTTTCGTAGCGCCAGCCTCCGGCTGGCCCGAAGGCCGCCGGGACGGCGGCGCTACCCTACTACTTCGATACCCATGGAACGCGCGGTACCGCGAACGCTCTTGACCGCGGTCTCAACGGACGCGGCATTCAGGTCAGGCATCTTCTGCTTCGCAATCTCTTCCACCTGCTTCAAGGTAACCTTGCCGACTTTATCTTTGTTCGGCGTACCCGACCCTTTCGCGATGCCGGCGGCGCGCTTCAGCAGAATCGAAGCTGGCGGGGTCTTGGTGATGAAGGTAAAGGAACGGTCGCTGTAAACCGAGACGACGACCGGAATGATCAGCCCTTCCATTTCCTTCTGGTTGGTGCGCGCATTGAACTGCTTGCAAAACTCCATGATGTTGATCTGCGCCTGACCGAGCGCGGGACCGACGGGAGGGGCCGGGGTTGCCTTGCCCGCGGCGATCTGCAACTTTACGAAACCTGTAACTTTCTTTGCCATCCAAGATTTCCTTTTGGGTCCAATTACTCAATTACAAAATTACCCAATTACTAAATTCCTACGCCACTTTTTCCACCTGGTTGAATTCCAACTCCACTGGAGTCGAGCGGCCGAAAATCGTTACCATGACTTTTAAGGTTTCGCGATCTTCGTTCACTTCGTCCACAATGCCCTGGAAGGTCGCGAACGGTCCTTCCGAAATACGAACGGTTTCGTTCTTCTCGAACTTGACCTTCAGCTTGGGCTTCTCGCGGCTGTCGGCGACCTTGTAAACAATGTGCTGCACTTCTTCTTCGGAAAGCGGGGTGGGCTGCTGGCCGGTGCCGACGAATCCAGTTACGCGCGGCGTGGATTTCACCACGTGCCAGACATGATCGTCCATGTCCATTTCCACCAGCACGTAGCCGGGATAGAACATGCGCTCGGAGGTGTACTTCTTGCCGCCGCGAACTTCGGTGACCGACTCGGTCGGGATCAGCACCTTGCCGATTTTTTCCTGGAGCCCGAAGGCGGCTACGCGCGACTCCAGCGACTCTTTTACCTTGCGTTCAAATCCGGAGTACGAGTGGATGATGTACCACTTCATGTTCGGATTGCGAGGCGGCTCGCCGCTGGGCGCAGCGCCATCCGCGGTGGGTGCTGGCTCAACCCCTGCTGCCGCTTCGTTTTTTTCTTCGTCCTGCATGATCAAGTTTAAACTCCGGTCCGCGTTCTCTCTTTAGTGTCCGATCAATGTCCAAAATAGCTGTATAAGAATGAAACGCCCTTTTGAATCAAGTTATCGATGATGAAAAAGTACACGCCGAAAATGAATACCGTAACCACAACCACCGCGGTCGTTGCCTGCACTTCTTTCCAGGATGGCGCGGTGACTTTGCGGGTTTCCGTGCGCACATCGTTGTAAAAAGTTTTGATCCGTTCCGGCCAGGATTTGATCTGGTCGCCGAGATTCCCGCTGGCCGTCGTGATTGAGTTTGCCATCTTCTTTTTCGTCTCCACTGCCATACTGCTCCTAACCTTTCCCGGCTTCCTCCAAAAATCTGGCAGGGGCGGAGGGATTCGAACCCCCAAGTTCGGTTTTGGAGACCGACAGTTTAACCGTTGAGCTTACGCCCCTAGAACCATTTGGTAATTTTGTAATTGAGTAATTTGGTAATTTGAAAATCCAACGCCGCCGGACCTTCAATTACCAAATTGCAAAATTACCCAATTACTAAATTTACTTCACTTCTTTATGCGGCGTGTGCTTGCGGCAACGGTTACAGAACTTTTTGAACTCCAGCCGTTCCGTCGTCGTCTTCCGGTTCTTGGTGGTCGAATAATTCCGCTCTTTGCAATCGCCGCACTGTAACGTAACAATTTCTCGAGGCATCGCTCACTCCAAAACAGCTTCTAGCTGTTAGCTCTTAGCTTTTAGCTCTTGTCATCCTTGAGGCGAGGTTTTTGTCGCCGAAGGACCTAAGAACTTTACTGCACTTGAGCCGGGTCTTTGACCCGGCCGACGGGTCGAAGACCCGTCGCTTACTGCACAATCTCCGCAATGG
>PKVZ01000088.1 GCA_003131635.1 Acidobacteriaceae bacterium
TGCGACACAATAATCGCGCGTTGGGCTCGCTTCCTTATCCTGCTTGAAATTCGTAGCAGGCTTTTTTCGAAGAGGGAGAAATTCTAATGCGAGCTTTCGCCCAGGCGGAGCGGTTTGTCAGCGAACTCGAGTCGCGCAAGCTGCGTCCGGCTTATGTGTTCGTTGGCGACGAGGCTTTCTTCCGCAAGCGATTCCGCGACGCCATCCTCGAGCATCTGGTTCCAGCCGATCTGCGCGACTTCAGCCTGTTCGAGTTCGACCTCGCGGAAAACGACCTGGCCGAAGTTCTTGACCGCGCCCGCACACCGTCGCTGATGGCGCCATTTCAGGTGTTTTTCGTGCGCGGCGTGAAGCATCTTTTTGGCCGCGGCTCGAACTCTAATGAAGAGAAGCTTGCCGCCATTGAAGGCTACTGCAAGAATCCGAATCCCGATGCGCTCATCGTTTTCGTCGCCGACCACATCAGCATTCCCGCCGACGTCCGCCGCATGGAGATGCAGGATAAAGAGCGCTACCAGCGCATTCGCGAAACCATGGGCCCGTACTGCGGCATCGTCGAACTGGCGCGCGTGGAGGAAGGCGAAGCGGTTCGTTGGATCTCCGAGTTCTGCGCCAGCCGCGACGTACCCGTAAAGATCGACCCCGATGGCGCACGGGAATTGGTCGACGCGCTCGGCGGCGACATGATGATGATCTCCAACGAACTGGAGAAGCTGATGCTCTACGTCGGCGCGAAGAACCGCATCACTCTCGGCGACGTGGAAACCATGGTGCTCGCCGCCAAGCAGCGCTCATTGTATGAGTTGACCGATGCCATCTCCGCGAAAGACCGGGTGCGCGCTCTCGAAGTGCTGGATGCGATGCTCTCGTCGGGCGACGGCGAAGAAGCGGCCATCGGCCACATCTACATGCTGGCCAAAACCTTCCGCCAGATGCTGGTGATTCTCGAACGCAACGTGCGTGACCAGCGCATGTTGTGGGCCGCGCTATGGCAAGGTTTCCGCGTCCCACCGTTTGCCGCCGACGATATCATCAAGCAAGCCCGCCGCTACAAATCCCGCCGCGACCTGACCCGCGCAATTCGCCTCGTAGCCAAAGCCGATCTCGCCCTGCGCTCCAATCCCGTGAGCAAGCGCCTGGTGCTGGAGCGTCTGGTGATGGATTTGACCACCGAGCCGAAGGTTGAAGCGCCGGGATGGATGCAGGAGCAGTTGCCGGTGTGAAGGGAGCAGGTTCTAGCTGCTAGCTCGCTTCTGGCTTTGCGGCTGCCGGACCCTCGACTTCCCACGTCGTTATGGGCCGCCCTTCCGCAGATCGATCCAGATCAAAAAAATCGCAGATCTATTGAGCCAAAATACATGGAATCAGCAAGTTGCATTCTGCTGATCTTGGTAAAATATTGAAAACAAACAACTTGCCTGCAAAATATTGCATTCACGGGAGTTATCTCATTGCTATTTATTTGTCAAAGATCCAATGCGTAGAGAAATAGGATTACAGTTTTGGGAATCGAAGTCAAGGAAATTGTGAGGAACTATGCCTTCGACGTGCCTTGGCTTTCCTGGGGTTTCCTGATGCCACCTCTAGTGGCAAGGTCGAGCTCGCGCCACAGTGCGTCCGCGTCAAGGGTCTCCAGCCACGCTCCAACCCACGCAACTGAGTGTCGCTGTCCACTGCAGTGGAAAGTCAGGTGGATGCTGTCGAGTTCGCCGGGGACTACCTCGACTGTGCATGTGGAATTGGCTTGCCTTGCCATCGTCAAAATCCGGTCGATCTGTCTGTCCGCTCGGTCGCCGTTCATGCTTGAAGGGCCTCCTGCCCTCATTCCGATGATACGGATTCTGCCCCGGCTTAAGAGGCTTCTTTAGATCGACCGATTTGGTAGGCGTTGAAACGGCCTCTTCCAAAAGGCTACGGCTGCAGACTACCGTGAACTTGTCAACCTCACTGACATTTCCCCGCGCTGCCCGCGTTGACGATGCTGACGATTTGACTTTGCGTGAGTGCGATGGAGTAAAGGCTCACCTCGTCCAGCACTCCCGGATAGTACGCAGCGTCCGTTTGCCCCTCTAGGCTCGCGTCTTCGCGGCGGCCGAGATAGAGATGTGTCACCGGTGAGAATGTGCCGCCGAGCGTGCTGGGGCCATAGACGACCGTCAGAGGCACGGCAGCACCATTGACGTAGGCGCTCACGCCGGAGGTAGCGAGATTTGCAGTGGCCGCGATGTGTTGCATCTGCCCAAACGTCACCGCGCCAGGAGCCGATGCAAACTTTGATCCTGTCGGGGTTGGGCTCGTCGTGCTTCTCAGAAGCACAGTGAGCGTACCGTCATCGAGAATGTAGACGCTGAAATTCTCGCTGGTAGTCGGGTCCCGCCGCGAGTACAGAAATGCAAATCCTCCACTCGGGAGGGTCTGCGGCTTCGCCCACATCTCGACGGTTACTGTCGTGGCAATCGCTTGCAGCGAAGGGGAATCGGGCACATTCACGTATCCTGTGGACCCGTCGAGGTAAAATGCCTGGCCTACTTCTCCCGCCCCAAAGGTCACGCCGCCTTGCAGCGTTCCGGGGTTGGCACCTTCCTCGTCCAGGGCGTTGTCCTCGCCCTTCCACCAACTCACAATTCCTGGCGGAACGGGCGCACATCCTGCGTTGGATGTACTCCTTGTCGCGCTGAAAGTCCCTGAGTCCCCGTTCGTGCAGCCGCCCGAGGGAGCTTGATAGGTGCCGGTGATCGAGTTTCCATTTTGTGATGCGGTCCCGTTGAGGGAGACGCTTTGCGCTCCCTCCGTCAGCGACATGGTCACAGTCGAGCCGCTGACAGTGCCGCTCAACGTTCCCGACGTAGCGCACGGGGAACCGCTGATGCTCATGGTTCCGGAGAGTTGGCTGCCTGTTTGGGCCAGAGTCCCCGAAAGGAATGTGTTGTACCCCAAATTGGAGATGGTGCTGGCCTGCCAATACCCAGCGAGATTGAGAACCTGAGCGTTCTGGGAGTTGCCCCCTCCCCCGCATCCTGGCAACCCGAGGCACAGAATGAAAGCCAAATGCGCGATGGAACGACTTGGCAGCCGCATCATGCAGCAACCTCCTGAGCCGATTCGGATCGGAAAACCTGAATACGGGGTCGTTAGCTACTCCACCTCACTGACTGAGGGGCCGGGGGAGGGGCACTTTGATTTCACGCTCCCCCAGAAATAAGGGACGGAAGGCCGAGAGCTAACAGCTACTTCATCGCATTGACGCGAGCGCCCAGCCGCGACTTGTAGCGCGCGGCGGTATTCCCGTGCAGCGTGCCCTTCTGGATTGCCTTGTCAAGTGCGGATACGGTCTGGCGGTAGGTCTGCTCGGCGGCTTGCTTGTCGCCCTTTTCGATGGTCTCGCGCAGGCCGCGCAACGCGGTGCGCAGGCGGGACGCATTCGCGCGATTAGTAGCCGTGCGCTTCGTGGTCTGACGGGCGCGCTTCAGCGCCGAAAAATGATTTGCCATGTCTGGTTCTTTACCTTTGTGTGTCCAACGAGATATTCCGGTGCGTACCGAATACATGATTTTACGGGAATAAGTCTGCGCCGGTCAAACGGTTACGTCGCCATTGACTCCCGTCCCGCCGCGGGGTACGCTCTATGCAATGGTAGTGACTTGCCTCCTGGGCATGAGCATTCCGGCTGGTCCCGTCTCCGAGCATAATCCTGTTTTGTCTATGAAGCGTCTGCAGTGTGCGTCTTTAAGCTTCGTCAAAGAGATTGAATGAAGAAAAGTATCGGGATCACTCCCAACATCGAGACTTTATTTGGCACACGCGACGAGAACGTGCGCGTGCTGGAAGATGGCTTGAACGTCAC
>PKVZ01000271.1 GCA_003131635.1 Acidobacteriaceae bacterium
AACATGACACAAAAGGTCGCGGTAGTTTGTAGTTTGTTTCTGGCTCTGATCGTCTGCGCCGGCATGGCACAGGCTCAGGACGCCTACAAGGTCGATTACTTCTCCAATGCCAATACCGGGGGAGCACCCGATGGAACGCTGAGACTTGACAATCCTGGCGGAGCTGCGGGTGCGAACTTGTGCGCGGACATGTTCGTATTTGATTCCAACGAAGAAATGTCCGAGTGCTGCAGCTGCCTGGAGACTCCGGATGGTTTGCGCACTTTGTCGATTAACAGCGACTTGACGGCAAATCCACTGACCGGTGTCGTTCTAAACACCGGCGTGATCAAGATTGTTGCTGCTGCCACCAGCGCTGGAGCCTGCCCGGTTCCGACTCACATCACCACGGTGGACTATGGCGAGATCAAGGGATGGACCACACACATCCAAAACAGCAATTTCACCATCACCGAAACTGCCTCCCAGGATTCCTACCTCAGCAGCGCCGAGGAAAGCAAACTGGCCAAGCAGTGCGGTGCGATCGTAGCAGTCGGCAGCGGCAAGGGTATCTGCAGTTGCGGAACGGGAACCGGATCCTAGCTCTAAACCTATCCACGAAGGGCAGAGCTACAAGAGTCGCACGCCAGCCAATCCTCTGAGCTGGCGTGTTGCTTTTGTAACTGGCTTTTGCACCTGACCAGTAGGGTTTCTGCTCCAGGTAGAGAGAGTCAGCGCCGCTGGAGCTGTCGCGCCATCGTTAGATTTCTCCTGGCCGGCGTGAATTGTCCAAGAAGGAACGTCAACAGAACCTTTCTCTGTCCCCGGAGTAGACGAAATGAGCTTAGGTCGCTTCTGTACGATAGCGCACAGATGTACGTTCGGTCGATATGGGGCTGACCTGATGTCCCGAAATGCCCCGAGATGTCCCGTATTGTCGCTTGTGGAGGGACAAAGAGTGTCGTAGCATCCCACCGATGGAAGAGCGCACAAGCGGGCGTACGGGTTGATCGCCGCGAAAAGTTCATTCGTAGTTGGTCGCCTTCTGGTCATTCTGCGGCGTACTCGATTTCGTTTCTACGTGGCGTAGCTTTCGCTCTTAGCTGCAGTCGCTGGAGGGAGAACAAAGTGCATAGTGCTCCGACCGCGCGAGGTGTAATGCTGGTGGATGGTGGGTTTAGAGTCGTCGCCTCCAATCCCGAAGTACTCCAGATACTTACATTTCCTGAACGCCCCGAACAAATTCACGATCTGGACAGCTGGATCGCTAATAGCCTCCGTTCCAAACTCCTACACAGACAATCGGCGTCCGGAATTGCTGGCGAAGTTCGATCCGCGAGGAGGACTTATCTTTGTCGATCTTTTTTTCTCGATTCCGTTGTAGTCCCTAAGGACACCTTAGCTCAATCCGGAAGATTGCAAATTGTCATGATCGAAAGGAAAAGCCATGAAGCGACCTCGCTTTGGGAGGTCTCCGAACGTTTTGGCCTGACTCGCCGCGAGCTGGAAACCGTGCAGTTTCTGCTGGAGGGCTTCACGAGCAAGGAGATTGCGCAGCGCATGAATATCAGCGCCAATACCGTAAAGGCCTTTATCCGGCTGGTGATGGCAAAAATGGATGTCTCGACCCGCTCAGGAATTGTGGGCAAAGTTGCCTGTCCGAGAACCTGAATTCGGGGCGTTAGGCCGCACCTTCTTGCTGGCTTAGCAGTCATAACAATCGGCCCAGAATCAGCGGATGGGTTGAGGCTTTTTGATCGGAACTATAAGCGGGCGGCCCTGGGTGTTCCTCTATTTCTGGATTAGTGCTCGCGTCCGCCGGGCAAGAAAGGAGATCCCATGTCCCATTTGATAAGTCTCATCAGGTCTGACGAGGGCCAAGATATCGCAGAGTACGCGGTGATGTTAGCGGTGATTCTGGTTATCGTGGTTGGCACCATTCGCCTTATTGGCTCTAATGCTAACAACGTTTTTTCCAATACCGCCAGTTCGATTCAGTAAATCGGTACGGGTGGTCGGGGGGAAATGTGGGTAGTGACGACAACGCTGCCCGCATTTGACGGCAAGGCGCCGACAACTCACGCACCGGCGCCACGAACAAAGTACAGTGCCACCGCGGTCCTTCTCGCCCACGATCAAACAGCCAAACCCTGGGTCTTCTGGCCAGTGGTGTGGATGGAATGGGCAATTGGCGCCGACGAGACTGAGCGGCTCCGTTCAAACGGTCCGACTCACTGAGTGAGTCTCGCGTACTGGAGGAAAATTGCATGCGAAGCAAGACGCTTTCTATCGCGTTGGCCGGCAGCTGGGCGGACAGTCAGTGGGGCACCGTTCATGCCTTTCCCTCGCCCGCCTCTAGTCCGGCGGACGGTATAACGCAACGGATTAGGGAAAAGGGAGAGGCAAGGGATGGACATGGTTGTGAGACGATGAACATTGGGAAAGGGTTGGTTCGCCTTCGTCCCACCAGATGTGACTGTGCGTTCGGAAGAAAACGTAAAACCGATATAATTTGCCCTTCGTATGCCTATCACCCCCGAAGATCGTGCGCGGGAGAACATCGACAAGTTGCTGACCGACGCTGGCTGGATCGTTCAGGACAAGCGTTCGACCAACTTGTCGGCTGGACGTGGCGTGACCGTGCGAGAGTTTCCGTTGAAATCAGGGCATGGAGAGGCTGACTATCTTCTTTTCGTTGACGGAGCGCCTATCGGAGTCGTTGAGGCCAAGAAAGAGGGCGACACGCTTACTGGTGTCGAGCTGCAGACCACCAAGTACAGCGAAGGTGTACCCGACAATCTCACTACACCCCGACGACCGCTGCCGTTCCAATACCAGAGCACAGGGGTAGAAACTCGCTTCACCAATCTCCTGGAGCCTGATGCCCGGAGCCGCCGAGTGTTCAGTTTTCACCGACCCGACACGCTCGACCAATGGCTCACGCAAGAGCTTCATCGCCCCGGTTCCACACTTCGTGCCAAGCTGCGCAACCTGCCGGATCTCATGACCGAGGGCCTGCGGCCGGCGCAGATCACGGCAATTCGCAACCTTGAGAAATCACTTACCGCGGACCGGCCCCGTGCGCTTATCCAGATGGCCAGCGGCGGCGGCAAGACATTCACTGCCTGCAACTTTATCTACCGATTGATCAAGCACGCTGGAGCAAGGCGCATCCTATTCCTGGAGGCTAGAGCAATGGCTCTGCACAGACGAGGTGGGATCTACCACTACCATTTTTGGGTCGACGGTACGCGCTACCGTGGATCTACAAAGAAAGCAAACCTGGCGGCGGCCCGGCGAGTGGAAGCGCTGCTGCTTGCCCAAGCCGAAGAGAAAGGAGATGTAGTTCTCAGAAAGCGCAGCCCGCTGTTGCGTGATTTCAAGACCAGGTTTTTTGAATGGGTGGAAGGCAACACGACACTCAAGCAAAAGACTAAGGACTATTACGAGAACGGTTGGCGGTTGCTTGAAGAGACTGACGTAGCGGCGATGAGGCTCAATGCTATCACCAAGGATGATGCTGACCGGCTTACTTTCCCTGGTGGTCCGTCGAATCACAACAATGCCTTGCGCACCCTGCGGCGGATGCTCGGAAAAGCCGAGGAATGGACCATCATCAAGGCTTCGCCAAAGATCAAACTCATGCAGGAGCACGTACGGGAGCGCGTCATTGACGCAGACATAGAAGCCAAGCTTTTGCCTTTCTGCAAACAGCCGCTTCGCGATGTGTTGATGATCATGCGCGATTCGGGGATGCGAAACCAGAAGGAGGTTTTCCGAATGCGATGGGAGCACTTGGACTGGGCCAACAAACGATATTTCGTCTACGAGAGCAAATCGCCCAAGGGACGGAGATTCGTGCCAATCAGTCCACGTGTTCGCCAGGCACTTCTGGCGCGATACTCGGAGCAGAAGGAGGGATGGATCTTTCCCTCAAAACGCGCCCGCGGTGGGCATCTGACAACGGTCGCCAAACAGTTCGAGAAAGCCAGAAAGGAGACCGGGTTGCCAAATGACCTCGTCCTCTATTGCGCGCGTCATGGCTTTGGAACTGAAATGTATCGGGCGACCAAAAACCTGTTCGCGGTCATGAACGTCATGGGACACACGACCGTGAGCACAACCATGAAGTACCAGCACCAAAACATCGATGAGGTGGCCGAGGTGGCCAGCCATCGAGTCCAGTAAGGACACAAAAAGGACACAATCGGTAGAATGGGGATCGAGCCGAAGCTGCCAAGTGATTGAAAAGATGGTGAGCGCGGTAGGAATCGAACCTACAACCTACTGATTAAGAGTCAGTTGCTCTGCCAATTGAGCTACGCGCCCACGGTGAACATCTCGCGGTGTGGACAATTGGTGATTGTAGCATTTCTCGCATGCACGGTCATGGCGAAGGCAGCTAAGATTTGCGCATGTTCTTAAAGCGCAAGCATATTTGGCCGCTATTCAGCCGCTGGTGGCGGACACTTTGTATGGTTCACAGCTGTGGCCGACCGGACGATTCATGAATCGCCCAGTGGACATCCTTCCGAACGTACCTTCGACACTTCAGTTTTATTTTCCGGGGCATAGCGCCCGCATTACACTACTTCCAGGCTTTCACTGCAGTCCGAAGTCGCAACCAACGGAGACAACTATGCTGAAGGATATTCTGCGATTCGCCACGCTTACGGTT
>PKVZ01000294.1:0-1231 GCA_003131635.1 Acidobacteriaceae bacterium
CCTACGGCTCAGCATTTGAGAAAACGAAGCGCCGAGCCAATAGCCGGGTAGCAGATCTTATTTTGCCGCCCGCGATCAAAAGCCAGCTGAAGGATAGGGCGAAGGAAGTTTCCCTGAAGAATTTGAGGCCCGAAACAGCCACGATCCAGTGATTTTGGAATTGGGGACTACGCCGGTAGTCCCTCAAATCCGTAAATGGTTGCGGGGGGTGGATTTGAACCACCGACCTTTGGGTTATGAGCCCAACGAGCTACCAGACTGCTCCACCCCGCACTTCGATCATAAACAATGGCTTCGACATCGTCAAACTTATAGCCCCGCGGCAATCGCTCAATGTTGCCGACCAACGTGCATGAGTCCATCTCAACCGCCCGGCGATTTGCATCCCCAGCCACGCTCCATTCCATCGGGACGATCTTCTGAACTGGCCGCATCCCTTGACCGGTTCTTGGCATCGAACCAGCGTCGAGTCTTTGTAGATCAAGAAATCTCAACTTATCCGTCGCCAAGGAGAAAATATTTATGCCCAAGAAAGTTTCAAACGCGAAAGCACCGGCGAGCGAGCGAGGTATCTTAAACGCCCAGCCCCGCCTTCACCAGAGTGCTCCCGAAATTCAAGCCTATGGCTCCGTTTCGCACCTCTTGCCTCTCGAACTGGAAGAGCCGGTTCGCCTCGAAATGACCGAGCAGCTCAACCTCATGCTGGCCGACACCATGACCCTTCGCGATCTCTACAAAAAATCGCATTGGCAGGTCGCAGGGCCAACTTTTTATCAGCTCCATCTGCTCTTCGACAAGCACTACGGAGAACAATCGGAACTGGTGGACACCATCGCCGAGAGGATCCAACTTCTGGGCGGAATCTCCATCGCCATGGCCGCCGACGTGGCCGAAACCACTCGNNGACGCTGGCACCAACGATCTGGTGGTCAGCGACGTTCTTCGCACCAATGAATTGCAAGTCTGGTTTATCAGCGAGCACCTGGTGGATATGCCTCTGGTGCACGCCGAACAACCGCGGCTACGCAATGCCGGCTAATGCAGCGCATAATATGCGGCACATAATATAAAGAGCAGGCTCTCCGTGGAGCCTGCTCTCATTTTTCAAACTGTTCTCTCGTCCCGCTTCGTCCCTCAACTCGAACCGCCGTAGTCTCCCCATAGAGCCTGAATACAATTTAGGATGGAAGGCTTAACGTGAGAAAGTTCACCCTATGCCATCTTCCATCGA
>PKVZ01000294.1:1263-21663 GCA_003131635.1 Acidobacteriaceae bacterium
GCACTCTTCGCGCTTTCTTCAATGTCTGCCGCCACCACGCCGCCGCCGTCGTAACTCAACCTTGCGGACAAGCCTCTCTTTTGCACTGCCCCTATCACGGCTGGAACTACGGCCTCGATGGCTCACTCAAAGGCATGCCCGAATTCGAGGGCGTGGAAAATTTCGACCGCACGCAAAACGGTCTGGTTCCCATCCGCGTCGAAACCTGGGAGTGCTTCGTCTTCATCAATCTCGACGACCACGCTGCGCCGTTAACCGAATTTCTCGGCGCCCTCGTCCAGCGCGTCGCCCCGCTCGGCATCGGCAAGCTGCACTACTTCGACCGCCGTACTTACAACATCCATTGCAACTGGAAGGTCTTTGTCGATAATTTTCTCGACGGCGGCTATCACGTTCCCCATCTGCACAAGGGCTTGAGTTCGGTTCTCGATTACAAGCGATATACCATCGAGAACGAGGACCGTTACTGCCTGCAAGCCAGCCCCATGGTCGCCTCCAACGAAGATGCCGCGACCGGCGCCGCCCGCAAGGGCGACCGCGCCTGGTATTTCTGGCAGCATCCCAATCTCATGATCAACTGCTACGCCGGATACATGGACACCAATCTCGTCATCCCCATCGACGTCGATCACTGCACCGTGGTCTTCGATTTTTATTTTGCGGATATCGGTGAGGCGAGCCGCGAATATAACGAACAGTCGGTGAACGTCGGCAATCGCGTGCAGGAAGAAGATCTCGGCATCTGCGAAGACGTGCAGCGTGGCCTCAAATCCCGCGCCTACCGCGCCGGACGCCTCTCCGTGCGCCGCGAAGCCGGAGAACAATTATTCCATCGCCTTCTCGCCGCCGATCTCAAGCGCGGTATCCCGATTCCCGGAGCCGTTGATTAGAACTGATCGAATTACCCTGTGCTCCTCTGTGTCCTCTGTGGTTAAGTTTTTGACTTTGATCTGACTTCGATCTGCCAGCAATCTTCCGCTACTCGTGACCGCTCTCCCGCCGCATCGCCCGCAAATCAATCCCCAACTGCTCCGCCTTCTTATAAAGATGACTTCGCTCCAGCCCCAGCGCCTTCGCCGCCAGACTCACATTCGAATGGCTGCGCTTCAACTCCGCCAGAATCACTTCCCGCTCGAACGCATCCACCCGTTCCGTCAGCGCTCCCGAGGAAAATGTAGAAGAGGCCGCAACGCTCGCGCCTTTCGGGAGAGCCATCTCCACCGTCGCAAGATCGACTTGCCCATCGGTCGCCAGCAACATAAGCCGCTCCACCATGTTGCGCAACTCCCGGACATTCCCCGGCCACGCGTGCGCCTGAAGAGCCGCCATCACCTCCTCTGAAAACGGAACCGGCTTCCATCCATTCTGTGCACTCACCTGCGCCGCAAAATGCGCCACCAGCGCCGGAATGTCCCTGCGCCGCTCTCGTAGCGGCGGCAGCACCAGCGGAAAAACGTAAATCCGGTGAAACAAATCCTGCCGGAATTTTTCTTCCCGCACCCGCGCTTCCAGATCGCGATGCGTCGCTACCACCACCCGCACGTCCACGCTCACCGGCTTCTCGCCGCCCACACGCTCCACTTCTCCTTCTTCCAGCACGCGCAGCAGCTTGGCCTGCATGGCCAGCGGCATGTCCCCAATCTCATCCAGAAAAATTGTTCCATGATCCGCCTGCTCAAACTTTCCAATATGCCGTCCCGCCGCGCCGGTGAACGATCCTTTCTCGTGACCGAACAATTCCGATTCAATCAGCTCCGCCGGAACCGCCGCGCAATTCAACGTCACAAACGCTCCCCCGGCGCGCCCGCTGCGCTCATGAATCGTTCGCGCCACCAGTTCTTTTCCCGTGCCCGTTTCTCCCAGGATGCATACCCGCGTCTCGCTCGCCGCCACCCGCGCCACTTGCGCCATCACGCGCTGCATGGCCGCGCCCTGCCACACAACTTCATGTTTACCCAGCCGCTGCTTGAGTTGCCGGTTCTCGCTTTCCAGTCGCTGCAGCTTCAGCGCATTCTCCACGGTCAGCAAAAGTTTTTCCGTGGAGATTGGCTTCTCCAGAAAATCCAGCGCACCCAGCCGCGTCGCCCGCACCGCCATTTCAATGTCCGCCTGCCCCGACATCATCACCACCGGCGCCGTCACTCCCTGCGCCTTCAGTTCTTCCAGCAGCGTCAGCCCATCTTTTCCCGGCATCCTCACATCGGAAAGAATCAAATCGAACTTCTGCGTCTTGGCCAGTTCCATTGCCTTCGCCGGGTTATCGCACACCGTAGCCTCATGCCCCGCCAGCCGAAACGCCCGCGCCAGCGAAGCCAGCGTGTTGGCCTCATCGTCTACAATCAGCAAATGTGCTTTCGTCGGCAACCGCCCTCCTCAAGAGCTTTTCTTTGCGCCCTTCGCGGCATTTCTTAGCGTACTTTGCGGTTAAGATCTTTTCTTTCCAAACCACCACATCTCCATCCAGAGCCACATTTCTATCCAGAAACCCCCGCCGGCAACTCGATTACAAACGTCGTTCCTCGTCCCGCCTCGCTTTGCACTCGGACCGTGCCTCCATGATCGCTCACCACAGATTGCACAATCGCCAGTCCCAGTCCAGTGCCCTGCGCCTTGCTCGTATAATAAGGAGTAAAGATTTTCTCGCGCTCCTCCGCCGTCATTCCCGCTCCCGTATCCCCAACTTCGATCAGCACCTTGCCGCCTTCCTGTCGAGTTCGCAACCTCAGCGTTCCCCCCTGCGGCATTGCGTCCATGGCGTTGAGCACCAGATTTGAAATTGCCCGATGCAACAGCTCCGCATCCCCTGCCACGGTTTTCAAGTGCGGATCCAGTTCCAGCTCACACTTGATCTTCGCAGGCCCGGGCGCTTCCAGTTGCGCCCGAAAAAGCTGTACCACGCCGCGAACCACTTCATTCAACTGCACCGGTTGCAATTGCGGTTGCGGCATCTTCGAAAATTCGCTGAACCNNCGCACCAGATTCTCCATCGTAAGCTGCAGCGGAAACAGCGGATTCTTCAACTCATGCGCCAGCCGCCGCGCCAACTCCCGCCAGGCGGCCACGCGCTCGGCCTGCACCAGCCGCTCTTTTTGCCCCAGCAACTCGGTGGTCATTCGATTGAACGAATCCGCCAGTTGCCCCAGTTCGTCTCCGCCGGAAACCTCCACCCGCACATTCCAGTTTCCCGCCGCAACTTCCTGCGCCGCATGCGCCAGCCGCTCCACCGGACGCGTCACCCGCGCCGCCGCCCAACTGCTCAGCAGAATCGCCAGCACGATTCCTCCGCCTCCCACCAGCAACGCCGCCGAACGGATGTGCCGTTTCAACTCCACATAAGTTCTTCGCGAATTGCCGATCAGCAGAATCGCCAGCAGCGGACGATCCTTTCCCACACCCGCTCCCCATAGCGGGATCGCATGAAACATCTCATCATCCGCGTGGTCCGCCGACCACGAAACCACCGCGGTCATTTCTTCTCCATACCTTCGCACCGCATCCGCAACCGGCTGCAGCTTCTGCGGAGAACGCATTTTGTCGGCGAATGAGTCCGCAGGATCGATCAGCAAATCCGCGGAAAAACGATCGCCGCGATTCTGATAAAGCAAAGCGTGCATTCCCGCCGGCAACTCCAGTCCTGCAAGAAAATCTTTATCCAGCCGCCGCCCTCCGATCACATACACCGGCCGCTCTCCCACCCGTGTGGCGCGCACCGCAAACAATCCCAGCGCGGTGCCATCCTGCAGTTCTTCCTGCCTCAGAAACGCTCCCTGGTCGGCCGCTGCCGCAAAGCTGCCAACGGAAGTCTCCGGATATCCAAACTTCGCTGGCCATTGCGCCGATGAAATAATCGTTCCGTTACTCTCCACAAATTCCAAAAAATCCAGCTGACTATTTTCCGCCGTCGCTTTCGCCGTCTCAAAATAAGGCCCCGAATCCGCCGGCGCGCGGTTCAAGGCCACTGCCATGCGGCTCGCCGACTCCGAGTTCGCAATCGCCTCCACTCGCCGCGTCACCTCCTCGCCTTGCCGGTTAAACTCGCGCCGGAACTGCGTGACCAGCGCCGCCGTCCTTTCATCGTCGCTGCGCACGAAAGCTCGCCGCGTCACCTCCGAAACCAGCCATGCCACCGCCGCCACCGATAGGCATACGGTCAGCGCGAACACTGCCAGCAGTTTGCGGCGAAACATCCTTGCTCCTGTCGTTTTACGAAAAGCCTCACGAAAAGCACTACGAAAAGCCTTACGAAAAGCTCCACGAAAAGCACCGTGAAAGTTTTCATGAAAGCTTAACGCAGAGTTCGCCCAGCCGAATCTTTCGCATCATATCCCACCGGCAGTTGATGAACCCGGATTCAGCTCTGCTATTTCTGCTCCTGTTCCGCCTGCGCGCTTTGGTTCGCCATGCTCATGCCCCGCAGCACGTCGTTGGCGAAGAAGAATTTTCCGTCGGCAGGAACCATCATGATCTGTAGTTTGTCGGAGAGCCGTTCGGCAATGATCTTATTAATGAGCAGCGGATTCTCCTTCAACACCGCCGCTTCGCTCTGCAATCGCTCCGCGTCCGCCGCCGCCGTTACCCGAATCCGGTCAGCCTCCGCCTCCGCCAGCAACTTCCGTCGCTCTCCCTCAGCTTTGCTGTCGATCACCTTGGCCTGCGCGTCACCCTCCGCATTCTGAATCGTGGCTTCCTTGCGCGCCTGCGCCTCCAGTCGGCTCTGTTCAATCTGCTTCTGCTTCAGTGGCAGCGTGTATTGCATCGCGTCCGACTCACTCTTGGCGCGCAGAACCCGTACTCGCGCTTCGCCTTCCGCCGCCTTCACCTGCCGCGCCTTCATGGCCTCGGCCTCCAGTTCGGCGATTCTTACTTCCTTGGTCTTCAGCTCCGTCTCCACCGACATTTGATCGTTCTCCTGCTCCTTCAGCAGCAAAGCCTGCAGCCCTTCCGCATACTCGGCCGGCAACTGGATATCCCGCAGCATCACCTCTTTCACCACAATTCCATCCGCCGCCAGCTTTTGCGTAATCAGTCCCGCCGCCTTTTGCCGCACTTCCTCGCGCTTCGCCGAAAAAACATCGCGCACCGTGTAGTTCGGAACAATCTCGCGCCACACGCTCGCCACCGTTGGCGGTACGATCTCTTTTTCCACCGGCCGCGGCAAATTTCCCTCGATGTAATCCAGTCGCTTCGCGTCCAACCGGTATCGCACGGTGATTGCCAACCCCAACGTCAGCCCCTCTTTCGCCTGCACGTTCAAAGGCTGCAGCTTGCTGGAGGTTTTCTTCGCCGCCGTATTTTCGTCTTCCGGCATCCCGGTGGTAAATATCTGATCCCGCGTATCGAACAATGCCACGTCCTCCATCAGCGGCATCACCAGGTGCACTCCCGGATAAAGCGTCCCCGGCTCCGTCCCACGCATCTGGCTCACCCGCACGCCCGCCATGCCGCTCGGCACCACCACAATACTGAACGCCATCAGCAGCGGTCCCCAAGCCAGCATCGCCAGCGCCAGCGATAGTCTCCAGCGCACCACTACCGCAACCGCAACCGCTTCTGCCGTCGCCACGGCGCGCCGGTATGAAATTCCGCGGTACAAATCATAGGCGAGAATGTACACGGCCACGATCGTCATTCCCACGCCACCTGCTAACAGCAAATTCCTCAACGCCAGCATTGTCGTTCTCCTTTGCGCCTTAGCGCTTGCCCTCGGTCTTCTCGGTCACCGTCTGCCTCACAAAAAACACCCGAATCACCTGCCCGAAAATCAGCTCTTCCGCCAGCAGCGCCACCGCCAGCGAAAAAATCATTCCTCCCACCACCGCCATAAATGTAATCACCATCTGCATAACGCCCTCCTCGCTTTATTTCTCTGAGTCGCCTGCCGGAATCTCTGGAAGCAACCCAGCCGCCAGCCGCAAGTTATTGATAGGGAAGTCCTTAGCCTCAGCCGAAAGTGCCCCGAACGTGGTCAAGACGACGCACTGTGTCACGTGGAACACAGGCCTCTGTCCTGAAACCCGAATTCTCGCGTCGGATTACTTGTGAGAGATAAGATCTGGGTTATAATCGCGACCTTCTGGGAAAGCCCTTTTACCGACAAGACGGTGACGCGCTTTTCTTGCCTCACCGCCGGGAGACACGCATGTTTCGCAACGTACTCCTTCCGTTTATCAGTTTGATGAGCGGCCTCGCAGGCCTTTACATCGATCCGAAAACAGACAAAGGAAAAACGTGGATAGTCATCGCTATTCTCTGCGCTTCGGCGATTACAACTGGAATCTACGGTTATAAAGACAATCGCGATGCCTACGAGGCCAACAAAAAGGTTGACCATCAAATCGAGCTGGCGCAAACCGCCCAGGAAACATCTAGCGTTCAACTGGGTCTCGCAACATCCTCGCAGCAGGAACTCGACCTGATCGTGGCGGGCTTGCGGGAACGCGGAATCCTGGCTGCTACCACCGGTCAAGTCAGCAAAAATCAAGTGCAACAGAGCTTGTTTGCGGATTCCGCCCGCAACCGGGAATTGCAAACGCTGGCGCTCAATCCATCTGCACAGCATTCGACGATCGAATACTTCAGCAAGGATGTAGATAGAGAAGTAGTGGCTAAGGCCCTGGTGGAGGGTGGACTGAAGTTCAGTAATGCTACGGCGCGAATCATCGACGATCCTACGAATTCAATATGGGCCGGAGACAAGGTTCCGCTCGCTGACGTTAGGTTCGTCGCTTTAACTTTGCTGCGAGCTGGCGTCCAGTTGCACGCCGTTCGGCGTTTCCAGAAAGGTTCCGGATCCAAGGAGCATTTAATCGAAATCGGAGCAGACCGGAAGATGGATGATGCGGCAACCCTGACCGTACAACAGATCGAAGATTTGAACGAGCCACTTCCCAGAGATACTTCGAAGGCGCCCGGGGGCCAAGGCTCTTAACGCGCACGTTCTGCGAATTCTTCGCTCAGCTTTACTATGGGATGGAGAGGACAAGTTAACCGCGAGGCCAAAAAAATAAGAAAGAAAGGGGAGGGTCAGCGCTCTCTTCTATCTTCTTTATAAGGCGCCCGGCCCTTGCCGTCTGGGGTAACGGCTCTGTGGGGTTCTGTGGGTTAGGGCCGGGCGATCTCAACTAGAAGGCCTGCATAAAGTAGGTCTTAGTTCAATGTCAGCATTCTGCCATTCGCGGTTTTTCATGTCGGTGATCGCCGTCACCCCTATGGGTGATTGTGATCATCCTCGCTCTTCTCGCCGACTGCTCTCTCCCGCTCCTCGTGGGCTCGCGCTCACACGCCACTGTGATGAGCGTCACGGTTTCGCTCCGGTCTCGCCTCTACACTGAAAATCGAGTTCAACCAATACCAAAACTTTCATCCCGGAGATCTTCCTCATGGCCTACGTAATCACCGATTCCTGTATCAAAGATTCTCTCTGCGTCGATGTTTGTCCCACCGACTGCATTCATCCCAAGCAGGATGAGCCCGGTTTCGAAGAGGCGACTCAGCTCTTCGTCGACCCGGTCGAATGTATCGACTGCGGTGCGTGCGTTCCCGCCTGCACCTCAGATTCGATTCTCGCCGTCGACGACGTTCCCGAGGATAAAAAGCCGTTCATCGAGCGCAACACCGCCTTCTTCAAGAACTGAGCCCGCGTTCCTCCTTTGTGCTCAGAACCGGCGCCGGTCGTGGAATCGAATCGTGGAGTCGATGCCACGCCCCGCGCCGTCCTTCCATTTGCATGTCGCACCAAACCCTTTCACCACAGAGCCACAGAGAAAACCTTTCTTTTTTTGCTTTCTTTTTGTTTCCGGGTTTTCTCCGTGTCTCCGTGCCTCCGTGGTGAAAGCCCCTTCAAAACGATCCGAAGACTGAAAGCCGGAGCCCGAAGCCCGAAATTTGACTTCCCCCTCCCCCCATCGCTATCGTTGCGCATGAACGTCGTCAAAGCCACTCGCAACTTCGAAGCCTGGCTGGCCCAACGCACTCACCTCGATAAGAAAGACCTGCGCCTCAAACACGCCCGCATGAAGGCGGAACTTTTCCCCTTCTTCCGTGCAACTTACTACCGCTGGGCCCAACTCTGGCCCCAGATCTGTCCCGAACTCGCCAAGGCTTCGCACGTGCTTGCGGTTGGCGATCTCCACGTCGAGAATTTCGGCACCTGGCGCGACATCGAAGGCCGCCTCATCTGGGGTGTCAACGACTTCGACGAAGCCTGGCCCATGGCCTACACCATCGACCTGGTGCGACTCGCCGTCAGCGCCCACCTCGCCGTCGACGTCGGACGCCTTCCCCTCAAACGCGAAGATATCTGCGGCACCCTGCTCGAAGGCTATCGCGAAAGCCTCCAGGAACAAGGCCGAGCTTTTGTCCTTAGCGAGAAGCACCCATGGCTGCGCTTCATCGCCGAGGGTGAACTACGCGATCCCGTTCGCTTTTGGAAAAAAATGGAGGCGCTCCCCACCCTCAAAACTGAAGTCCCCATCAGTGCCGTCGACGCCATCGAACACCTCATGCCCGCCCCTGGCATCTCCTATCGTCTCGTCCATCGCGTTGCCGGACTCGGCAGCCTCGGCCATGCCCGCTACGTCGCCATCGCCGATTGGCACGGCGGACGCATCGCCCGCGAAGCCAAAGCGCTCGCCCCCTCTTCCAATTGCTGGGCCGAAAGCCTCGCGTCCAAAAAGGACAAAGGCCCCCCGGAGATTCTCTACCAGACCATCATCAACCATGCCGTCCGCTGTCCCGATCATTTTGTCCAGTTGCGCGGACGCTGGATTGTTCGTCGCCTCGCTCCAGACTGTTCCCGCATCGAACTCGCTTCTTTGGGTAGCCCGAACACTGAACTTCGCCTGCTCCACTCCATGGGATGGGAAACCGCCAACATCCATCTCGGCACCCCATCCGCGCGCAAGGCCATCCTTCGCCATCTCGATACCCAAAAAGCGAGATGGCTCCACCGCGCCGCCGAAGCCATGCTTGGAGCCGTCCGCTCCGACTGGGGCGTCTGGAAGAAAAAAGGCTATAGCTGATTGCACCCGTCGGTCTAAGTCCTTCCAAAGCAGGCCGCGAGTGCACGTCCTCAAGCAGTCGAGGGTTTTCGCCGATCAAGGTCCTGTGGGCCACTCCTCGGTTGCGCCAGCGTTCGACATCGAACATACCTTCTACAGCGAATACTGTAATACTTCCGCATCACCTCGAAACAATTATGAATAAGTCAGAAAGCGACCGTATTCAGGATCTTTGCGCGCAGATCGCCGTGGAAGAGGACCGGGCAAAATTTCTGAAGCTTGTCCAGGAACTGAACCGCGTCTTGTCTACCAAAGACCCGCAAATACAGAATGACAAACCCAGTGACCCAAAGAGCAAATAGGGTCAGACACCTATACCCCTTGCCTTTGCTGGCCGCTGTTGTGAAAAACAACATGTTATGAAGCCGCATCCCAGTGGGAAAATGATAGGAATTTTCTCCGTACCTTCTACCTTTTTATTCCTTCACATTTCCATTGAAATGCTGGCCCAGCCTACAGCTTTCCGGCAATGACGGCAGACGGTTCGAGGCATCCAACGTTTCATGGGAACGGATGCCTTGATGGAAGGAACGATCATCGTTAAGCGAGCTACCAACTCCAACAAGCCGCTTTCACTGCGTCCTGGCGCCCGCTCCGATGCGGCAGGGAAAGCAGTCAGCAATCTCATTCTGCTCTCACTGCCCGACAAAGAATTCAACCTGCTTCGCCCCCACTTGGAGTCCATCGATCTCCCCCAGCATAAAATCCTGCAGGAGCCCTGCGAGAAGATCGAGTTCGCCTATTTCCTGAATGACGGCATGACCTCCCTCGTCGCTCTTAGCCACGATGGCAGAAGTGTCGAGGTCGGCATCGTCGGCAAAGAAGGCATGATCGGCATGTCCCTCACCGCAGGTCTTCGCCTGGAAATCTTCCGCGCCATCATGCAAATGTCGGGATGCGGAGTGCGAATTCGCTCGGAAGTATTTCGGGATATTTTGCTTTCCGCTCCCGCGCTCCACTCCAAACTCGGCCGCTTCGCCCTCATGCACGGCATGCAGGTTGCTCAACTTGCCGCCTGTAACCGGCTGCATGGAATTGACCAGCGCCTGGCTCGCTGGCTGCTGATGTGCCAGGATCGCTTCGATTCCCAACTGCTTCCCCTGACTCACGAATTTCTCGCCCAGATGCTCGGCACCGGACGCCCCAGCGTCAGCCTCGCCGCCGGCGTGCTCGAAAATGCCGGCCTGATTGAAAACATGCGCGGCACCGTCAAAATCCTAAACCGCAAAAGCCTGGAAGCCGTAGCCTGCGAGTGCTATGGCGTCATCCAACACTTCAACGGCGGACTGGGTCTGAAATAGCTCCGTTCCACTCAGAGCTCTACCCTGTGTTCCTCCGTGCCCTCTGTGTTAAAGATTTTAAGACGCTCCACGGATTGCGTTACACTGTTTCGCCGCCCCATGCCGCCCACCTCTCACGATCCCGACCAACTCCTCACCCAACTCGAAGCCGCTAAGAATCGCATCGACTCCGCCCACTCATCACTCGTCACCAAACTCCTCGCCCAACTCTCCACGCTGCAGCTCGACGATCCTCACCAACTCATCCGCTTCCACGAATGCCTGCTTTTCCTCCGCGCCTTTCCTCACGCGCCATCTCTCATCCCTCGTATCGAAAATCTCCTACACACCTTCCACCTGCGCATCGAGAAACTTCGCGCCGCCCACGCCGACATGTCTCTCTTCGACGATTTCGATACTTCCGGCATCGCCGGCACCACCATGCAGGACGCTCTTTCCTTCGACGTCGCTCACTGGCTCCTGCGCCGCATCCCGCGCAATCGCATTTCGCGCAATCCGGAAATCGCCTGGAACGACTACTGGGAGGACTATCCCTCCGAGCGCGCCCGCGGCACAATCTGGCCGCGCTTCATTCCCCTTCTCGAAGAAGATGCCGATGTCGAAGCCAACATCCCGTGGCAGCGCTGGCTCGATTCCGCCCGTGGCCGCGAGAACCCGCTCCCCTGGCTCATCCAGCGCTTCGAGCAACTCCCGCTCCCTGCCCGGCAGCGTGCCGAGCTCTACGATTCGCTCCGTCTTCCCATCCGATGGAGACTCGAAAACTTAAAGCTTTCCCGCACCCGCAACTTCACTCGCCCCCGGCGCTTCTACTTTCATACGGCGCCGCTCATCCAGCGCAGCGAAGTCTCACTCTCCCGCGAACTCGCCCAGCCCGCACCCAAATTCGAAAAACTCTCTCTCGCCGCCGGCGAATCCGTCATGCACGCCATCCGCGACGTCATGGTCGTCCGCTACCGCGAACTCTACGGCACCACCCTCGGCGACCCGCACACCGTACTCCGCGCCGATCTCGGCCGCGGCGTCGTCATGCATTTCTGGGGACTACCCCCATCCCGCCGTCTCCCGCTCCGCGCCTACCTTGCCGGTTACACTCTGAAAAACGGCGTCCCCATCAACTACGTCGAAGCCATCGGCCTCTGCGAATGGATCGAAGTCGGCTTCAACACCTTCTACACCTACCGCCAGGGCGAAACCGCCTGGATCTACGCCCAGACCCTGCGCTGCCTCCGCGCCCTCACCGCCGCAAACTGTATTTCAATTTATCCCTACCAGATCGGCCAGAATAACGACGAAGCCATCGACTCCGGCGCCTTCTGGTTTTACCGCAAACTAGGCTTCCGCCCCGGCCGCGCCGATCTGCAGAAGCTCTGCGAAAAAGAAGAAAAGAAAATCGCGGCCAATCGCGAATACAAAACTCCCGCCCGTATCCTCAAACGCCTGGCCGAAGCCCACATGTTCTATGAAGTGGCTCGGGCAGATGTTGAAATGGCCATCCCCGTCAGCAGCATGATCGGGAAGGGCACGACTTCCAGTCGTGCCGTACACGCCACGAACTGCTCCCCGGCTTTAGCCGCTGAGGGACACCCCGGCCCCTGGGACACTTTTTCCACCCGCAATCTCGGCCTGCAAATCAACCGACGCATGGCCCGCGACTTCAACGGCGACAGCCAGAAAATTCGTCAAGCCTCCACCGCCGCCGTAACCCGCGCCCTAAAAATCAACCCGCGCCGCTGGACTCAAACCCAAATCCAATCCCTGGACAACTGGTCGCTAATCTTAGCCTTAATCCCCAACCTAACCAGCTGGACACCCGTCGAAAAATCGCAACTCATCAAACTCATCCGCGCCAAATCCGCCCCCAACGAAATCACCTACCTCGACCACACCCAACACCACGCGCGGCTAAGAGCCGAACTTCTGCGACTCGGCTCGTAGCCCTGGTGTGGGGACAGCCTCGGCTGTCCGTCGGCCGAATCCCGCCAACCCTTCACCACTCGCGTTATACTTTCACCGTAGGCCTCAGACCCATGCGTACAGAAGCTCTCGAATCCCGCCTGCAAGTTCTCGAAGACGAAATTCTCCGCCTCACCAATTTCGCATCTCAAACTCCGGAAAAAGACCAGCAGGAAAACCACTGGCTCATGGCCAAAGACCTAAAACGCGAGGCCCAAGCATTGCGCGAACAAATCAAGAAAAATTCAGAATCTGCACCTCAGGCTTGCGCTCCATCCTCTTGATCCACCACTCACCCGTAACATGCCGCACATCCTCCTCTACGACGGCGTCTGCGGACTCTGCCACCGCTTCGTCCAATTCATCCTTCGCCGCGACCGCCATGCCATCTTCCGTTTCGCATCGCTGCAAAGCCCGCTCGCCTCCCGCATCCTCGCCCGCCACAACCTCAATCCCGGCGCTCTCGATACCGTCTACGTCGTCGTCAATCCAGACTCTGAAAACTCAAATGAACTCTTGCTCGCCCGCTCCGACGCAGCCCTCTTCGTCCTTAAGCACCTCGGCGCCCCCTGGCCCGCCGCCGCATTCCTTCTGCAACTCCTGCCCGAATTCCTCCGCGACTCCGCCTACAACGCCATCGCCCGCCATCGCTATCGCATCTTCGGCCACTCCGAATCCTGTCCTCTACCCACCGCTCAAGATCGCGATCGTTTCCTCGATCTCTAGCCCTTGCAGAACAACTCTAATCGACACGAATTTCGGGGTCTTGGGTCTTAGGCCTTGGGCCCTTGGGTGTCAGGAACTACAAAGCGAAGACCTAAGACCCAAGACCCNNAATTTTCCGTCCGCGCTCCGCGGCCATTTTTCCTTGGGCTTGTCGCAGTACAACTCAACCCCATTTTCATCGGGATCATTTAAATAAATCGACTCGCTCACCCCATGGTCCGCCGCACCCTGCAACGGGATCTTCGCCTCCAGCACTCTGCGCAACGCCGTCGCCAGCGCCGCTCGCGTCGGATAAACAATCGCCGTGTGATAAAGTCCCGTCGCGCCCTCCGCCGGCGGCGACCCTCCCAGACTCTCCCACGTATTCAACGCAATGTGATGGTGATATCCGCCCGCCGACAAAAACACCGCCCCATCTCCATACCTCTGCATCACTTCCATCCCCAGCACTCCCGCATAAAACCGCAGCGCCCGCTGCAGATCGGCAACCTTCAAATGCACATGCCCAATCCGCACCCTCGCATCGACTACATAAGGAGAGTTAGTCTGTGAATTGTTCTCTGGTGCAGCCACAACCATGTCCTCTAGATACGCCCTCTAATAGGTCTCATATTTACTTCCCTGAGCGCACGATTATAGCTCGCCCGCGCCGCTGCCGGAACGCGTTTAGCTCGTTGAAGGCGGCAAGAATAAGTTGAACTCAGGAATGGTTTAAGACTTAGGCGTCCGCGTACCCGGCCCCGCCATTACCGCGGTGACAGTTCATGCAAACGGGCAATGGAATCATCCACGATTTTCCAGTTTGCGAGAGGAACGTTGCGTCTAGCTGCAACAGCGCCTGACCGCACGTAGGGCAGCTCAAAACCGGCGGTTGGGCCGCCAGCATGTCTAAAAAATGTTGGGCGGAAGTTTGATTGGTCCGTGCGCCCAGCAGATGGTTGACGTAGCAATCCTCATGGACCAACTCGCCGTTTTCATCGGCGCACAGATCAGTCTCTAAAGTTACCGACCCGCTGCAAAGTGCGCAGGCTATTCTTGGACAGGGCTGACCACCCATAGCTGCCTCCTTAGGACGGTCACAGCTAGCCTAAGCCGGCAGCGAAATGGAGACTGGTCAAAACAGATCACCTCGGAAATTGGCGGCCCGGCGCATGCCTCGGCGCGTTCGCATTGCACAACTAACTCAAACCGGTAAGCACCACATCTATTGCTTCGCTTTCACTCCCGCAAACGCCGGATTATCCTTCAACCGCTCCGGAAAATGCTTTTCGTAGCTCGCCAGCCCCGGGCAAATAAAATGATGCGCCGCCGTGAACCCAAACGTCCTCATCTCGTTCATCGCCTCGTCCGCCGTCCATCCTTCTTCCGCCATGCGATACGCCGCCACCATCATTCCCGTGCGGTCATCGCCCAGCCGGCAATGCACAAAAATTTTCTTCCCTTTATTCTCATGTAACACTTTAAGAAACTTCGCAAACACTTCATCATGCGGCCACGGACAATGCCATGGAATCGCCACATATTTCATCCCCAAACCCTTCACCGTCTTTTCTTCGCTTACGTCGTTGGCGTGCGTATCCACCACAACATTCATCCCCATCTTCGCCAGCGTCTTTAAACCTGTAGTGTTCAGCAGTCCTCCCCGGTAAAGCGTCGGCGTAACCTCGCCAAAATTCGGCACGCCTTTTTCCTGCAGCTTGCGCCCCATCACCCGCGTCGCCGGCGACTTCACTTCCTGATTCTTGGGAGCCGTCGTCTGCGGCGCAGCCCCGCCCATCCTCGCTGTCACCACCAGTAGCGCTCCCATCATTAAAGCCTTACCCGCACGGAATCGTCGCTTCATAAGATAACAATATCAATCTGGAAGCCCTTGCATATACAGCCTTTACAGCATGCTCCCCGCCTTCCAGCCCGGTGTGAACGCACCCTCCCTTCGGCAAGCTCAGGGCAGGCTCTCCCGTCGCCTTTAATGTCGCACTTGATCTCGATATTCTTCCCACCTTCGCCTGCGATGTCCCATCCATCACATCGAACCGTGACTCACGTCATTGGATCAGGCTTCCCAATTCCGTACCTTTATATTCTGCGGTTCCAAGTTCCCGAACGAACTCGAGCCGCTCACCCAAAAGGAAAAGAAAAGGACAAATCCCATGGCGCCCAGCGCAATCATCGAACCAGACCTCGACCTCGACCTCGGGCAGAAACCCTGCGCCGCCTCCGGCCCCAAACAGCCCAAGCCATCAACGCCCCCAAGCCCAAAACAACCAAACTTCTTGGACGAGATATTCAACGGACACGAGGAATTCCTCGGCCTCACCCCCGACTAATCGCCTGGCCAACCCACGCCGACACCGCCAGCCCGCCCTCCCGCCACCGCGCCCGAAATCTTGTCAAGCCCTAAACATCAAGTTTTTTGCCTAACTCTTTGCTTCTACACGACAAATAAATCCGCCATCATGTCCCACAGACCCCATCAAGTGTGATATAATGGTCATATCGAGTAAAAGAAGGCGCAGCCGATTCCCGGCATGCGCCTTTTTTCGTTTTTCAAACAATTCTCCAAACCAAAACCCCAACATCCGAAACCGAACCAGAAACCAGAAACCAGAAACCCAACACCCAACACCCAAGACCCAAGACCCAAGACCCGAGAACCGAGAACCGAGAACNNACTCCCCGGCTTCTCACTCCCTTCGAACGCGAACTCTCCACCAAACGCCGCGGAGAAATCTCCGAACTCGCCTTCGCCCTCGCCGCCGCCCGCCACGGCTTCGGCATCTCCAAGCCCTTCGGCGACAGCGAACGCTACGACATCATCCTCGACCCCTCCCATCTCACATCCGTTATCCCCACCGAAGCCGGGCGAAAGCGAGCCAAGTCGAGGCACCTGCTTTTCGACAGCCCTCGCCCCCGCCTCGTCCGCGTCCAAGTCAAATCCTCCACCCAACTGCTCAACGGCCTCTACCACATCAACGCCCACCGCCGCATCCACGGACGCGCCGTCCCCTACAAGCTCTCCGAAATCGATTTCATCGCCGCCTACATCATCCCCGAAGATTCCTGGTTCATCCTCCCCCTCCCTCACGTCCTCGGCCAAACCAGCCTTCTGTTCCGCCCCAAACGCAGCCGCCTCCCCGGCCTCTACGACTCCTACCGCGAAGCCTGGCACTACCTCCACGAGCCCGACGGCTTAATCTTCGCCTAGACCTCACCGCCTATGAAAATTCTATTGAGGAGACGCAGAACGAATCACCCGGCCCAAGTCCCTACGGGGACGGCATTTAAGATAGCCCCGCACGTAAGTGCGGGGTAGAGGAGAAAGCCTGGAACAAGTCCCGCAGGGACGGCACCGCCGGATGAGCCTGAGTGATCGCCCCCTCCGCCACCCCCCGCCGGAAATCGCGAAGGGTGGCGCAGCCTCGGCCGTGGTCGTGCAAACGTTATCGAGCAGGTCGTCGTAAGCTAAATGGGCTGGCAGCTACAGGTAGTGCAATCCCAAAGCTCACCGCGGCTACAGGTAGGACACTCTCCGCATTTTTTTAGACAAGACGACGAACAGAACTCCGGTCCATTGTCCGGCTCTCCGGAGGCTGCTCCTACCCGCCTCCAGTTAGGGCCGTCGAAACCTAATGATCTTTCCACGTTGAGGACGTCAAACCCACGTACTGGCGCCAACGCTGCGTTGAACCCAGTGTCGACATCCGCGCACGTCGGCTTGACATTATCGAGAGAGCTTACAGTCGGAGATTGTTGGATTTCCTTAGCTAGACCCTGCCCCTGTTGGGCAACAGCGGCAGTCGTAAGTAGCAGAGTCGCAATCAACAAGGTGAACCACTTTGTGAGTAACATGGTGAACCTCCACTTATGCGCGAGCATAACATCGCACTAATCGATAGTCAACGCTAGAATCGATAAGTTACTAAGTCATAGCAAAGCGTGTTACCTCGAACTTATCGTCTCTGCGGCTGGAGTTTTATTGATCAAACTCAGCGGCGCCCACCCTTCATCTGCGCTCAGTGTATTTTTGTCGAAAATCGCGACGGACCGGGCAGCTTCAAGTTAAGATAGTGCCGGCAATCCAGCCAGGGACAGCCCCGGCCGAGTCGGGAAATCCTTGGCGTACACGCATCCGCTGAACGCGGCTTGGGCCCAGTCACCAGTTCTATCCAAAATCAGATCGGAGGTTCTTATGGCGTGGAAAAATACCCAGTATCGTGGCCCAGACATCATGACCAAACTGATGCGAACCACGAACATTCCGTGGCAGCAAAAATCAATCCGCAACGAATACCTCATCAGCAACGCTCAACACCGCGAGCGCTTCAAACCCTCCTCTGTCCGGTGGACTTCACTTTTTGCGACGATGGAAACTGATGAAGAAAAACCCGCTTTTGGCGAGGTGCCGGCCGGTAAAATATTTTTTGGGGACCTGGGTGAGCGCGAGCTTAGAAACCTGCATAGCCAGAGTTCAAGCAAAAAATCCGGAGCTCTTGAAGCCCCAAACAGCAAGTACGTATCAATGACGAGCTCCATGGGGGACACGAATTGGGGTGAAGGAGCGAACAGATCGATAATTTTCAGATTCGACATATGGCGAAGCGACGTTTGGAAAGGGAAACATGAGATCAGCCGCGATCCGCAACTAGTGGCGTGGCTTGCCGAAAATATCTACAGCAAACCGTTAGCGATGCAAGCGCAAATCCTCCAGAACCAGACTCCCCCTGATTGGGATCGGGGAATGGAATTCGAGTGGCTGGCTCTCGGAGGCACCAAAATTTACCATGTCGAGGAATCGGAAGACGGCAGGGTTTGGGCTAACTCTGTTCCCACTAAGACCGACATCGACTTTTGGTGGGAAGCGCTCGAGTGATCGCAGAACTGGGACGGACACTCTTGTCCGACGCCTTTGACGTTGATTTTGATTTTGACTCTGACGTTGATTTTGACTCAGACCGGGAAGGGCACGGCTTAAGGAGCCTGCCCTGAGCGAAGTCGAAGGGTGCCGAAAAAGACCCCACCCAAATCACCCCGGCTTCAGCCGCCGAGGGACGCCGTCCGCGATATAAGGGATGTCATTCCAAAATCGGGCGGCAGCCCGGTTAGGAACCTGCTGTTCGATTGCGGACGAACCTGAATGTCCGCCCCACGCCCCTCCCGCCCGCCGACGGCAACTTCGGAAAATGGCACGACCCGGCCATCAAAGTCACACTAACGTGCTATTCACCCGAATGAGTTTCGCTGTTAACGTTTTCGCCCGTCACTCGATTTCGATTTGTCCAGTCTTCGAGGCCAAAAGGAAATTCGCGGTTAGGATCTAAGCGAATGTGCGATTAAGGAGGACGAAGGTGACACATCGTTGCGCTTTGCTTTGTCTTGTGATGTTGTTATTCGTAACCAACCTGTCATTCGCCGCCGCCACGGTGGTGATCGACAGCGCTTCCGTCAACGGCAAGTTGACCCAGCTTTCGATTTCCGGCCAGGGGTTTGACCCCTCAGGGCAGGCTCCCAAGGTGACATTCAACACCAGCAACCTGACCGTGATTTCGTTCTCCAATAGTTCCATTGTCGCTGCGCTGCCCACTGGAACCAAGTCGGGTAGTTATCAGCTAACGGTTACAAATAGCTCCGCCAGCGCAGCGACGTTTGACGTAACTGTCGGCGCGGTTGGGCCACAGGGTCCCGCTGGACCCCAAGGCCAACCGGGAGCACAAGGTCCGGCTGGACCGCAAGGAGCACAAGGTGCCCAGGGTCCGCAAGGCGCCGCTGGCCCAACTGGTCCAACTGGTCCACAAGGGCCGCAAGGGACACCCGGCGAGGGTTTGACGCAGTATCGCGCGGCGCTGCTGCAATGGTACCCCCAGACCTACTCCGAGGGAGGCAGCCCCGCCGGTATAGCCTTCGACGGAACCAACCTCTGGGTAACGAATGTTAGCGGCAATAGCGTTACTGCGCTGCTTGCCAGTACCGGAGCCGTGGTAGGTACCTACTCTGTGGGAAGCTATCCTCGCGGCATAGCCTTCGACGGTACCAACATCTGGGTGGCAAATCAAAACAGCAACAACGTCAGCAAGCTGCTGGCCAGCAGCGGAATGGTGGTCGGCACCTACCCTGTGGGGAGCCAGCCTATCGCTATCGCCTTCGACGGAACCAACATTTGGGTTACGAACAACGCTGGCAACAGCGTCACTGAGTTGCTGGCCAGCACTGGGGCGATGCTCGGCACCTACCCTGTCGGAACAAATCCTTGGGGTGTGGCCTTCGACGGAACCAACGTCTGGGTGGCAAACAACGGCAGCAACAACCTCACCGAACTGCTGGCCAGCACTGGGGCGGTGGTCGGCACCTACTCCGTAGGTAACAGTCCCATCGGCGTAGCCTTCGATGGAACCAACGTTTGGGTGGCAAACAACGGTGGCAACAGCGTCACTGAGCTGCTGGCCAGCACCGGGGCGGTGGTCGGCACCTACTCTGTCGGAAGCAATCCCACAGCCGTAGCCTTCGATGGAGCCAACGTTTGGGTGACAAACCAGTACAGCAACACTGTCACCAAGCTGTTGGCCAGTAGCGGGGTTGTAACCGGTACTTACCCTGTAGGAAGTCAGCCCCTCGGCGTAGCCTTCGACGGAACCAGCGTTTGGGCGGCCAATGAGGCCAGCGGCAACCTTACCAGGATTCCCGCCTTCTGACATCCATGCGAGCCGAAGGGCGGCGATCTTATTCAACTCTTGTTCGATCCAGTGCGGTTCGCGCTCGAACACGGAAACGCTTGCAAGCACGAAATGGCGCTGGCCCGGATCGGCAAGACTACCAGACTCATCGGCGTACAAAAGATGCATTGCGGTCCCAACTAAAAAAGGGCCGCATTCAAGCAGCCCCTCAGAAAGGATGGCTAGGAGGGCTATAAAACCCGGCGCGCCGCAAAGAAGATCAGCGCAACCCAACCTCTCTTAGATTACTTTGGGCGAGACACAGAATCAAGCCCGACCGCCGAAAACCGCGACGGACGCGGCAGCCTCTCCCCAGGCCGACTGCAAATGTCACGCCGAGTGGCGCTCTTTGAACTCCTCAATCTTGACCTTTGCTTTGGCCTTCGTGTCATCCACAGACTGGCTGACGTTCTCCCGTCTCTCCGCGGCCTTCTCGGAAGCGGCTCCCTTATGCGATTCGTGGATCTGCTTCGCGGCGTCCTTGGCATCGCCCCAGGTTTCCTGCACCGCACCTTTGGCTTGATTAACCACCCCTTTGTTGGCTAGCTTTTTGCTACCAACACTTTTTCCGACGCTCTGCTCCACTTTGCCCACTGCCTGATCGATCTTGCCAGCCACCTGATCCTTATTCATAAGTTCCTCCTCATAATTCTG
>PKVZ01000294.1:21724-22817 GCA_003131635.1 Acidobacteriaceae bacterium
TTCTGGCGTTCTTCCTTGAGATATTCTGGAATCGTTTGAGTGCTCATGGCTGGAGTGTGACAGAACCATCGCATCCAAACTGTCCCATTTTGGCCACTTCGGCGATAATTCATGGGCACACGAGGGATGTCATTGCGAATCGGGCTGAAAGCCCGGTGAGGAACCTGCTGTTCTCTGCGGATGAACCTCAATGATCTTGTCGGCAAGGCAGCTCTCGACTCTTTTGCGAGGATTCGTCATTTGCCTTTCCAAGGCCGAGTCCCGCGGTCCTCAGATTCACGCTCGCCATCCGCAGCTTGTGGAGAATCTGCCCCGCGGGTTTGTGGTCAATGGTGCCCGACAGCAGCCGTGTCATGGCTTGCGACAGAGCGCGCTGCACAGACGCCGCATCCTCCAGCGGCGCGGATTCAAACCATCTCTGGCGCGCACGCTCTGCCTTTTTTCTGGCGCCCCGCGCTTGCGCAAGGCGATGGGAGTAGCAGTACCGCGTTCCCCTCATGGCGGGGGACCCGCAGCGGGTGGTGTTGTCCATCCAGTGCTGGCATAGCTGGACTGTGGCTGTTCCCATGTTTCTCTCGAAGCCGCCGGTTGAGTGCGGCTGGCGGTCTCGGATTAGGGTGCTGGCTTCGTTTGAACTAACGGGGGGGGCCCCCTCCCCCATTTTGCAAATACTGTAAAATCAGAGACTTTGCGGTTTTTTCGCGGCAAATACCGGTTTCTAAAGAAGTTATGTGCTTAGCTCTTTTGAATCATTTACTTACGCGCGGCGTTTTGGCCTGCATGGGTTTGGCGCCGCCTGCGCTCTGCTCCTTGTGCTGGACAATGGTGGAATGATTTGGAGTGGATCGCAAGGTCAGATGTCACAGTGGAGCTGTGGAAAACCAACCGGTGGATGTGCCCTTAGCCTAGACCTTCAGTCCCCGCCCAAGCGAATCCCAACTGCGCTAAAATGATCGCGGCGAGGTGCTCATGTCACAAATGACCCCAGAAGTTTCCCGGCTGCTGGAAAAAGCGCTATCGCTTTCGATTGAGGAACAGGAAGCTCTGGCGGATTCTCTGATTTCAAACCTTGGCGGCAAAGTTGACGAGGGCG
>PKVZ01000043.1 GCA_003131635.1 Acidobacteriaceae bacterium
GCTTGGAAAAACCCTTCTAACGCCTGGCGGAGATCGGCAATCAGGTCTTCTGCGTCTTCAATGCCCACTGAGTAACGGATGAGGGCCTCCGGAATACCCGCCGCAGCCCGTTCCTTCTGGGTGCACGCGCTCCAACATCCAGCACCCCTGCATTCAGCCATCACACTTTCACGTGGGCTAAATGCTGACTGCGAGTGCTGAATGCTGCTTTACCAGATTTTTCGTCAGTCTAGCAGGCGTTCGAGTTCGGTCGACGCACGCTCCGCTCTGCGTGAGGGATGCTAGGCTTGTAGCATGCACCGGCGTCTGACCAGTCTTCCCTGCCCACCCATCGCACTGCTGTGGATGCTCGCGACATTCTGCACCGCAGTCCCGCCCGCCTCAGCCGCCAACTGGACCGTGCATGCCGAGCCTGCACGCCTGGTGAATGGCGGGCCCGTGCTATTCCAGATCAAGCCTCCGCAGCGGCTGGATTCGCTGCATGGAACCTGGCTCGGGCATGACATCCTTTTCAGCTTCGATGCTGCCAGCAAAACCTGGTTCGCCCTGGCGGGCGCCAGCCTGGAAACCGCTCCCGGAACCTACGCTCTTGATCTAACTGGCGAGACCAAGGCCGCAAAAGCATCCAGTACAAAAATTTCGTTCAGCCGCAAATTTACCGTCACTCGCGGCAAGTATCCAAAAATCGAAGTGAAGCTCAGTGTCCAAGGCAAATTTACTGAGCCCACTCCCGAACAGCAACAACAAATCGCGGATGCTCAGGAAATCAAAAAAGATTATCTGAACCGGATCACGCCAGTGCGGGAGTGGTCGGGGACTTTCACCGCGCCGGCCGATGCCGCAATTTCTGATGTCTTCGGTTCGCAGCGCATTTTCAATGGCAAGACCTCGAGTCCTCACCTCGGCTTGGACTTCCGTGTCCCCAGCGGAACGCCCGTCACCGCCATGAACGACGGCACCGTACTTCTGGCGCGCCCGCTTTATTTCGAAGGCAACTTCGTGGTCATAGACCACGGCCAGGGCCTGCTGACTCTCTACCTGCATCTTTCTGAATTCAAAGTAAAGGAAGGAGATCAAGTAAAACGCGGCCAGGAAATCGGACTGAGCGGCGGCACCGGTCGCGCCACCGGCCCTCATCTGCACGTCGCTGTGCGATGGCAAGGAACCTATCTCGATCCCGCACGCCTGCTGCGCCTGCGATTGCCGTAGTTAGCAATCAGCAATCAGCAATTAGCAATTAGCAGTCAGCATTCAGCAGTCAGCACTCTGAGTCAGCCCTGCATTGGCTGAATGCCGAACGCTGAGTATTGAGTGCTAATGCTATCTGCCAATTGCTAATTGCCAACCGCCGATCCGCAGTGGCTAGCAATCAGCAATCAGCATTCAGCAATCCGAAGTCAGCACCGCATTGGCTGAGTGCTGAGTGCTGAGTGCTATCTGCCAATTGCCATCTGCTACTTGCTATCGGCCCCCCTCACGCATTCCCACCCGGCATCCCACTTATTCCTCGCGGAGAAACTTCTCGCAGCGCTTCCTTCAAAGATTCTTTCAGCTCCAAATTCCGAATCAGCCGATGCAGGTAATTGGGATGCACTCCCAGGATTCGCGCCGCATCCGCATAACTCTCGGTCTGCTCCACGGCATCGCGAATCAGTTGCTTCTTCAATTCTTTCAGCGCCGCGTGATATTTCGCCTCAGTCATCTCCGGCGGCGGAGTCCGCTCCAGCAGCGACTCCGGCAGATCCTCCGGCAGAATCATGTCGGAGGATCCCAGCACCAACGCCCGTTCGATGGCATTTTCCAGTTCCCGGACATTGCCCGGCCAATCGTAATTCACCAGGCAGGACAAAGCTTCGGGAGAAATCGGACGCGGCTTCACCTTGCAATGTTTGGCGTGCTTTTGCACAAAATGCCGCGCCAGCATCGGAATATCCTCGCGCCGCTCGCGCAGCGTGGGCATCGTCACCTTCAACACCGCCAATCGGTAATACAAGTCCTTGCGAAACGCGCCATCCCGCACCGCCTGCTCCAGATTGCAATTCGTGGCGGCGATCACCCGTATATCCACCTTGATGGGATGATTTCCACCCACCCGCTCGAACTCACGTTCCTGCACCACTCGCAACAATTTCACTTGCAGCGCCGGCGCCAGTTCTCCGATTTCGTCCAGAAACACCACGCCGGAATCCGCTATCTCAATCCTGCCTTTCTTCATTCCCGCCGCGCCCGTGAACGCACCCCGCTCGTGGCCGAACAAATCGCTCTCCAAAAGCGTCTCCGGAATCGCCGCGCAATTGATCGCCACAAACGGCCTGTTCGCCCGCGGACTGTTGCGATGCAGGGCGCGCGCCGCCAACTCCTTGCCGGTCCCGCTCTCCCCTTCAATCAATACGGTCGAGTCGGTCGGCGCCACACGCTTCAGAAATTGGTAAATCTCCCTCATCTGCGGGCCTTCGCCCACCAGGCTCCGCTCCTGGCTCACCTCCTCCGTGAGCCGCTCATTCTCCAGTTCCAGCCATTGCAGCCGCCCCGCATTTTCCAGCGCCATCGCCGAGATCCCCGCAATCGCCGTCACCAACTGCAGATGCTCTTCGAGAAGCCGGTTGCCAGGACTATTGCTGTCCACATAGATGCACCCGATCACCCGCTGAAACACAGTCAGCGGCACACATAACAAGGAATGCACCTGAGAAGCCGCCAGGCTTTCCACCTGCCCCAAATCCCCGCTTCCCGGAACGTCCGTACCCAGGATCGCAATCCCCTGCTCCAGCACCTGACGCGCCACCGTGCGGCTCACCTTCACCAGCGGCGTCTGCCCCGCCTGCCGCATGCGCGCGAACATGGAATTAAATTGATGCCCTTCCTTGTCCGCCAGCAAAATCGCCCCTCGCCCCGCCGGCACTACTCCAAAAATCAGGTCCAGCAACTGCCCCTGCAACTCGTCGAGATCGCGTATGGCATGCACGATCCGGCTGATCTTCAGCAAGGCATTCAAGTTCCGCGCTACTTGCGACGTCGCAGGCAACTCGCGCTGCAACCGTTCCGGCTGCAGATAAACCACGTCCCGCGGATGGATAACCGTCGTCTCCGCCGTCCTCTGCCCATCTTCAAATTCCACCCGCCCCGGCGCCGCCACATCGTCGTCTTCCAGCAGGAACAAGAAAGAAGTATCGCCCGCCCCAATCTCGTCCCCATGTTGCAGCCAATGCTCCTCGACCACGGCGCCATTCACCAGCGTCCCATTGCGGCTCTCGAGGTCGCGCACCTGGAACTTTCCCTCTCGCCCCAAAACCGCGCAATGTTTCCGCGAAACCGACGGATCGATCACCGCGACTCCATTCGAGGCCTCGCGCCCAATCGTGACTTCCCCCTCGGCCAGCGGAATCGTAGAGTCCTTCAAGGGCCCGGAAAGCACCAGCAGTCTAGGACGCAAGCTTTCACCTCGTGCGGTAGCGGTGCAGTTTGATTGTCATTCCGAACCAGCGTTCTTTGCGCCGTGAGGAATCTGGGCGAGCCGCGCGAAGCGTCGCGTTCTTTGCGACGCAATAATCGCGCGCTTGGCTCGCTTCCCTATCAAAACTGCCACTACCGTCGCCCCTGTCTTATCACAGTTTGCGCCGAAATTTACATCCGAACTCAATCTGTTCCATTATCCGAACAGATAGCATCGCTATCTGATCGGATAGCAACTTTCCGAAATGGGCCTTCCACCCACGGGCCGCCGCGTGTCCCGCTAAGGTGACTAACACTTTTTACAACAAGGAGTTACGCGGAGTTGCCACTCCCGTCGCCACTCCCCGCCGATTGGCATCGGACATGCAATAGGTGAAAGTGCGCCACTGCTTGGCAAAAAGCGATGGGGGAAGCGCTTTTGCAATAAGTTTCTTGCTGAGCTGCCGCAAATCAGGGATCCGAGGGGCCCCCTCATCGGATCCCTGATCTTTTTTTATTCCAACCCTCGCGGGAAAGGCAGATCTCAGAATGAGCACTGCAGGTGTCTTTGTCTTCTTCGCCGCCGGGTGCCCCATCCTAACGTCCCGGAAATAGTCCCATCCCAATCTCACTCTTGTTTTGCGACGTTAGGGTGGGAATTTTGACTCCCAAGAAAACTCATGAAACTCATGCAGCCCACTTTTGTGATTTCCATGTCATGCTGAGCGAGTGCGATTGTCCGATGGACAATCCCACGCAGTCGAAGCATCCCTACCCGCGCCCGTCGGCTGGAACCCTTTGCAACAGCAGCGGGTAACGTCCGGAGGACGCTCTGATAGTAGCCCGGCGTTTCAACGCCGGGTCGATGGCGAGAAGCGGAGCTAGGGCAGCGGAAGCGGGCGGGTGCCCCATCCTAACGTCGCGGAAATAGTCCGATCCCAACCTCACTCTTGTCTTGCGACGTTAGGGTGGG
>PKVZ01000003.1:0-1180 GCA_003131635.1 Acidobacteriaceae bacterium
AAACTTTGTTTTTTTGTCCGGGACGAAGGGTGAAGCCAAACTTGTAAACCGGTCATCTAAAAGGAGAATAACTTGGCCCGTTATACCGATCCAGTCTGCCGTCTATGCCGCCGCGAGGGCATGAAGCTGTTCCTCAAAGGCGCAAAGTGTTTTAGCGATAAGTGTCCCATCGAGAAGCGCAATTTCGCTCCCGGACAACACGGGAAGGATCGCAAGGCCAAGATTGTTGGCTACGGTCTGCAGCTCCGCGAGAAGCAAAAAGCGAAACGCATCTACTTCATGCTGGAAGGCCAGTTTCGCAATTACTTCGAGAAGGCGGCGCGTACCCGGGGCGTTACCGGCGAGTTGCTCTTGCAGCAGCTTGAGCGTCGGCTGGACAACGTTGTTTTTCGTCTGGGCTTTGCCCAGTCCCGGCGGCAGGCGCGGCAGTTGGTGCGTCACGGACACGTCGCGGTCAACAATCGCAAGGTCAACATTCCTTCTTACGAAGTAAGTGCGGGCGAGGAAATTGCCATCCGCGAGAACAGCAAGAAGCTCACCGTGCTGGAGTTGGCCAAGGAGTTTGCCAGCCACGGCACGCTGCCCAACTGGCTGGAAGTGAATCGCGACAATTACACGGCGCGCGTGCTCTCGCTGCCCAAGCGCGAAGATATTCAATTGCCGGTCAATGAGCAGTTGATTGTTGAGTTGTACAGCAAGTAAAGGTTTCAAGGTTTCAAAAGTTTCAAGGCTTCAAAGACCTTGCGGCGGGAACGTTGAAACTTTGCAACCTTGAAACTTTGAAACTTGGTCCCGCAAACATTTCGAGCCAGATCAGCCTTTTCTGACGTTGAGTTGAGTTGGACCACTCAGCGAGCCAGAACTGAGCCAAACGGCCGAAGGAGAAACAAATGCTTTGGAAAGGTTTTCAGAAACCGAAACGTCTCGCAGTTGACACTTCCACCCTCACCGATAAGTACGGCATTTTCTGGGCGCAGCCCTTTGAGCGCGGCTTCGGCACCACCGTGGGCAACGCTCTGCGGCGCGTGCTGCTGAGTTCTATCGAAGGCGCTGCCGTAACTGCGGTGAAGATGGAAGGCGTGCTGCACGAATTCCAGTCGATCCCAGGCGTGGTGGAAGACGCGACCGACATCATCCTCAACCTGAAACAAATTCCGTTCAAACTTGCCGGCGACGCGCC
>PKVZ01000003.1:1199-2701 GCA_003131635.1 Acidobacteriaceae bacterium
AACTTCGACGAAGATCTCGGCATCGGATTTATTCCCATCGACTCGGTACACTCGCCGGTGCGCAAGTGCAACTATACCGTCGAAGCCGCGCGTCTCGGTCAGATCACCGACTATGACAAACTCACGCTTGAAGTCTGGACGAACGGCTCGATTACTCCCGCCGACGCTGTCGGCCTGTCGGCAAAGCTGATGAAGGATCACATGAACATCTTCATCAACTTCGAGGAGGAGATCGAAACCGGTACGTCGTCGTCGGACGATCGCAAGCCCGAGATCCACAACGAAAATCTGAACCGTTCCGTCGAAGAACTCGAGCTTTCGGTGCGCAGCTATAACTGCCTGAAGAACGCGAATATTCAGACTATCGGCGAACTGGTGCAGAAGACGGAATCGGAAATGCTCAAGACCAAGAATTTCGGCCGCAAGTCGCTGAACGAAATCAAGGAAATACTTTCCTCGATGGGTCTGAGCCTGGGCATGAAGATTGACGAACATGGCAATGCCGTGCCCGGCCCGACTTCGAATCTGGTCCTGCCAGCATCGGCTTACGGTCCGGACGACGGGCTATAAAAAACAAGTTTCTAGTCTCCGGTTTCTAGTTTCCAGTGTGCGCCGCTGACCTCTGGAACTAGAACCGGAAACTGGAAACTAGACATCTGGAAACTGAAGAGGTTTCACCATGCGCCACAAAGTTGCAGGATACAAACTTGGACGAAACACATCGCACCGGCGGTCGCTGCTGCGGAACCTGGTCACGTCGGTGATCGTGGAAGAGCGGATCGAAACCACTGTTCCCAAGGCGAAAGCCGCGCGTCCGATCGTCGAGAAGATGATCACGCTCGGCAAGCGCGGCGATCTTGCCGCCCGGCGTCTGGCCACGGCTTACCTGATGACCGACGAGGCCGTGGTGAAGCTCTTCGACACGGTCGGCCCACGCTTTGGCGACCGCAACGGCGGGTACACACGCATCATTCGCACCGGCTGGAATAAAGGCGACGGCGCCGACAAAGCTTTCCTCGAGTTGCTNNGCAGAGGCGCAAGCCCAGCACGACGGCGGCGTGGAACCGGTGAAGGAAGAAGCTGAAGAGAAGAAATAGGTTTCGTTCCCTTCGAGTTATAGGCGCGGTCTTTGACCGCGCCTTTTCTTTTGTGCGGAAGGGATGAGTTTTGACGCGGCAGTACATGTCCGCTCGCGTCTCCCGGCGGTAATCTTGCGGGAAGTTGCCATCCAGATAAACTTTCTTTCAGGATGGGGTTCACTCGCACACAGATCGGCATTGCTGTCGGCGCCGCTGCGCTGCTGGTGTTTGGATTTCTCGGCTACATCTGGTGGCTGAGCAATCAGGGACCAGTGCTGGCGCGCTCCGACGACCATGATCCTTTGACCGGCCTGCCCGTCAGTATCCGGATGAATCCGCTGCGCGATCGGACGATCGAGCACAGCGCTAATAAATTTCTGCACGAGCTGCGCGACGGCCACTGCGATCAACTGCTCTCCGAGT
>PKVZ01000107.1:0-7010 GCA_003131635.1 Acidobacteriaceae bacterium
GGCTTCGAGCGAAATGTTTTCTACGCGAACAATCGCGATGGAACGTTTTCCGACGTTTCCGGCGCGGTGGGCCTGGACTTTGTCGAGGACGGAAGGGCGTTTGCTCTGGCCGATTTCGATCAGGATGGCCGGCAGGAAATCTTCCTGAAAAATCGCAATGCCCCGCAGTTAAGATTGTTGAAAAATGTGATGGAGGATCTGCCCCCGTCGATCGCTTTTCGTCTGCGCGGTGTAAAAAGTAATCGTGACGCCATTGGTGCCGCCATTACGCTGGAAACAGAATCAGGCCGGCAAACCCGCATGCTCCAGGCCGGGTCGGGATTTCTATCGCAGCACAGCAAGGAAGTCTTCTTTGGTTTGGGAGAAGCGAGAGGCTTAGTGCGAGCTTCGATCCGTTGGCCAAGTGGTCTGGTGCAGGAAGTTCGCGACCTACCGCCCAACCATAGAATTTGGGTAGAAGAGGGATCGGACAAATTTCGAAGCGAACCGTTCAAGACATCGGCGCCATCGCGTGCGCCAGTCAGCATCGGCGAGCCGCAAGAGATCGAAGCGCTCCCCAGAACCGTTGAGACTTGGCTGCTCGCGCCGGTAGCCGCACCAGATATTTCTCTTCCCGACTTAGCCGGTCAAGTACAGACTCTTTCCGCATTTCGTGGAAAGCCGGTGCTGCTGAGCTTCTGGACCGCACAATCTTCGGATTGCCAGAAAGACCTCAAAACATTCCAGCACGAATTTGATCGCTGGAAGGCGCAAGGCCTTCAACTGCTTACTGTGAACGTTGACGTGCCTGGAGACAGCGAAAAACTGCAGACGCCGCCGGGTTATCTGACATTCTCCATCCTTCGCGGATCAGAAAATGTATCCGCCGTTTACAACATTCTCTACCGCTATCTGTTTGACCGTCATCGCGACCTCGGCCTGCCAACATCGTTCCTCATCGACCCGCACGGCGATATCGTAAAGATTTATCAGGGGCCGGTGAATCCGGAGCATGTTGAACAAGACTCGCGGCGTATTCCTCAAACCAACGCGCCGCGGTTGGCGCAGGCGCTGCCTTTTGCGGGAGTTAGCGAAACTTTCGAATTCGGCCGGAATTATCTGTCGTTCGGCTCGATTTTCTATCAGCGAGGTTACATCGACCAGGCCGCGGCGTCGTTTCAACTTGCTCTTCGCGACGATCCCTCAAGCGCCGAGGCCTGCTACGGACTGGGAAGCGCCTATCTCAGTCAGCAGAAAATGGCCGAGGCTCGCGAGAACTTTGAACGAGCGACAAAACTTCGCGCAAGCTATCCCGATACTCTGGCGAATGCCTGGAATAATCTCGGCCTTCTCGCAACTCGCGATGGCCGGACGGACGAAGCGATACGTTGCTTTACGCAGGCGTTGCGCTTAAGCCCGGATCATCTGATCGCGCTCAACAATCTTGGCAATGCCTATCGCCTGCAAAAAAACTGGGACGAGGCGCGAAGAACTTTTGAGCGCGCTCTTGAAGTGAACGCCGGAGATCCCGAGGCGAACTACGGTTTGGGAATGGTGTTTGCCCAGGCCGACGACACCGCGCATGCTTACGAGTACCTGCAGAACGCGCTTAAGGCACGCCCCGCGTATCCGGAAGCCTTGAATAATCTTGGGATACTTTATCTGCGTACTCAGCAGCGAGACGAAGCCGTCGCGAGCTTTGAAGAATGCATTCGCGTTGCGCCCGCGTTCGATCAGTCTTATCTGAACCTGGCCAGGGTCTATGCACTTGAAAACGCGCCGGATAAAGCTCGTGGCATTCTGCTCGCACTTCTTAAACAGCATCCAGATCACGCCCAGGCGCAGAACATGTTGGCGCAACTTCCGCACTGAACGGCGCAGGAGCGGTGCGGATCAGCTAATTTCTTGGAGTTTGCGCGCTCAGCAGACTCACAAACAGTTTGTAAAACCTGTCGAGGTCAAGATCATCCTGCACTTCGACTGGCTGCACGTCGATTTTGGGCTTGTCGTGCTCCGTCCAGGTCAGAGTGTTGCCGTAAGCCGCGCCGCGTTCCAGGTCCACATCCATGTAGAGCGTTTCGTGTTTCGTGATCAGGCTGGGATCGAGCCACGTGGCCGCCGCCAATTCATCCCACAAATAGTTGTAGCTGCCACGCAGGCGCGCATATTTGCCGATATAGTGCGCCGCCGGCGTGTCGGCCGATTTGATGCGATCGATCAAGTCAGCGGTCAAGCGCGTCTTTACCGAAATATCCACCGGCGTGCAGACAATTTTTTTCCACGGCGCCATGAACACAATGTGAGCCGCTTCTGGATCGAACCAAAGATTGAATTCGTGAGTCGGGTTGTAGGCAAACTCTGGATCGTCCGTCCGCGGATTCAGGCTGCCGCCCATGAACACCAACTTCTTGACCAGTCCCGCAAATTCGGGATCGATGGAGATGGCTAGCGCCAGGTTGGTAAAAGGTCCGCCCTCATAGATTGTTATCTGGTTGGGAAATTTATGCACCGTGCGTATTAGAAAATGAGCGGCGTCTTCGTCGGATGGTTTCGTCGTAGGCTTGCCTTCCGGCATATCTCCCAACTGATCGTGCGAGTGATAGAACCTGGGTGTCCAGGCTCCCAACCAGGGTATCTGGCCAAATTGCCGCTCCCATTGCTCTGTGTCAGGTTGGCGTCGCACAAGAGGATATTCCGCTCCCGGCACGACTGGAATGTCGGTTCGCCCGATGAGTTCGAGCATGCGCAAGGTGTGCGCTACTTCCTCGTGCAGCCATTGATCGCCGGTCACTACCGTGATGCCCAACACTTCCGTCTGCGGCGACTGGATCAACAGCAGTATCGACTGCTGATCCGTCCCTGCAGGTCCGGCCGCGTCTTGATCGATGATGATTTTTCGCTTCGCCTGGCTCCAGCTCGTGAGGCTTGTCGTCAGTAGAAGGACTGTCATCAGATACCGTATCCGGTAAAATTCCATTGCTCGCGCCATAGTGATGACCGTAACAGAGTGGACAGACAGCGTCCTGAAACTATCATATCTCCAACTGCAGATTGATAAATTTGCTTTCGGTCGATTGCAGATCGACGTTCGGGCGATTAGAATTTTGGACTACGCACGCGACTAAGCTCTCTTGCTTCTCCCGCTGCACGCTCGTCTTATGCGCCGCTCCTGTATCAACGCAGCTTGTGGTCTCGCGCTGACAATGTTTCCTTCGGCGATGACGCGTGGGCAATCCGATCAGCGACCGGCGGCCGTCGATGTACAGCCGGAAGCGGCCGCAGCCGCGGCTTTGCGGGGTATCGTGCGGGATTCCCTCAACCACCCTGTTGCCGGAGCGACAGTTCGCCTGCAGTCTAAGGAAGTACATCTCACCGTGCATACCGATTCAGCCGGAGCCTATCTTTTTCCCGCGGTTCGCGAAGGCGTCTACACCCTCAGCGCGGAAATGGCCGGTGAGGGCAGCGCTACGTCGGGCCCACTCGTTCTCGGAGCGAAAGACAAAACGGCAGACCTCATGCTCTACCCTGCAAAAGCGGGCGGGTCAAAATCCCCGGCTGCACAACCTGAGTTTTTCGACGAGCCACACTTCACCGTCGCCGGCGTTACCGATACCACGAGTCTCGGCGGCCATGGTTCCGATGTGATTGTCAGGAACAGGGAGGCTCTGGCCAGCGCAACCGCTTCATTGAAGAAGGAACGCCCGGATAACACTGACGACGAGGCTGCACACCATCACTCGCTCGCCGACGCAGACGAGAGACGGGGCGATCCTCTGGAGGCGGTTCGCGAATATCAGCGTGCGGCCGAACTGAACCCAAGCGAACCGAATCTATTCGATTGGGGAACGGAACTATTGACGCACCACGCGGCTGAGCCCGCCGTTGAAGTTTTCACAAAAGGCAATCGCCTCTTCCCTCATTCTGTTCGGATGTTGGCCGGTCTGGGGGCATCGTTGTGCGCGCTGGGATCTTTCGATCAGGCGGCGCAGCGTCTCTGTGAAGCTTCCGACTTGAATCCAGACGATCCCAATCCCTACCTGTTCATGGGAAAAATGCAAGCTGTCGAGACCACGCAGTCAGAAGCAATTGAGCAACGGCTGGCGCGGTTTGTAAGACTTCAACCTCAGAATGCCTGGGCCAATTATTATTACGCCGTTAGCCTTCAGAAACGGCGGAAGTCTCCCCAAGACGTCGAAAATCTTGGTCGAGCAACATCTCTGTTGCAGACGGCAGTTCATCTTGATCCAAAGCTCGGCCTCGCCTACCTGGAACTAGGGATTATTTATTCGGAGCAGAAAGATTTTCCCAAAGCTGTCTCCGCCCTGCAACGAGCAATCGAGGCTACTCCAGGTCTGGAAGAGGCACACTATCGACTGGCACAGGCCTACAAGCAGATGGGCGAGAGCGCGAAAGCGCATACCGAACTCCAACTGTACGAACAGATTTCGAAAGAAAAAACGCAGGAGATCGAACGTCAGCGGCACGAACTCCAGCAATTTGTATTTGAACTGCGGGATCGAGCCCCGGCTTCACCGCAGTAACAGACTTATCAGTTCAGTGTGCAGCGGGTGTGGGCGAGCTCATTAATCTGACGAACATTCCGTAGAACCTTTCCAGATCCAAGTCCACCTGAATTTCGACCCGACCTGCAGCAAGCGCCGGCTTGTCCGTCTCAGTCCAGGTCAACGTATTCCCGTAGCCCGCTCCGCGATCGAGCTCTACTGTCATGTAGCGAGTCTCGCTCTTCGTAATCAAAGTCGGATCGATCCACGCCGCTGCTGCCAGTTCGTCCCACATGATGTCGGCTCCAGGAGAGTACATGGCGAAGCGAGAGATATAACGTGCCAGCGGCGTCGCGCTCGCTTCGATCTGCTTGACCAGGGCTGGCGTCAGGCGAGTCTTGATGGAAATATCGGTCGGCGTACACACGATTTTTTTCCAGGGCGCGCGCAACACGATTTCCGCCGCCTCGGGATCAAACCAGAAATTAAACTCGTGCCGCGGATTGTTCGCGAACTCGGGGTTGTCCGTGTTCGGATTCAGGCTTCCACCCATGAATACCAGTTCCTGCGCCAGTTCGGGGAACTGTGGATCGATTGAGATCGCGAGCGCCAGATTCGTCATGGGTCCGCCCTCATAGATCGTCACTTCATGCGGATACTTATGCAGCATCCGAATCATAAAATGCGCGGCATCTTCGTCGCTGGGCTTGGTGGTGGGCGCGCCTTCCGGAAGGGCCGGTACCACGAAGGGNNCGAAGCGTGTGCGCCACTTCTTCGTCGCGCCACTGGTCTCCGCTGACTACCGTCGCTCCCAGCACCTCCACCAGCGGAGACTGAACCAGCACCAGCAGCGTCTGCATATTGCTTCCGCCGGGGCCGGAGAAATCCTCGTTGATGATGATCTTGCGCCGGGTCGGCGCCGATCCGAAAGAGTGGCCAAGCAAACCCACTAACAGAAATACCAGCGCGAGCTTGCGCATGAGCCGCTTCATTGTTCCTCCGGAAGAATTCTCAATTGCAAACTTAAGGGCAGACTGAGCGCAACTCTAGTCTGCCCTAAGTAAGACGCCCGGCATCCAGCCCGCCCTAGAAATTCAGTCTGAGAGCAAACTGAATCAGACGCGGGTTATTCACCGTGTTATTGACTACTCCGAAGCTAGACGGAGTGTTTATGTCCTGCTCTCCGGTGTCNNCCATACACTGGAGCGCGCGGGGCTGTTCCAAGCTCTCCGGCCGGGGCCTTGGCGAAAGCGCAGGGGTTGAACCAGTATTGTAATGTGTGGATCTGCGTGGGGCAGCCTGTCTGGCCGCCCTCGTTGCCTGGCTTGTTAGGATCGCCCACTTCGTTCGGACGCTGAAATGTGTTTCCGTTATAGGAGAAGTAAACTCCTGACTCATCGGCGCTATCGACGACAAACAGCGGGAAACCGGAGGTCGCTCTTTCAATCAGATCCACTTGCCAATGCCCAAGAATCGCGTTGGCCGTACCGCTCCAATTGCTGCCATAACGCTTGCCCTTGCCGAATGGCAACTCATAGAGAACGCTGGCGGTGAAACTGTCATTGAGGTTCAGTTGAGACAAGCCCCAATCCAGTTTGTTGAAACCGGGGAGCGGATAGTAGATCGCGCCGGGATTGGTGCCCAAGCCATCGGTCAGGCCAGTATCGAAATTGCGGGAATAGGTATAGCCGATCAGGGCATACAGGCCATGCCGCGCACTCTTGGTTTCGGCTTTTACCTGGAGGGAATCATAACGGGCGGCGCCTATGCTGTTGTTGGTGTCGACGCTCTGAAAGGGCGCAGCATAGGGGAACGATGGGAAGCCGCACCCGACGGTATAGCCGGAAACAAACGTAGAGCTTGTCGGGTCGCAGGCGCTGGGTGACGAGATGTTTTCGTTTAACTGGCTCACCAGAATGTGCGCGCTGCGCGAGCCGCCATAGCCCACCGTCAGCACTACATTCCCCGGCAACTGGCGCTCAACGTTCAGATTGAATTGCTGAATGATCCCCTGCTTGAAGTTGAGGTTCTGAGACTGAATGGTTCCCGTATAAGATTGAGGGTTTACAGGCGAACTATAAACGGCACCGGTTGCGGTGACCTGCGTAGTAGAAGGAGTACCAACCGGCAGGAGAAAGCCATTGGAAAGGCCGCAGCCGGTGCTGCCGAAGGGCGTGCAAACACCGGTCGGGAAAGGATCAACCTCCGCATAATAGGGAGGGTTTTGCCACAGTCCCTGTCCACCCTGGTTCCACGCGGAATCGTGGACGATACCATAGCCCCCGCGAACGGCGGTTTTCTCACTACCCATGGGTTTCCACGCGAATCCGATTCGCGGTTCCAGCGCAGTTTTGTCAAACTGGATGCCAACCCGCCCATCGGTAGGGATGCAAACCGTGCAACCGCTTATTCCCGGGCTGCCTTTCGGGATGTACCACATGAGATTCTGAACATTGAAGTTTGCCTGGCGATTTTCGACCTCGGTTTCCGGCGTCGCCAAGGCCCAGGCAAATCCGAGATTCAAAGTCA
>PKVZ01000107.1:7040-15461 GCA_003131635.1 Acidobacteriaceae bacterium
GTCTCAACAACAAAGCCGTCTTGGAATGCATTGTTTCTTACATTCATTTCCTCGGCGCGAAACACCAGCCCGACCCGGATCTCGTGTTTGCCGTGAATCAGGTCAAGCGTATCGGAAAGCGAGTAGACGTTGGTCCCGCCCTGGTACGGCGCATATCCGCGATCACCGATGGAAAAATAGGCGGACATATCGAATGAGGTCAAACCACAGCTCACGCACTCCTGGGGCGCCTGGTTCAGGCTCGCAGGATAGCCGGTTGCGTAATCGCACGAACTCGCAAGATCCGCGCCCGGAATGCCGAGGAGCGCCGCTTCGCACGAGCCCGTGCCATACGAGAGAATGTGGTTGAAAATCCGGTTGTAGCCGATGGTGGCCTGGTTAATCAAGTTCGGAGAAAAGACGTGGGTTTCGCTCACTACCGCATTGCGCCCGTGGTTTTCAATGTGTTGGTTACTGCCAAAGGCGTTGGCTTCCGACCAGGTCGGCGAGCCTCCCGGAACAAAGTTGGTTGCCTGGTCGTAGCTGAAGCGGCCGAAGATAGAATCCTTGCTGGAAAAGTTATGATCGAGACGGACATCCCAAGTCCCCTCGTTGAGCTTCCTCACTGGCTGGTTTTCATAGTTGAAGCCAACATTGCCGCCAAGACCAGGAGTTGGAGCGGGATAAAGCTGAACCACTTTTGCACCGATGGGATTAATCAGAGCCGCCGGAATGATGTCGCAAGGGGTGCCACCGGGTGCCTGGCTACCATCAGCAAGCACGGGCTCAGGCGTCGTGGCATTGGAGCACAAGAACGTTGTGGGTTCCGTCCCGGTCGCGTACGGGTTGTTGAGCGACGTCAAAAGGAATGGATTCGTGGTTAAGTTGTAATTACCAAACGCATCGGGCGTCGTCATTGCAGTCGTGGGCACAAACCCGGTAAACGGCACACCCTCACGCTGCATCTTGGCCTGATAATCGAGAAAGAAAAATGTTTTGTCCTTCTGAATGGGGCCGCCAATCGAACCGCCAAACTGATTCAGATTGAATTGTTGCTTCGATGTAAAAAAATAGCGAGTGGCGTCAAGATCAGTATTGCGAAAAAACTCAAACAGCGAACCGTGCCACTGGTTTGATCCCGATTTCGTGGTCACCAATACTGTGGGACCCGCGCGCTCTCCGTATTCGGCGGAGTAGTTGTAGGTCAAAACCTTAAATTCCTGGATGTCGTCGATCGACGAGAAAATCGCAATCCCGCCCTCATCCAGTTGGTTGTTGTCGTTGCCATCGAGCAGCCAGTCGGTTTCCTGTTCGCGCGAACCGCCGGATGAAAGCGAAAAAGATCCGCGCGTGGCGGCCTCGCTGCTGGCGGCGCTGGTGAAGAAGCTGACGGGACTGGTCGATGAGGTTGTGCCCGGGGTGAGCGTGGCCAGTTGAACGAAATTGCGGCCGTTTAACGGAAGGTCGGCGACTTGCTCCGACGTGATTACCTGGCCGAGAGTTGCGTTCGCAGTTTCCACAGCTACTTCGGTTGCATTTACTTCCACGGTCGAGGTCACCGACGCGGGCGCGAGGGCGAAATCCACTTCGCGATGCTCATCGACCTGCAACCGGATATCCTTCTGTTCGTTGGTCTGGAAGCCTTGCGACTCCACTCGAATCGTGTACTGCGCTACCGGCAGCAAGGGGACCAGATAGTGACCGGAATCGTCGGTTCTTGCGTCGCGGGAAAGACCGGTATCCTGGGAGGTTACCTTCACGGTCGCACTCGAAATTACTGCGCCCGCCTTGTCCGAAACGGTGCCGGAAAAACTGCCGGTGGCCTGCCCGTACAGGTGCGGACAAACCAGGAACACAAGCGAACAGAAAACTGCTGCAAGCAGCGCCCTCTTATCCGACATTAAAACTCCTTTTCGGCGTCCCCACACCGAATGGAACAGAGACTCTTCCGCAGGTGAAAAGTTTGCAGGTCTTGGACCGTAGAGGAGACCTTATAAATGGCAAGTACTTACGAAGTCAAGAATTTTCGGCAATTGGCGGTTCACTTCTCCACCAAATTTCCGAACTGGCACACCAGAATTTCCGCAGCGGTTTCTCAAAAGAAAGTTAGTACCCACTTATTGCTCGGAACGCCCAGCCCATTCCGCATCGAAGCGCTGGCGATCATAGAAAGACTTTTGCGTCCCCACTCCTGTGGTCGAAAGTCCGGCATACAAATTGGCACGTCGCACGACCTCCAGTTCCGGCAAGCCTTCCGCGAGAAACACGGCGAAGCTGCCGATGAATGCGTCGCCCGCGCCGGTGCTGTCGATCGCTTTGACCGGAAACGCGGGAACGTGTTCGCTTAAGTCACGCCCTGCCAGGAGCGACCCTTTGGATCCCAGCGTAATAATGACGCGGCGAATTCCATCGCCCACCAATTTTGCCGCGCATCTTTTCGCGTCGTCGATATTTTGCACCGCAATCCCCGTGATGGTTTCGGCCTCACTTTCATTAGGGACAAAATAATCAAGGCCGGCCAGTTCGCGCATCTCGACCGCTTGCCCCGGGGCTGGATTCAGAATGCATCGAATTCCGTGTTTTCGCGCGAATGCGATGGTGTAGTAAACCGTTGCGAGCGGAATTTCAAACTGGAGCACGATGCAATCTGTGGCTTTCAACATATCGGCCGCCGCATCCACATCGGTGGGTTTCAGCGCGTCGTTCGCTCCCTTCACTACCAGGATGCGGTTTTGTCCGTCGGGCTCGACGAAGATGGGCGCAACCCCACTGGATAAGCCTTCCACCTGCTTGACGTGACTGGTGTCGATACCCAACTTCTGGAAGTTCTCGATAGTTGCTGGGCCGAACAAATCGCTGCCCACGCGCGCCACCATAAATACATCCGCCCCGCATAGACGGGCGGCGACCGCCTGATTCGCGCCCTTTCCGCCAAATCCCAGATCGAATCTCTGGCCGAAAATGGTTTCTCCGGGCTTCGGAAACCGGTCTGCGAACGTGGTTAGATCGATGTTGGCACTGCCAACTACGGCAACTCGAGGTCGACGGGCCATGATTGTTCACAGAATCTTGCGACCTGCGAGTTTATTTGGCGTTCTTCATTGTGTCAATGGACATTGCGGCAACCAGCAGATCTATTCACCGTAAGGAACCCAGATGTTCTTCACTTGAGTAGCGTGTTGCATGAACCACCGGCCTTCGCCTTGCTTCGCGTCAAACCAGTCGATGGCGCGACCTTCGTTGGTAAATACCTGTTTCAGATTTCCAACTGAAAATGACTTCGCAGCCGCCGCCGCGGATTCATCCGAGAAACACCAGATCGCATCTACGTCGTCATGCTCAGCAATCGTCTTGAGAAGTTGAGTGCTGTATCCCGTGACAATGTTGACGGCGCCATCCGGCAAATCACTTGTGTCGAAGACCTGATAGAGATCTCCGATGATAAGCGGATACGTTTCCGAGGGGACAACGATTGCAGTATTGCCACTCGCCAGAACGGGGAGGAGGAGAGACACCAACCCCAAAAGCGGTGCATCGTTCGGACAGATGATTCCAATCGTACCGATCGCCTCATTCATCGCGATGGCGATGGTTCGCGATGGCGGGTTGTGCACCGCACCTTCGAACTTATCGGCCCACGCGGCATAGGAAAAAATTCGCTCGATGCTGGCTCCAACTTCCCTGGCTGCCCGCGTTTCGCCCACCATTGCCGCCAAGCGGCGAGAGATTTCTTCCTGACGCAGAGACAGGTTTTCCGCCATGTAATAAAGAACCTGCGCGCGATTGTGAGCGGTGGTCCTGGCCCAACCCGCCGCTTTGCGAGCGGCTTCGACAGCGTTACGAATATCCTTTCTATTTCCCAGCGGCGCCTCCCCCAGCAGTTCGCCGCGCTGGCCGCGCACCTCAAAGCTGTAGCCAGAATCGGGTCTTGCCTGCTTTCCGCCGATGTAGAGTTTTACGGTACGGTCGATTGCTGGATCTCGCCGGTGTTCCTCTGTTGAGGCTTCGGGTTTGCGCTCTGCTGCGGAAAGCGCCGGAGCGCGCTTGAACCATAACGGTTCGAGATACTCAAGCAAGCCTTCTCGTCCTCCCTCGCGTCCGTAACCGCTCTCGCGATAGCCGCCGAAACCACACGCGGCGTCGAACATATTGGTGCAGTTCACCCACACCACGCCTGCCTTGATCTGCGCCGCCACTTGCAGAGATACGTTGATACTCTCGCTCCAGACACACGCCGCCAGGCCATAGACGGTGTTGTTGGCCAGCTCTACCGCCTCGGCTGGCGTTCGAAATGTCATGGCAGCGAGTACGGGACCGAAAATTTCCTGCTGCGCAACCACTGACGTGGGATGCACGTTGCTCAACAACGTAGGGAGAAAGTAAAGTCCTCGCGATGGCATTTCAATTTGCGGCTGCCAACAACTTGCACCCTCCGCAATTCCCTGCTCCACAAGACGACGAATGCGTTCCAGTTGAACGGGTGCGACGATGGCACCGATGTCGATGGCTTTATCGAGCGGGGAGCCGACGCGGAGCGCGCTCATCCGGTCGCGAATTTTCTCCATGAGCGCGCCCGCGATGCTCTCCTGCATCAGCAGCCGTGAGCCGGCGCAGCAAACTTGTCCCTGATTCAGCCAGATTCCATCCACCAAGCCCTCCACTGCGCTGTCGAGATCGGCGTCCTCAAAAACAACAAAAGGAGATTTCCCGCCAAGTTCCAGTGAAAGCCGCTTGTGACTCTGTGCCGTGGCGCGACGGATGGAGCGCCCAACCTCGGTAGATCCAGTGAACGCAATTTTGTCGACGTCGGCATGTTCCACCAGCGCTTCGCCAGTGGAACCATCTCCAGTGACGATGTTGACGACCCCCCGCGGCAGGCCAATCTCCTGGCAAAGCTCAGCAAACGCAAGTGCGGTTAGCGGCGTGAACTCAGCCGGCTTGAGCACAACGGTATTTCCTGTCGCGATTGCCGGCGCAATTTTCCATGCCAGCATCAGCAGCGGGAAATTCCACGGGATGATTTGCCCGATCACTCCGCAAGCGGTGTAGCCTGGAAACTCAGCGTCCAATAGCTGCGCCCATCCGGCGTGATAGTAGAAATGGCGAGCGACGAGCGGAATGTCAATGTCGCGGCTCTCGCGGATTGGCTTGCCATTGTCGATTGTTTCCAGCACCGCGAGCCGGCGTGAATGCCGCTGAACGGCTCGAGCCATGGCGTACAAATGCCGAGCCCGCGCATGCGGTGCGAGAGCTTGCCATTGTGGAAGCGCATTTCGCGCAGCCTGGACAGCAGCGTCGATATCTGCGCCCGATCCCTGCGCGACCTCTGCGATCTTTTCACCCGTAGCAGGATCGGTCGTATCGAAGAATGCGCCCTCGACTGGCTGTCGCCATTCGCCATCGATGAAGTGACTGAAGCGTCGCTTATGCCGGTCGAGCCACAGCAGCGCATCCTTAGGGTCCTCGGGAGCCGGGCCATATTCCATGGTGAGGAACTTCTCAGCTATGCTCATTTGAGTGGTTACGCTCCCTCGCTCGCCCACTATGCAATCGGATGGCGGTAGTCTGCTGAATACCGTCCAGTGGCGTAGTGTTCCAGTTGCCGTTCAATGTCATTCAAAAGTCCGCTCGCCCCGAAACGAAAGAGCTCGGCCTTCATCCAGGGTGTGCCCAGTTCTTCTTTCATCAGCGCCAGCCATTCCGTGGATTGCTTCGCGGCACGAATCCCGCCAGCCGGTTTGAAGCCGACGGCCATCCCGGTTTCCTGCGCATATTCGCGAATCGCGCGCGTCATCACAAATCCAACGGGAAGCGTAGCGTTAGTAGTTTCTTTGCCGGTTGAAGTCTTGATGAAGTCCGCGCCTGCCATCATCGCCACAAAGCTGGCGCGAGCCACGTTGCGCAGTGTGAGCAAGTCGCCTGTACCCAGGATCGCCTTCATGTGGCAATGTCCGGAAGCCCGCTTGAATTCGGCAACCTCGTCATACAGTTCCTGCCATTTTCCACCGAAGACATGCGCGCGCGTGATGACGATGTCGATTTCATCGGCCCCGGCTTCCACCGAGCGGCGAATCTCTGCCACACGTTCCTCCACTGGGGACAGGCCTGCCGGAAATCCGGTGGAGACCGCGGCCACTCGAACCCCGCTGCCCGCAAGCGCCCTGACCGCAGTTTCAACGAAGCGGTGGTAAACGCAAACCGCCGCCACCTTGATTCCGAGTTCCTCGATCTGCAAACGCTTTACAAGTTCCGGCTGAATCGGCTGCCGTGCCTTGGCACAAAGCCGGCGAACGCGCTCATCTGTGTCGTCGCCGGAGAGTGTCGTAAGATCCATGCAAGAGATCGCGCGCAGATGCCACGCGGCTTGCCATTCTTTTTTCACGGTTCGGCGCGTAACATGCGTTTGCGCTCTGCGCTCCACTGCGCTGGTGTTTACGCGCACCTGCTTCACCCAATCAAGATTTAGCGGGATGCCGCGATTTGACAGCAAGGGATGGCCGGAGAGCGTAGCGATGGGCGGCTGCGAATCGGCCAGAACGTTGTGCGCCGCGCCGTCATCCGTGCGGTCAGCCACAGCGAAACGTTTCTTGTGCTCCTCCGCCATCGACTTGCCTTGTACCGTAGATTGTACGGCAGAAGCTCAGCCCGCCGCAGTTTTCTGCTATAGTTTCGTTCCTCGGAGGTCCTGATCCCATGCCTCGAATTGTGCGCTGTGCCTTGATTCAAGCCAGCAATGCGCTTAGTACTGAGCGTCCTCTCGCCCAGATCAGAAAAGCGATGATCGACAAACACCTGAAGTTGATCGAGCAGGCAGCGCGAAAGAAAACCCAGATCCTATGCTTGCAGGAACTTTTCTATGGTCCTTATTTTTGTGCGGAGCAGAACGCGCGCTGGTATGAGTTAACCGAGCGAGTGCCGGATGGACCCACCGTGCGGATGATGCAAAAACTCGCCGCCAAACATCGCATTGTGATTGTCGTTCCGGTTTACGAAGAGCAGATGCCAGGAGTGTATTTCAACACTGCCGCCGTGATCGATGCCGACGGCCGCTATCTGGGAAAATATCGCAAGCATCACATTCCGCACTGCCATCCCGGCTTCTGGGAAAAGTTCTACTTTACTCCCGGCGATCTTGGCTATCCGGTCTTTGAGACAAAATATGCGAGAGTCGGAGTTTACATTTGCTATGATCGCCACTTTCCTGAAGGCGCGCGCATTTTGGGGCTAAATGGCGCCGAGATCGTGTTCAATCCTTCGGCTACGGTTGCAGGTCTCTCGGAATATCTGTGGGAACTGGAGCAGCCGGCGCATGCTGTGGCCAACGGTTATTTCGTGGGCGCGATAAACCGCGTGGGCATCGAGAAGCCGTGGAGCATTGGCGAGTTTTACGGCAAAAGTTATTTCTGCAATCCACGTGGCAAAATTATTGCCCAGGCCAGCCGTGACAAAGACGAAGTCGTAGTGGCGGATCTCGATTTGGACATGATCGCAGAAGTCCGTAAAGTCTGGCAGTTCTTCCGCGACCGCCGGCCCGAAAGCTATGGGCCAATCACCGCTCAAACGGGAGAGGTTGCGGCCGCGGACTGAAACGCAGGTTACCGAGATTCATCGATACGACGTTTTTATTTTCTGATCGAAATCCATGACCACGCCTGAAGTCTCGCATTCTCGATCGCGAATCGAATTCAGCTCTCTCTACAATGCTGACCTCGCCCCCGCGTCAGCCGACCGCCGGCACTGGGGCACGTATAACTTCGCCGCGCTGTGGATTTCGATGTCGGTGAACATCCTCACCTACATGCTCGCGGCCAGTTTGATCCAGGGTGGGATGAACTGGAAGCAGGCAGTGATGACAATTTTTCTCGGCAACGTCATCGTCCTGGCTCCGATGCTGCTGAACTCGCACCCCGGCGCCAAGTACGGTGTACCTTTCCCGGTATTGGCACGCGCATCGTTTGGAGTGTTAGGCGCTAACGTGGCCGCAGTATTGCGTGCGCTGGTGGCCTGCGGATGGTTCGGCATTCAGACCTGGATCGGCGGCGAAGCGATCAGCACACTGGTAGCGACTCTCGCGCCGGCATGGAAATACTTTCCTTACTCGACGGCCGTTTGCTTTCTTCTTTTCTGGCTGATCAATCTCGCAGTCATTCTCATGGGAATCGAATACATCCGAATTCTGCAAGGGATCAGCGCACCGGTACTTCTGGCGGTCGGATTGCTGCTTCTAGCATGGGCTTATCACGGCGCCGGCGGCTTCGGTCCCATGTTAGCTGCGCCATCACGATTCACGAACTTCAAAGATTTCCTGAAGTTTCTGATTCCCGCGCTGAATGGAACAGTGGGCTTTTGGGCGACAGTTTCTCTGAACATTCCCGACTTTACGCGCTTCGCCCGCAACCAACGAGAACAAATCATCGGCCAGGCACTGGCGCTGCCGACGAC
>PKVZ01000112.1 GCA_003131635.1 Acidobacteriaceae bacterium
CCTTGCCCTCGCCGCCACCGACGCGGAAATCCTCACTGCCACTCGCCACTGGGCCCAAGTCGAAGGCATCTTCGCCGCCCCCGAAGGCGCAGCCAGCCTGGTCGCCTACCAAAAACTTCTGGCCAGCAACTTCTTTGGTGAGGAAGATATCGTGGTTCTCTTCAACACCGGATCCGGATTGAAATACCTCGATGTACTGGATACGAAAGACGCGAGTGTGGAGCCGGCGCCCGCTTCTAGAGCCATAGCGGGGATTATCGGGCCGTACTAGAAACTGAAATTGCGCTTGGGGAGTTGCCAAGCCCGGATTACGAGCGCTATCGCCTGATTTCGTCAGTCATGCAAGAATGTTCCGGCGACGTTCCAGCGAATGAGAGTAAGGGTTACCGTGGCAGGCGGGGGGGCTATGCGAAATGAGGGCGACACGGGTTAAGCGGTCTCTGTCTTTGGAGACAGCGAGGATCTGACGTTGTTGAAAGCTCCCGTGAGAGTCTCCAGGTACTTAATACCTTTTTCTGATTGAAAGAAAGCGTTTTGAGCGTCCCAATTGCCTAAGCCTTCCGCTCCGTGTATTGCAGTCGCTATCGTTCCCATAAACGCACGGAATCTATCGAGATTCATTCTTGAAACAATATGTTGGCGATCTGCGGTCAACCTCGCAGCCATATCCATAACAAAATGCATCCTCGCGACCTGGGGTGGATGCGAGCGATTGTAGACGTCAACCTCATGCATGATGGCTGGCGGACGCAGGTAAAAGTAAGAACCAACGGACAGAACGAAGGCTGCGAAGAAGGTTAGGTCTTGGAGTTCCCGTGGGGCCGACTGCAGACCAAAGAAGTTTGCGCTCTGCTGGCGACTGGGGTCTTGCAACATACCGTTGAGGATCACCCACGTGGCGTATGAGTCAGCGTCAACCTCTTGGGCCTGACATTCAATACTGCCTTGCGTCTCGTTCCCGATCTCGTCCCCAAAACTTGGATCCACGTGCCCATGAATGATGTGTGTAAACTCGTGCCATATGACAAAATTAAGCTGAATACTTTGGCAAAGACGGACAATGTGCATCCGTTTCGCGGGTTCTGAAATCCCAGCTAGAAAACCCTTGGAGACGTACTCTGAATCAGCGAGCTGGATGCAGGTTTTTAAAAGGTTTACCACCAGCCCAAAAGTAATTCCAATAAAAGAAAATCCCTCATATCGAAATGCCATCGCATTAACGTCAGCCGAGTCAATAAAATCTAAGTGGATCGGTTGGTACGGTACTTCTCCAGGCCGTTCCGGGGTGTCGCGAAGCTTCAGTTGAAACGCTTCTTGAGCAGCGACTAGGATGTCTCGCATTTCTGGATATTTTGAGAGGAGATCTATATCTAAATCTAACCTACCTTTGTAAGACTCACGCATAGCGAGCGGGAGGTAATTCCGAATATAACGATCAAAAAGGACTTCCGGAGGAGTGGGCATTCAACAACTTTAGCACCGATTAATCCACCACCCCGCTGTTTCTCTTGGGCCGAATGATGGCTCAGGAATTACGGGTGTTTGGAAGCAAGGCGGAACGAGTCTGAATCTGGTACTCAAGCGCACACCGTAGCACTCTCGAATGACTTTTTCTTAACGCGACATCGGCCCCCAATGCGCCGCTCCCGGCGGGATTTCGAGCGCATCCCGTTTGGTGGCACGAGAAGCCGGAAGTAACTCCGCCTCCTCGTGCCGAACCAACTCAGAGTGTTTCTTACGCGGTAACGAGTTCGTGCTGCTGGATGGTCGAGGTGACAACGTCAAAGGTGTGAACCTGGGGCGTTCCCTCGATAAATCTGGCCAGCGTCTTCAACACTTGCGGATAGGTATTGGTGTTGTAGTTGTCGGCATCTTTCTTGTTTTCCCACAGACTGATCGCGGTCACATCAATTCCGCCTTGACCGGCGAAAGCGATTTCGTCCTTGAAGCCATTCTGCTTACGGAGCAAGGGCAGGACATCTTTTTCAAAAGTTCGCGTGTAATCCGACAGCATATTCGACTTCAGATGGAAAGAGACATTGCGTGCAAACATATAAGCAACCTCCTAAGGGTTGTGGTCGCTAAGAAGAAGAGAACTTCAGATGGGCTGACTTAGTTTCAGGAAACCTGAAAGAGGAGAAGACGTCTCACTCGCGTTAGATAGGTGCACTTCAGTGGCCCTCCGCTTCGACGCGCAACTCATTGTTTCCAGAGCAGATCCGCTACTTTGGAGTCCGGTTCGTCGCGTACTTTTAGCGGAATGCAGGTAAGAACGGCGAGTCCTGCTCTTTCCGGACCGCCGCCTATAGAATCAACTCAAAGAACAAATCCTCGCGCGGAGAACCATCATTGACGAAAGACGAAGCTCAAAACCTGGCCGACCATTGGGTCGCAGCCTGGAACGCTCATGACTTGGATTTGATCATGACGCACTATGAAGACACTGTCGAGTTAACTTCGCCAGTTGCCGCCCAGCTATTGGGAATACCTGACGGCAAGGTCGTCGGCAACGCCAGCCTCCGCGCCTACTTTCAACGAGGCCTCGAAGCCTACCCGCAACTTCACTTTCAACTCACCGACGTGCTGTGCGGCCTAAACAGTGTGGTGCTCTACTACACAAACCAAAAGGGAACGCGCACAGCAGAATTCATGGAACTGTCAGCAACGGGGAAGGTGGCAAGGGTTGTGGCCAACTACGGTTCGTAGAATGCGGCCAGCGTCGCCATCGGTCTCGGTCATGCCTAATCCCGAAGCAACCGCCATTTACTCATTGACGGGTCGGGCCGTTCTCAATGAGTGGAAACGCTGATCCTGTTTCAACAATCCCGTAGGCAAAGACGATAGGCTTCGCTTCACGCGCGACGCACGAGCCACACAATCACCAGAATCACAATAACTGTTCCTACCACACCCATACCTAACATAGCGCCTCCAGTCGAAAACATAGGGCATCAAGGTCACCCATGCAGCGATCATAGGGCTAGATTCTGCTTTCGTCTGATCAAAACTGAACACTCAGGTTCTCGCCTTTATCGGTACGTTGACAGGTCCTTGCCCGAGAAACGTTCGGTGGAACACTACAACCTTAGGTCGAGACCCTCGTAGTTGGGCGAAAAATCCTCCCCACGTCTCTCATAACCAGCCCCCTGCCATAGCCGGAATCATCGCTCTATCTAGAACCAACCGAAACTCCTAAAGGAACAGCCATCCTCAAGCGACCCTGTAAACTGAAGTAGCTCTCTATTTCATGCGTCCACAAGATAATTTCTCTCGCTCCCGACCTTTCCTGCTTCTGTTCACATCGCTCCTGTTCTTATCGTGCAATTGTTCTCAAGCCCAACAGCCAGATAACAATCCCGCCCCACCCAACGCTCCCACCCCAACCACGCCAGAAAAGAAGAATTTCTTCGCCCGCTGGGCCGACTTCTACCGCCAAGACTGGTCGCCTGCCACCACAACCACATCCTCGCCCGCTCCACCTCGCCGCGGCCTTCCATCCCCACTCGACTCTCCGCCATTTCCAAATTCAGATTGGTCCTACGGTGGTTCGCCCGTAATCGGCGAGCCGGACACGAACAGTTATCCACTGATGACCGCCATCAATCAAGCCCGTAGCCGTACCAAAGTCTACGGCTGGATCGATCCCACGCTAAACTTCAGCACTTCCGCCCACAGCAACGCGCCCGAGGCCAACGATGTCTACGCCAATCGTTTGGAAATGAATCAGATCGTTCTCTACGCCGAGCGCCTGCCCGATTCCGTCCAGCGCGATCGCATCGACTGGGGCTACCACCTCACCGCCCTCTACGGCACCGATTATCGCTTCACCACAGCGAAAGGATACGGCGCCAGCCAGTTGCTAAACGATCACCACGAATACGGCTTCGACCCCACGCTTGAGTACGTCGACATCTACATTCCACAAGTTGCGCAAGGAATGAATCTCAGGCTGGGCCGCTTCATCTCCGTCCCCGGAATCGAAGCCCAACTCGCGCCCAACAACTACATCTTCAGCCACTCGCTGCTTTATGCGATCGATCCATTCACCGACACAGGCCTGATCGCCACCGTTAAGCTCAACGACCTGTGGCTAGTCCAGCTCGGCATCACCGACGGCCACGACATCGCCCCGTGGACCCCCGACGCCAAGCCTTCCGGCACCGCCTGCGTCAGTTACACAACGAAGTCCGTCAACGACAATCTCTACCTCTGCGCCAACGGAATCAACAACGGCAAGTACGCCTACAACAATCTGCAGCAGTACGACACCACCTGGTATCACAAGTTCTCGAAGACGGTACACATGGCAACCGAATCCTGGTATATGTACGAGCGCGACGTCCCCGCAGTCGGAGGAACAATCAAACCGGAAACCGGCGCCAATCCTGCTTATTGCCTGCCCGGAGAGCAGCGTTGCACCGCTCCCGAGTACGCCGTAGTGAATTTTTTGCAGAAACAACTTTCAGTCCACAACTTTCTCTCCTTCCGCAGCGACTTTCTTGACGACAAGAAAGGCCAGCGCACCGGCTACGCCACCAAATATTCCGAGAACACAATCATGTGGTGCCATTGGTTCGGCACCACAGTCCAGCTTCGTCCGGAATTGCGTTTCGAGCGCGCCTGGGACAGGAAAGCCTACGACAACGAGCAACATCAAAATCAACTCACCGTAGCCAGCGATCTGATTTTCCACTTTTGAATTGGACGCTGCTGGATATGACGCATTATTCCAGCGCGGCAGTGCTTGCCAAAGCAATGAGCCTCGTCAATCTGCGCCGGAGCATGTTTCACAATTAGCCGCTGGCCAAGCCGCGATAGCGGCCGACCAAGCCGGGTTGACGGCCTAGAGATGAATTCGCCCGGCCTTCGTTGATGGGCTGAACTTTGTCGTTGTTGTTCAGGGCGGAGCGGAAGCGCAGGAGGGCGGCGATGTTGCCGACGTTGTCGAATTCGGGATCGTCCTTCACATAGAAGAGTTCGATGTTGTGGCGGATCACCCAGGGCAGGATCGCTTCGGCGACGTCGACCACCTCGCGGGTTTCGCGTCCGCAGACCGGACAGAAGCTTACCAGGTGAGCGTCGAGGTGGCCGCAACCGGTACACTCGACGGCTTGCGCGACGTAGTTATCGCCGATCAGCAAGGTTTGTATTTCGCCCATTTCAAGGGAACGAAGAACGCGGCGCAGGCCGGTAACGCCGCGGCCGTTGCTGCGGGCCTGGCTGAGGGTTTCGCGAACCGTTTCGGCCGAGCGGCGCTGTTGCCAGTCGGCGAAAATGCGTTCGGCTTGAGTGTGGATTTCATCGCGGCTGACGTGGGCCACCTCGGCGGAAAAACGGCCCAGCAGTTTCTGCGCGGCTTCGGGATGCAGTTGCGGTGCGAATTGCGACCAGTGAGTTTCCTGACAGCCCAGAATCCAGTGTTCAAACATGCCTTTTTCCAAGGCTTCTTTAATAAAGTCGGCGACGAATTTGAAATGCTGGCGGGCCTCGTCGGCGACGCGGCGCTGGGCATGGCCTCCGTCATATCCGGCGAACCCATCGCCGCGGCCTCGCCGGGAGAGGGGATGAAAAAATCCTTCGCGCTCGGTCAATTCGCCAAGACGAAGATCGAACAAACGGGCGCGATGACGATCCACAAGAACGACGCCCAGGCCGGGGAAGGCGCCCAGCAGGTGTGCCAGAGGCTTCAGGTGAAAGTGCCGGTCGACGAGAAGCTGCGTGGCGCTCAATTGTGCGGGCAGATCATACTCGCGCCAAAAGCCTTGCGCAGAGCAGGCGAAGATGGCCTTGGCATGTGCGCCATTGCCGCGCAGGTCGTACGAGAGGCGCACGATGCGATCGAGATCGGCGCGCGCCGAGTCATTCTTAGCCCTGTTGTTACCCTCGGAACCCTTGCTTTCCAGTTTGCGCAGAGCTTCGCGCGCCAGATCCTTGGTGAGGATGGCTTCCTCCTTGTGGGCTTTGTTGCGCGGAGCCGCAGGTTGAAAATAGAAGCTCAGAGCGCTGTTCCTCTGATCTTCAAATTGCGCTAATTCCTGAATCTGTTCGCGAGTAATCATGAGGTCCCTTGTGCCTTTCTCTGGAATTGGATTTATGCGATCCCGGTCTTCGCGAACCGTCCTTTGAACTGGCCGACAAATTGAGGCGATTTGCGCAGGTGATCGCGCGCGGCAGAAATGGAACTCAAAACGCGGTCCGGCGGAATGCCGGTGATGGCGGAGATCTCGTCGACCCCGAAGCCTTCGATGGCATGTAGGATGAAAGCTTCGCGATGGTCCCGGCCCACATCGCGCAGAGCGGAGGCGATGAGGCGCATCATTTCGTGGGAGCCGACGATCTGCTCCGGTGTGGAAACGCGTCCGTCGGCGATGATGGTTTCTTCGGTGATGGCTTCGTCGGGCTGGTGGAATTGCAGTTCTGGCTCGTCGCTGGCCTTGACATTTTGTTTGCGCGCGGATTCTTCCAGGCGCACCGCACCGCCGTTGGTTCCTTCGGGACGGGACAGTCGATCGAGCGCATCGAGCGCGAGGCGGTAAAGCCAGGGCTCGAGCGCGAGCCGCTCCGGCTTTTCGCGGCCCGGGTTTCCTTCATCATCTCCCAGCGCGGCGGCGATGGTTTCGTCAATCACCTCTTCGATGCTGATCGAATCGCGCACCACCTGCTCGGCAGTCTCGCGGAAATAAATTTCGCGTTCCACAAAACGTTCGAGACGGGAAAGATTTACGTTGACGTAAGAGCGGACGTCCTCCGCCGAGACTATCGTGGGAAACACTACTGCCAGCGTCTCCTCGAAAGGCACGGAAGCATTCTTGCGGGCGGGACTGTCGTGCCGGCGGCGCGTCCACTTGTGGGTGGAGCGCAACAGTTCTTTGTGTTTATTGACCTGTTGCAGCAGATCCTCGAAGGCAGTCTTCACCGCGGCGGCGGCGGTTGCGGCCTTCGATTGTACCGCCATCTGTCCGGAAGGCAGACGCAAATTCAGCGAGACGCTGGTGCCCTCGCGCGCAGAGATCTCCTCCACCATGCCTTTCAGATGGACCAATTCCGGGCGAAAGACCTGAAGGCGTTTTCGCAGTTTTTCGATTTGATGGTGGATATCTTTTTCTACGGCGGGAGTTTTATGAAGACGGTAACTGATGTGGACGTTCATTAGCACCTCAAGCTTGCAAACGAAGGACGCAAACCAGTGCTTTCTACGACGATTGTACACCCGCTCGCGCGGTGTAAAACGGGGATTTGAAAACGTCAATTTTTGTCGTGTTGCGGCTTTCGGAACTCGCGGCAACCCGAAAATTTCCGGCAACCAATTGCAGCCCGGCCCGGGGCCAGCTATGATCCGTGAACTATGAAACTGGCAAAACTGTTGCTGCTTGCGTCTTTGGTTGCTTCGGGCTGCGCCCAAACTTCCACTTCAAAAGAAGTCGAGGCCGTCTATCCCGACGCGCACGCGCTGTATCTCGATCTGCATCAGAATCCGGAACTCTCTACACACGAAATCCAAACCGCGGCGAAGCTGGCTGGGCGCTTGCGCAGCCTGGGATACGACGTGACTGAACACGTCGGTGGTACGGGGATTGTCGCCATCCTGAAAAACGGCGCGGGACCGACCGTGATGCTGCGCACCGAACTTGATGCGCTGCCGGTGGAAGAGAAGACCGGACTTTCTTATGCCAGCAAAGTTCGCGCTAAAGACGATGCCGGGCGCGATGTGCCCGTGATGCACGCCTGCGGGCACGATCTCCACATGGCGTCCATCCTGGGGACGGCCGCAATCATGGCGCACAGCAAAGACACCTGGCATGGGGCCCTGATGCTGATCGGCCAGCCCGCCGAGGAGACCATTGGCGGCGCCAAGGCGATGCTCGAAGACGGCTTGCTAACGCGCTTTCCCAGGCCTGACGTGGCTGTGGCCCTACACGTGGGCAACATACTTCCCGCGGGGGAGGTGGGGATCACCCCTGGGGTTTTCAACACCAACGCCGACTCGCTGCGCATTACGATCTATGGCAAAGGCGGACACGGCTCGGCGCCGCACACGGCGATCGATCCCATTGTGATCGCTGCCCGAACTATTCTCGCGTTGCAGACCATTGCTTCGCGCGAAGTGAAGCCGCAGGAGATGGCGGTCGTCACCGTGGGCTACATTCTGGCTGGAACCAAGAACAACATCATTCCCGATCAGGCGGAGATGGGGTTGACCGTGCGCACCAATAAACCGGAGGTTCGCAAGCAGGTGCTGGCGGCGATCACGCGAATTACGAATGCCGAGGCCGAAGCCGCGGGCGCGCCGCGGCCGCCGGCAATCGATCGCCTGGAAGGTACGGACCTGGTTTACAACGATCCCGCATTGGCGCAGCGCATGCGCGGCGTGCTGGAGTCGGCGCTAGGAAAAGGCGAGGTTGTAAGTCAGGAGCCAATTACCGGCTCCGAGGATTTTTCTTACTTCGTGGAGCAGGGAATTCCGGGATTTTATTTTAGCCTGGGGGGAGCGGACCCGGAGAAGTACGCGCAAGCGAAAGCTAGTGGGACGCTGCTGCCTTCGAACCACTCTTCGCTTTTCGCACCGGATGTGGATCCGGCGCTCCATACCGGTATTGCGGCGGAGGTAGCCGTGCTGAGGAGTCTGCTGAAGTGATGGGATCGACTAGCGATTCCCCAGTGTCGAAATGTCTCCCAGACCGAGCAGATTAGCGTCTGCGGTTACAAGGGTCAGGCGCAGCAGTTGAGCGGTAGCGGCTAGGAATCTGTCTGCGGGATCGTTTTGGGTCCAAGCCAATCGACGAGCGGCCAATGCGATCTCGTGGGTCAAGGGCGCCTCCAAAAAATCGGCCGTCGATTGCGCAACCCAAGCCGAAATGTCATCCGGCAGGCGAATCCTCCCCTTTGCGTTCAAGGTCAGCGCCTCCCAGGTGCTAACCGGAGAAAGCCAACGCTCGTTCTCTGGACTCTTAATTTCTTGTGCAGTTCTCTTGCCGAGGCGATTGGAAGCCTGCAGGCTCCGGATCCAGATGTGAGTATCCAGAAGCAATCTCAATCGCGCAACACCTCCCACTCGTTTTCGTCATTTGCCGGGGAAATAATATCGCCGAGAATCTCTATCTTGCCTTTCATCGAGCCGAACCAGGCCGCCTCTGCCGGTTTGGCCGCGACGGGTATAACTTCCGCGATCGGCTTTCCGAAGCGCGTGACCCGGATTGGTTTCTTCGTCTTCTGCACCTGATCGAGTAGGGAAAGGCACTTGGCCTTGAATTCGGAAATAGCGATTTCCTTCATTGACCTATTGGACCATGGTCAGAATAGATGGTCAACTGGGAACTAACACCTGCTTGTACGTGACTACCATGGCGCGTAATTATATAGCGAAAATGCAATGCTACTAGCCAATCTGCGCTAGAATCGCCCGCGCCTCCGCCGCCGGATCGGCAGCTTCCGTGATAGGCCGTCCCACGACGATGTGGCTTGCACCGGCAGCGATCGCTTCGGCGGGCGTGACTACGCGGACTTGATCTCCGTGGCCGGCGCCGGCAGGGCGCACGCCGGGAGTGATGATAGCAAAGTCGTGTCCTAATTCCGCGCGCAGGCGCGAGGCTTCACGCGCGGAGGTCACGATCCCCTGGCATCCATTGGCGAGGGCCAGCGCGGCCAGACGCAAGACTTCGTCCTGCACCGTGTCTCGAATGCCGATCTTCTCCAAATCATTTTCGTCGAGGCTGGTCAGCACGGTTACGCCCAACACGATCAGCGCGGGATTCGTGGCGCGCGCGGAGTCTACGGCAGCATGCAGCATCTTGCCGCTGCCGGAGGCATGCACGGTCAACATGCTTACCCCGAGTTGAGCCGCTTCGTGCACCGCCGCCGCCACTGTCGTGGGAATGTCGTGATATTTGAGATCGAGAAAGACCCGCCGGCCCGACGCCACCAAGTCCCGCACCAGTTGCGGACCTTCAGCGGTGTAAAGCTGCATTCCGACTTTATAGATAGACGCCGAGTCTCCGATGGCCGCCACGATTTTGTGCGCGGCAGTCGCCGTGGAAACATCCAGCGCCACAATGAGTTTCTGCCGCGGGTCGTTTCTTAGAGAATCGGAAACCGGCGAATCGGCGTCTCGCGAAGCAGCTTTGGGGGAAGCGCAGTCACTCAGATCGCTGCCAGGGATCAGATGGGGCAGAGTAGTCTGCATCCCTAGCAGTGTAAGGCGTCTAGTGGAATTTCGCCATAGGGTGGTTGGTAGCAATGGTTTGGTAGACTGGCCGGTGCTGGGATGTACCCCTCTTCACCAGGTCGAGTCTGACTCTCTGCAAGCCGCGCTGTTGAAACTGCAGAGCCTGAGCCGCACCATAGGATAGGTCGATTATGCGACCCTCTATGATCGGACCTCGGTCGTTCACTTTTACTACCACCGCGCGTCCGTTGCGCAGGTTGGTCACCCGAACGTAGCTTCCCAAGGGAAGCGTGGGGTGAGCTGCGGTCATATCGTACATGTCGTAATCTTCGCCGCTGGCGGTCGGTTTGCCGTCGAAATACTCGCCATACCAAGAAGCTGTTCCAACCTGGTACGGTTTAGTCTTGCCAGCCTGTTTGCGGATTTCGGGTTTGATTTGGGCGGATCTACTTGGAGCTGAACTGGCCTCCGAGTTGTTCGGTCCCTGAGCCGCTCCCAGCCCGACGACCAGCAAGCCGATCATCAGTCCATGAGCTATACGTCCTCGCATTCAGTTCTCCTCGCATCTCTAAAGTCGTCCTAGCTAGGCACTCCGTTAACGGTTTGTAAATGGTAGGGTGCAGGCAAGCTCTTGTCAACCCGAAAGTAGGTGGTCTATAGTGATCTCCTAGTAATCGATATCTTACGTAACTTGTTGTTAATCATGAGATAAATGAATCATATCTATCAAAACAATGGGCTTAAATGTTTATCAACTGATAACTAGGGAAAATGCCGCAGATGGCGAACTATTTTCATCTCCATTCGAATCAGTGGTTTACGGGAAATATCTTTATAAGTTGTTTATTGCCAGCATTTTAGGTACAAGGTTGCTTAGGGCTGCGACGATTTTTTTCGATTGCAGGAGCTAAACCGGGCCGCGTTTTGGGATGGCCGGAGGTCGCGAGCCGCCCAACGTTCCAGCATTTTCAGAAGTAAAGTTCTCCGATTATGGCTGAGACACCACCAGTCGTACTGACCATTGCCGGTTTCGACCCCTCCTCGGGAGCGGGCGTCACCGCCGATATCAAGACCATTGCCGCCCACGGCTGCTACGGCGTGGCCTGCATTACGGCCATGACAGTCCAGTCAACCGCAGGCGTCCGGCGGGTCGAGGCTGTCGATCCCAGCCTGATAACGGAAATCCTGCAGGAATTGACCGCTGACCTTCCGATTGCTGCCGTTCACATCGGGATGCTCGGCACGGCCAAGGTGGTCCGTGCGGTAGCTGACTTCCTCGGCCAGCGCTCGGGGAAAGCCAAACTACTTAATGTAGTTCTTGATCCGATCCTAAAGTCATCCTCCGGTGCCGACCTACTGGACGCCGCCGGCACCAAGTTGCTGATCGAGAAGCTCATCCCCCTCGCCGACGTGCTCACTCCAAACGTGGACGAGGCTGCTGCGCTGACCGGATTAAAGGTGACAAATCTCGACGAAATGCGCGCCGCTGCTGCCAAGCTGCATGAGATGGGCGCGACCGCAGTGGTAGTGACAGGTGGTCACCTGGAAAAAGCTATTGATTTACTGAGCTTTACGACCAGACGAGGGATCGAGCAGGAAGTTTTCAAGGCAGAACGGCAGCGCTCGAACTCTACCCATGGCACGGGCTGCGCCTTTGCCACGGCCATGGCCTGCCACCTTGCGCTGGATCGCGGACTGCCCGAGGCGGCCTTGCTCGCCAAGACCTACGTTACAGCAGCAATCGCGGCGGGCCATCCTCTGGGTCGAGGCACCGGGCCCGTCCATCATCTCTACCGAATGAATCAACAGAGGCGGGCTGCGGGCTCAGGAAGCAGTGAATCCTAAGAGTATCTGAAGTTATTCGTACAGCTCCGCTTAGAGTGTGATCTCAAACACGGTTCCGCTTCCGCCTCTGTCTGAGCACCGGCGCGCGGGGCCGAGATTAGCGCGGCACCAGCAAACAGTGCCAATACCAAGGTCAATCCCAAGGAAGGATTCTTGCTTCGCATAAATATTCCTCCTGGCCACCAAGATGCAAGCTGGGCGGTAGCTGGTGGTTTTGGTCCGACAGTGGTTGTGGTTGCCGACGCGACCTTTACGGCGTGATCTCGAAGACCGCGCCGCCACCGAAAGCGCCGCCGACGCCAGTGCTGCCAAAGAGCTTTCCGTTCGGTCCGAAGATCAAGCCGGCTGAGGGATTGTAGCCGTCCTTGCCGTTGTTGTTGAAGCTGTGAAGAACCCGCTCGGTCCAGCCCCCGCCGGCTTTGGGAGACAACTCGAACGCGGTGCCGAAATTGTAGGCGCCACCACTGAAAGTTGTGCCGTAGAGGTTTCCGGCAGCGTCGAAGATCAGGCCCGCCTGGGGAGTATTTCCGTCCTTGCCGTTGTTGGCGAAGCTGTGCAGCACAGTCTCGGTCCAGCCACCACCGCCATTGGGTGACAACTCGAATACCGCTCCGTAGTTGAACTGGCCGCCAGAGGAGCCGGTACCATACAGGTTGCCCGCGGCATCCGAGATGAGGCCAGCGTAAGGAACGTTGGCGTCCTTGCTGATGTTGTCGTTTTTGAAGTCATACAGCAACGCTTCGGTCCAGGCTCCGCCCGCTTCGGGCGAAACCTCGAACACCGTGCCTCCGCCATAGGTGCCTCCGGTATAGGTGGTGCCGTAGAGGTTGCCGGAGCTTCCGAGGAGTACGCCGGACAAGGGAACAGAGCCGTCGGAATTCTGGTTGTATTTGAAGCTGTGCAGCGTCGTTTCTGTCCAAGCTCCACCGGTTCCGGGCGTTAGCTCGAAGACGGTCCCGCCACCGTGGATACCCCCGGCGGGCGCGGTACCGTAGAGATTGCCGGCAGAATCGAAGACCAGGCTTGCCTGCGGAAACCATCCGTCGCTGGTGGTGTCGGGGCCGAAGCCGTGCAGGATCTGCTCGGTCCAATTGCCGGCGCTGGGCGATAGCTCGAACGCAGTCCCGTAAAGATAGTCGCCGCCGTTCACTGTGGTGCCGTAGAGATTGCCCGAGGCATCGAAGATCAGGCTGGCCTCGGGATTGTATCCGTCGATATTGTTGTTGTTGAAATTGTGCAGAATCTTGCTGGTCCAGCCGCCGCCGGTTTTGGGGGACAACTCAAAGACAGTTCCGTATCCATAGGCGCCACCCTCGTTAGTTGTGCCGTAGAGGTTACCGTTGGAATCGGCGACGAGGCTGGCGACGGGATCCGCGGCGTCCTTGCCGTTGTTGTTGAAGCTATGAATCACCGCTTCCTGCGCGGAGGCGGGCACGGCAGTTATAGACACGGTTGCGGCGAGGATCGCCAGGATTACAGTTATTCCAAGTGAACGCTTATCGCTTCGCATAGATAGTTTTCTCCACGGCTGTAGCGCGGCCGGCGGGAAGCAGCTGACAGATTTCGAGAACCAACTTCGGGAACATGAATGCTTGCAGACCACAAGGCCTGCAGGCGTGAGAGTTATCTCACTTGGGGAGGAGGAAGAAATATAGTCGGGAGAGTTTTGCGTGTCAAGGAGTGGTTAATCGTTGTCAGAAGGCGTTTTCAGAAGAATTCCCGCCACAAACGAAGCTGTTGCGGCCATGAGCCATTCCATGCGCCACATCTGGATTGCCTGGAATTCCGCCAGATTCGATGCCTTATAAAAGAAACTGACTCCCAAGGCTCCTGCGACACACCCGAGACCAATAATGAAGGCGATTAACGACGCCGTGGGCAGCCCGACCCAGCGCTTGATCTCATGGAAATGCAGGTAGCGCAGCCACGCCGGAAATGGAATCTTGCGCCAAGCAGTTGCCGCCGAGGCTGCCACAGCCCCCATCCATGCCACATTTCGGGACCACACGCCGGCCATCACCCCGGCATCTGAGTTGGCTGCAGCGCGCTCCGTGGAGACAACCGACCGGCCAAGCCCGCAGCTGTGACAAAACTTTGCCCCGATCATAAACTCGCTGCCGCAACCACTGCACGCTTCTGCTATATCGAGTGCGGTGGAAGAGGGATGTACCGCCTCTGCCGGGTCCAGGACGGAGGGTGGTCTCCAAAATTCTTGCTGCGCATTCTGAACTACATCAGCCATAGATAGGTAAATCGGAGGGGGCGTTCCCTAATAAACGCAAATGAATAGCCAAAATGCATCATGCTTAAAAGTTTTCCTGTCAGCTACTTGCAATTTCTCGACCGAGCGGCGCGTGAGCTTTCGCGCAATTATTACTCGCAAACTCGCGTAAAGTTGCCTCAGTTACCGTGGTCGCTTCACCAATAGGCAGCTAGAAATTCGCCCAATTATAGTATTCATCAGCATCACTTCTCTGACTCTCGGCACCTCGCCCCTTAACCCGCTTGGTTCTCCACAAAACTTCCTGATGAACCTGGTTTACCCATCCCCTCCATCGTACGAGTTCAGTTAAACTAGGTTCAAGCTTTGACTTCCAGGATGCAGTTGAGTCAAACATTCACGAGAAGTCCGTTTGCCAACGACATTCTGTTGTGCGGATTTCTGCTGTTCATCGCCAGCCTCTGCGTCCCCTCCCGACAAGCTGGCGCCCAGGTGCGCCCGTCCGCTGGCATTGCTGCCCCGGCGGATGTGGCCGGTTCTTCCGCCCGGGATCCGCTGGTCGATACCGCCTTCGATCACTTCTACAGCATGGATTTTGACCGCTCCATCCAGGAGTTCCAAAAGATCGCGGATCGTCACCCCAACGATCCCTCCGCCACCAATCACTTGCTGTCCACGATCCTGATGCGCGAGCTCTACCGCATGGGCGCGATGAATACCGGTGAGTATGCCAACGACAGTTTCATTGGCCAGGCGCACCGCGCCGCCGACCCCAAAGTGAAAGAGCGAATCAAACAATTAGTCGAGCGCGCCGAGAGCCTGGAGGAACAAGAACTCAAGGCTAATTCAAATAATGTCGATGCCCTATATGCCCGCGGCGTTACCCGGGCCCAGTTTTCGCTCTATACGGCGCTGATCGAGCGCGCCTGGTTTTCGGCTTTGCGCAATGCCGTAGGGGCCCGCCATGATCACGAACGCGTGCTCGAACTGAATCCCAACTATTTGGACGCAAAGTTGGTCGTCGGCGCGCACAACTATGTGGTTGGCAGCCTGCCGTGGAGCGTAAAAGCAGCGATCGCCATCGTGGGCCTGAGCGGAACGAAAGAAAAAGGCCTGCAATATCTGCGCGAAGTGGCCGACAGCAGCGGAGAAAACAGCGTGGACGCCAAAGTGGTGCTGGCCCTGTTCCTGCGCCGTGAACATCGCTACGATGAGGCCCGCGCCTACATGCACGATCTTGCGGGCCGCTATCCGAGAAATTATCTTTTTCCGGTCGAGGAAGCTAATCTACTGCGTTCCGGCGGCCATCTGCAAGAAGCCGCGGCCGCTTATCGCAAGGTCTGGCAAAACGGACGCGAAGGCAAGTACGGCACCCTGCACTATGAGATATCGGCGTGGGGCCTGGGCGAATTACTGCGCAGTCAGAAAGATCATTCCGGAGCGGCCGCCGCATTTGAACTAGTGAGCCAATCTGCCGATCCAGATATTGAGACGCTGCAGAAAGCCAACTTGGCTGCCGGCGAAATGTATGACCTGCTGCAGCAGCGTGACTTGGCGATGAAGAAGTATCAAACGGTTCTCGCCGAAAACGGAAGCACTCCTCCTGCTGAGAAAGCCCGAGCGTACATGAAAGAAGCGTATCGGGAATAGGTCTCGATACGCTTCCATAGGTTTCGCGCTGGCATCCCGCTCGCGAAATGGGGCTGGGATGACAATTCTTCCAGCCCCATTTCTACCATTGTCCAGTGCGATCCAGCGCTACTTCGATAGAACTGCCATCTCCTGTGGGTTTGTTATTGTGTACGGTGATCCTGGAGCTTGACCATGCCTCGTCGGAGTAACGGTAAAGACAAACAACTTCCCCGCGGATTGGCTAATGGCATACAGATGGTTGTCGTCGTCCCAGAACATCTGATTCACGCTATCCGTGGTAAGCAGTCCGGTGTAGTGCGTGATCGGGTCCGCGCCATTGAAGTGGAATACCTGTAAACCACCGGTTCCTGCAACTGCCAGAAGCTGGCCGGAGGGTGACATGGCAACGTCTGTAATCCACATATCCTGATTATTCGTCACCGAGGTAGTGGGCATGTTCGAATCGGTACTCATGGTCGTCAGGTTTCCCGAGTTGTCAGCTGTATAAGTGGCAAGCTGGGTTGGGCCTTGAGGCTCCCAATTTTGGTTGAGTGGAACCAGGGGGATAGCAACGTGATTCTCTGAATCTGCCGTTGCCAGGAAGGGACAGTAGAATCCGCCGTTCGGACCAGCCGGAATCGGTGCACTGAAGTTGGTGAAGGTTACCGCCCCATCGCTGCTCCGCGCAAACCCAAAAATGGTCGGATCGTAGTGATAACAGATCGATCCATATCCATACTCATTATTCTTAATAAAACTCAATGGCTCATCGAACAACGGGCTGGCCGCACTGCTAACTCCGAGATAATTCAGACTGCCCGTGGTTCCGCCGATAGCAAAAAATTGATACGCATTGTTGGCACAGTCACTGTACACGTCAACGTCATATAAGACCGTGCCGGTATGGTCGAGAAACAGCGAGGCCGGTCCACCACAATCCCCACTATTGAACTTCTGCGCGTTGATCGATCCAGCCTCTTTCAGTGCCCCATCGGACGAAATGAAAAACGACTCGATGTCAATGCCGTTGGTGCCGAATAGATATTTCTTGTTCGCCGCCAGGTACGACACATCCGCAGAGAAAGGTGAGCCCGCCACGGCTGTGAGCCTCCCGTCAGGCGCTACTCTGTAGGCGCTGATCTGGAACTTATTGCTGCTGGGGCTGCTGGATACGTAAGCGTACGCAACCGGCGAGGTCGACTGGCGCTGAACAATGCTGGTACTTTGTGAGAATGCGACCTGAGCGAAGGGCACGGTGCATACCGTGGCGACCAGGCAAACGACGAATGTGATGTGGCGTTTCATATCTCCCCTTTTCTCGACTTTTTGTTCCCGTGGATTGGAAGCAGCGGACTATGAGATGCCTGTAATCCATCGACCGACCTGTCTACATATTTTTTTTGTGCGCCTAGGGTTTTTTTTGTAGTTGCAACGGGCTCGACGCCCAGTTCTACTGGCGAGCTGAAGGCCTGAGCGAAAGGGAGCTTTCGGCTTACAATTACGTACCGTCTTGTAGGGACCGCTTTTTGGAGGTTCAACCATGTACTGCAACTACTGTGGCAAAGTAATTCAGGACGACGCGGCGGTATGTGCCTACTGCGGCATTCGCGTGGGCGCGTCGGTCGCCCGCAAGCGCCTAGTCCGTCCCCGGCAAGGTCGCAAGATCGCCGGGGTCTGCCTCGGCTTCGCCGAATATTTTGATATCGACGTGACCGCGATCCGCCTGATGTGGCTGATTGCATCCTTCATGACCGGCATTGGCCTCCTCTCTTATCCCATCGCCTGGATCATCATCCCGGAGGAACCTTTGCTACTGATGGCGCCCGTGGGCGCCCAACGCACGACGAATGCATAATGAGCCCGCGACACCGCTCGCATCTCTGTGATTAAATCGCAGGAATGCAGCCCATCGCTTTCCAGAAAATCAAGAGCCTCGACGCGGAAATCGTCTATCACGTGCTGGGCGAAGGTCCTCCTGTGATTCTTTTGCATCCGTTTCCTGCGAACCACGAATTTTGGCTGCCTGTGGCGAATGCGTTGTCCACGCGCTACCGCGTTATTCTCCCCGATCTGCGAGGACACGGGGACTCGGACATTGGCGAAGGTCCGGCCACNNGCGGATGCTCCCGAAGCCCGCGCCGCGCGCCTGCATGCGGCCAACGACGTGATGGAGCGCGGCACCGAACCGTTCTTCGAGAGCATGATTCCTCGCCTGCTCGGCAAGAGCACACGCGAACTGCGGCCGGATCTGGTCGAGGGCGCGTTGCGCATGATGAGGCAGATGTCGCCCGCAGATGTTGCGCAAGTGCAGCGCGGCATGGCCGAGCGTCCGGACTCGGTTGATACATTGAAGACCATCCATGTACCCACGCTGCTGGTGACCGGAGAGGAGGACCTGCTCACTGGCATAAACGAACCGGAACTGATGCGCCAGCACATTCCTAATAGTCAGTTGCGCGTAATCCCGAAAGCCGGGCATTACTCGGCGTGGGAGCAGCCGGAAGAAGCCGGCAAGCTGGTGCGGCAATTCCTGCACGGAGTTGTTGGTTAACGGGGTACAATTCTTCTGTCGAACTACGAAAGTCTCCTTCTGGAGGATGAGTGCCAATCGCCCGTCTGAATCGGGATACGTTGCAACGTTTCGCCGATAGCCGAGTCGAAGAAGCTAGAGTTTTACTTCAGCATAAGCATTGGACGGGTGCTTATTACTTGACTGGCCTAGGCGTGGAATGTGCTCTGAAAGCATGCTTAGCTCGGGCGGTACAACAGCATGACTTTCCGGACAAAGGTTTTATTAACCGGGCCTATACTCACAAGTTGGAGGAGTTGGCCAGACTGGATGTGGAACTTTGGGTCCAGTTGAATAACGAACTCAGCGTGGACGTAAAATTTGCAAGCAATTGGAGCACCGTGCGGCAATGGGATGACGAAAAACGTTACGGGGTGGTTGACGAAGGAGAAGCAAATTCTCTCTACACAGCGACGACAGAACCGGTTTCTGGCGTGCTGGAATGGATACGGCGGAGGTGGTAGTGACCTATACGAAGACTGCTCTCAGCGATGCGGACATTGAGTTTGGCAGAAAGCTTTGGCACGAACTGAGTGCAAACCCCCAGTTCCCAGTTATGGGCGTGCTGTGGCTATTGGAGAGCGAATGGCATTTAGTGATAGCCAGCGAGATGGTGGACAAGCTTGGAGCGCGCGACGCATACCGGAAGCTTGCTGAGGTAGCTCTGCTTGCGCCTGCCGAGTCCTCCAAGCTGTCGAGAATTGATCTGATTGGTACCAAGCATCCGCTGTATCAGGGTCTCAAGTCGGTATTTGGGCAGGCTGCATCGGTAGAGGGAGCGCGACTGGGCGGTTCGCAAGTGGGGGGGGTCTATATCGAAGATGCTTACCTATACGGAGTGCGTTGAATCCGCGAAGAATGTGGCAGTTTTCGTTTTATTCTTAGTGTTTGCAGTTTGCGCTTACTCGCAAACCAGCGTCGTCACCAAGCCTCGCATTCTCGGCATCGATCACGTGTCCTTCTACACCACTCAGCCGGAGGGAGTGAAATCCCTTTATACCGGCATGCTCGGCCTGGCTTCCGCCCCGCCGGTGGAGGCCGGCGGAATTGTGCGCTTCATGGTCGGCCGGCAGTGGGTCGGCTATAGCGCCGCACCCGATCCCAACGCCACCGACCGGATGGACCACGTGGCCTTCACCACCAACAACATTGTCGCGCTGCGGGAATATTTGATCGCGAATGGCTTGAAAGTGCCGGCCATCGAGAATCACGCCGACCATACTATGAGCGTCACCGTAATCGATCCCGAAGGCCATCGCATTGAATTCGTGGAGCGAGGTAAAGCCGAAGTGCCAGCCGTGCCCGATTCCGCCCTTTCCCGCCACATGATTCATGTTGGATTTCTGGTTCAGAACCGCGATGTAGAAGACCATTTCTACCGCGACTTGCTTGGCTTTCATCTCTACTGGCACGGAGGAATGAAGCCCGGCGAAACCGACTGGGTCGCGATGCAAGTTCCGGACGGCACGGATTGGTTGGAATACATGCTCAACCATCCCGAGCATCCCGATTTGCGGCTGATGGGCGTGCTGAATCATATCTCGCTCGGCGTCGCCGACATGAAGAAGGCGCAGGCCATTCTGGAAGCGCACGGCTGGAAGCCGAACCGGAGCGAAAAGGCTCAGATGGGAAAAGACGGCAAGTGGCAGCTGAACGTGTTTGATCCCGACCTGACACGAATTGAGTTGATGGAGTTCAAGCCCGTGGAGAAGCCGTGCTGCGCGGATTTCACCGGGCCACATCCTTCGGAATGATCCAGCCGCACTGACTGAAGGCGCAGTCTTTGTTAGAATCCTCTCGCCATGATTGATACGGTTTTAGTTGCAGCAAAAACTGTCGTTAGCTCCAAAGGAGACGGTCCTGCCCTGGATGTGAGCGGCGCGGCCAGTCGCGTATTCCTGCTCACTCTCGAAATAACCAACATCATTGAGCAGGAATCTTTTGAACTCAGCATCTTCAGTTCGGCGGACGGCGCGGCATGGGACGCGAAGCCGTTGGTGACATATCCGCAGGAGTTTTATCGCGGCGAGTATCCGTTATTACTCGACCTCGGGGCGCATCCCGGCGTGAAGTTCGTGCGCGCCCACTGGGAAGTAGCGCGCTGGGGACGCGGCGTGGAAACGCCGATGTTCGAGTTTGGCCTCCAGCTAAAGGAAATTCCGCCCGATGTATTGCGCGAAGCCAGCGCTGAGGCAAAAATTCTAGCCTGACGATTGTCCATTCGACTCCTGGCATGGATTACGAATCACAGATGATCGTGCGCCCGGCGCGCAACGTGAGCGGGAGTGTCAGCCTGCCCGGCGACAAATCCATTTCGCACCGCTATGCGATGCTGGCCGCGATTGCCCAGGGGCCGTCCCGATTGGAAAACTATTCCACCGGCGCGGACTGCGCCAGCACTCTCGCCTGCCTGCGCGCGCTGGGAGTGAAGTGGGAGCATAAAACCGGCGCCGGGAATGTGATTGAAGTGCAGGGAAACGGTCCGGCGTTGAGCGCCCCGAGCGAGCCCCTCGATTGCGGTAATTCCGGTTCGACCATCCGCATGTTGAGCGGCATCGTTGCGGGTCAGAAATTCACCAGCGAAATGGCCGGAGATGAATCGCTGGCGCGCCGTCCCATGGAGCGCGTGATTACGCCCCTCAGGGCTATGGGCGCAGACATCACGTCGCAAAATGGGCGCCCGCCACTGCGCATCACTGGTGGGAATCTTAAGGGAATCGATTACCGGGTGCCGGTCGCCAGTGCCCAGGTAAAGACTTGCCTGCTCTTTGCCGGCCTCTTGGCTGAGGGCGAAACGCGCATTGAGGAACCGCTGCGAACGCGCGACCATGGCGAAGTCGCGCTGCGCGCGTTTGGTGCGCAACTCGAGCGCAAAGGAAATGAAGTGCGCATTCGTGGCGGCCAGCGCTTGCACGGCGTTGAAGCGCTGGTTCCCGGCGATCTTTCCAGCGCTGCGTTTTTTCTTTGCGCGGCTGCGCTCTTTCCCGGCTCGAAATTATCTGTCACCAATCTGCTCATGAACCCCACCCGGGCGCGTCTGCTCGATATCCTGGTGCAGATGGGGCTACGCATTTCTGTGACTCAGCTCGAAGAAGCCCACGGCGAATTAGTCGGTACTCTGCAAGTTGAGGGCGGACGGCTCAAGGGCGCGACCATCGCAGGATCCGATACGTCCGCGCTGATTGACGAGATCCCCGTGCTGGCTGCGATTGCGCCTTATACTGAGCAGGGAATCGAAGTGCGGGATGCGAAGGAACTGCGTGTGAAGGAGTCGGACCGCATTGCATCCATCGCCATGAATCTTCGCGCCATGGGCGCTCAAGTGGAGGAGCGCGAAGACGGCTTGAAGGTCCCGGGCGGCCAACTGCTACACGGCGCGGAGCTGGAATCTTTCGGCGATCACCGCATCGCAATGGCTTTCAGCATTGCGGCGCTGCGGACCGAGGGTGAGACCAGGATCCTCGGCAGCGAGTGTGCGGCAATCTCTTACCCGGATTTTTTTTCCACGCTGCAGGGGTTAGTCGAGCGCTGATCCGCCGCATTGTCTGATAGCGATGTTTCTTCCATTCGCCGACGCCGGTTACTTCCGTTCGATGACCCACGTGCTCTAACGCGTACCCGCAAATTCAGCAACAATGAACGCTTAGACGATTGTCTGCTGCCACGAGTTTTGTCGCAGTAGGCGCGTGAACGAATTTTCGCGCTAATGGGGGGATTGCATGCGTTACAGATCACTGGTGCTGACGTCCATTCTGCTAGCCTCAACCGCTTATGCCAAAGAATTGAAAGCCTATCAGGATGCGAAGCTGTTGCAGATGGATTCGGTGCAATGTGGTACGGACGAAAACGCAAAAAAGGGAAAAACTCACGAACTTCTGTGCCAGGAATATCTGGTGCAAACCGACCAGGTGCTCTATCGGGTTCGCCCCAAAGACGACAGGCATTCCGTACTGTTGCCGATTGGCCAGAACGCTCAGTTCCGCCTCGATAAGAATAAAATGCTGTTGCGAGTGGAAGGTTTCGATAACAAAGAGCGCGAGTACGTCATTATGTCGATCAAACCTCGCGGGGATAGTGCGGCGGCCGACGCGAGTCCGGCTCATCTGAACCACCTGCAGTAATCCAAAACTGAATTGCCATTGTTGCAGGTTTATGACGGCGTGACTTCCCGTGCCCTGCAACCTTTTTCTTCCCGGTTACTCCCGGAGGCGGTGTGCCGGCCCACCAAGATTGGCGGCTAATCGAGACCGTTGTGTGGTAAAGTAATTTCCGCCTGCGAATTGGCCGGGCTCTGGGGCTTGGGCATTTGCAGCCAGCGTCCCGCCGGCTGACCCCAGGACATCCGACGCGCGCGCAATGGCCGCCGCGACGACGGCGCTACCTGCACTCGCTTGACATTCCTAAGGAGGAGTTCATGCTTACACTCCGCGAGCTGGTGAAAGACCGCAAAGTTTATTCCATCGACGCCGCCAGCACAGTGCTGGAAGCCGCCCGCTTCATGATGGAACACAATATCGGCGCTTTGCCCGTCCTGCGCAACGGAGAACTGGCCGGCATCTTCTCCGAGCGCGANNGTGAATGTGGATGAGAGTGTGGACGAGTGCCTCTTCATCATGCACGAGTTCGGCTTCCGGCACCTGCCCATTGTGGAGGGCAAACAGTTGCGCGGGCTAGTCTCGCTGCGCGACATCGTGAAGCGCCAGGCTGCGGAGCTTGATCGGAAAAGTCGGCTCGCCTCCTAAAGCGGCCTTACTCCTAGCGGGCTTACTCCCGTTTGCGCAGCAGGAGTTCTCCGGCCTTGGGGGGAAGCTTGAAAGGGAACTCGAAGATTTTCCCCTCCAGCGGCAGGCGCAACACGAATTCTTCTTGCGCCTTCCATCCTCCCAGCCACTTGTTATCGGTATTGAAAAACACCCAGCCGCTCAGCTCCGGATTCCCACCATCCAGCCGCCCCGCTTTCAGGCTGTCCTTGCCGAGGAACTCGATGAGTTCACTGACTGACTTCTGATAGTCCTGCAGCCGCGCTTCGCGAACCTGTTTCTCCTCCGGATGCTTGGCGACGATCCGCCTGGTTTCGTCGTCCAGAGCGTCCGCGTCCGCCTGAATCTTCTGGATGTATTCATCGGCATGGATGGAATCCCTGACGACTTTGAAATGCTTCATGAATTGCAGCGTGATTTCATCGGGTGTCACATCGAGGCCCGACGTTCCACGGTAACGGATCGTCAAGTGCACTCCGAAGATGGGCTCGATACGATGACGGATGATCTGCACCTCGCGCGCATCCACGGATAGGACGATGCCAACGTCTCCCGACCAGAGGCCGTACTGGTACTTGCCATCTTCAGTGGTCGAGAACGTGCAGCCCGGTCGATCTTCGCTCCAGCGCACGGTGGGCGGCGCAGACTTGCCTTTATCCTTGGCGGGTGCGGCGGAAATTGGTGAGCAAAATACAGCCGCAATCGAAAAAGCGACAAGTACAACGAAACGCTGGTGGCGAGAACCTGCAACGTGCGCCAACTGCGGAGAGGATTTCCGAGCCGAACCATGCATCCGTGCTTCGTGCATCGGCGCTCCGTGCATCGCCGGTCCGTCAGTTCACCGTAAGGCTGACGGTTGCCTGAGCGGTTGTGGTAGTCGTGTTACTCGGCGCAACGCCGTTTGCGTCTACACCCGTCAGCGTAAACGTGTAGGTGTTCTTGGGAGTGACTAAGCCGCTGGGGTTGTTGAGCATGGCATTGTTCGTATTGCAGGACGGTAGAAACAGGAAACCGCTGGCCAGGGTGATGAGCAAGAGCAGCCCCAGCCATGTCCTCCTGCGCTTGCCGCTCGCACCGGCTCCCATAAGCGCCAGCGCGGGAAAGGCGAGCCACAACGCATAAAAGATGCGCGGAGTCGCGACCTTAGTAACCGTCCCAGTTGTTCCAAAAGTGCTGATGGTAAGAACGGAAGTGGGCGCAGCACCGTTGGTCACCGAGACGGTAGGGGGACTGAACGCGCATGTCGGCGCCGCTACCACCACGGGAGCGACCGAGTAGCAGGAGAGCGTGACACTCCCCGTATAGCTGGCGATGGGCGTGACGGTTACCGTGGCTTCCGCCCCGTTTCCCGCCGTCACCGTGCCCGGGCTGATCGGCAGCGATATCGTCAGCGCGTAGTCCTGCGGCACATCCACTACGTTCAGATAGAGAGGCAGGGCAGGTTCCGTCTCGCTGCCGCTGGTGCCGGTGACGTTAATCGTATACTGCCCCGCTGCTGTGGCTCCAACCGTTGTAACGGTGATCGAGGGCCCATTGGCGGGTGGAGTTGCCGTCGAAGGACTGACGGAGCACACCGGCAAATTGTCGGTGAACTGGGTTGACGTCACCACACAACTCAATGAGACCAAGCTGTCGAACCCGTTGACTGGCTGCAGGTCGATGATCGAGGTCGCGCTGCCGCCGGGATCGACGCCCGCACTCGGTTGGAGCGTTGAGGTAGTCAGCGTAAAGCTGGCCTGACCGTAGGCCAGGGAAACCTGTCCGGCCGTAAACAGCGCGAGCAACAGAGCGAAGACGACTGCGCGTAAGACCTGCCTGGCATTGAACATGCTGGTATTGGACATGCTGATATTGAACATGAATGGATGGGAACTCACTACCTTCGATTCCTCCAAGGGCGCAAACGCTGCCCGGGCCGACCGGAAAGAATGCCGCCCGCGGACAACCGCGAAAATGACAGCCGAAAAAATGACAGCCGGGAAAAAGATGGCGGTGTAAACGATGGCCGTGAAAGCAATTTTATCTGAGTCCTCTTGCAGAATGTGCCAAGCAAGAATCTTAGACTAGAGTGGGCTATCGCGCCAATCGCAGGTACCGGAAAAACATTACCAGAAAACAAGGGCCGCCTCGCGTGAGGCGGCCCGGTGTGATTGTGTTTGGAATTAGTTGACGGTTAGCGTCACGGGGACAGAGTGCGAAAGATTATTTGCGTCCGTGCCTGTGATCGTGACGGTATAGCTCCCCGCGGGCGTACAGCCCGAGCAGCCGCTAGGAGGAGGAGTGGTGCTACTGCTGCTGCTGCCGCAGGCTGGCATCAGGAAAAGGGCAGCCACAACCATTCCGATCATTACGAAGCCCAGCAGTTTCTTCCGCCGGGTGCGAGCGGAGCTGAAGCCCATCCCGACGAGCGCCATGCCTGCAATCGGCAGCCACATCGCGTAGAAGAGCTTCG
>PKVZ01000109.1:0-11697 GCA_003131635.1 Acidobacteriaceae bacterium
ACCAGCGGTAGATTCCCGCGCCCCAACTGAGGAGAACTGTAGGAAGAATTTCGCGGCGGGTTTTGGGGATGAGCCAGAGGGTGAAGGCGTCGAAGAACCAGCGCTGCGGCATCATTGCGGCAAGCAGGAGCAGCCACGCATCACGATCGCGGTAACGAAACAATGCGAGCCAGAGAAGAGGTCCGGGAAAAACGATCAAGGGAATGAAGTGTTCGTAATAGTGCGTTTGGCCGAGCCAAAGTAGCGGCCACTGCGGCAGGACGACGAGGCTCAGCGCGCCAATGGCGACGCACGAAAGAAGACCGCGGCGGGTGAGTCGGGTGAGGAAGACGGGGAGTCCGACTTGGGGCTTCATCATGGTTGCCGGCAGCAGCGTAGGGAAGAACGCGCTGGCAGTGATGAGTGTGGACCATTGCGCGGTGAGGAGTCCGGCCCAGAAAGGGTAGGCGAGGAAGATGCGGAAGCGGGAATAATTTTTGCGCGTGAGACCGAGGGCTAGAAGAGCGGAACTGACTCCGTAGAAAATTCCGGCGGCGACTTCAGGGCGCAGGCGCAGTAGCGGCAGGGCGGGAAAGGCGGCGGGGAGAGGATATTGTTCCAGGGGAGTATCGTAGGGGTTCTGATGTGCGACGAGGCGTTGCGCGAGGTGGAGGGCCCAGCGGAAGTCACCGGCCTCCTGATGCATGCGGGTGATCAGGAAAAAGGAGAATGTGCCGGTGGCGAGGCCGACGAGCACAGAGATTGTGAGTCGCTTACGCATCGCGTGCACTTTGCCCCACAGTTGTAACATGGGGGCGGCCGTTTCGAGATTCCTTAAAGCATGAGCTGGAGAAATACTGACGTGCAAGGACGCGCGAAACTCGTGGTTTGTTTTCTTGCCGCGGCGGTGGCGGCGGCGAGCATGTGGTTTTACGTGGATCGAATTCTGGTGGGGTATCAGGTAGCGGATGCGGCGGCGCACGAGCGGCCGCGGGGAAATTTGTCGGATCTGTATCCGCGATGGCTGGGAGCGCGCGAACTTTTGCGGCGCGGGCGGAATCCTTATGGCGACGACCTGACGCTGGAGATACAGAAGGGATATTACGGGCGCGCGCTGGATGCGGCGCGGCCGAACGATCCCCAGGACCAGCAGGGATTTGCTTATCCGGTGTATGTGGTGTTTCTGCTGGCGCCGTTGGTCGGGCTGCCCTTTCACGGGGTGCAGATTTTCTTTCACTGGCTGCTGCTGGGGCTGACCGGGGCGAGCGTGTGGCTGTGGTTGCGAGTGCTGCGATGGCGATTGCCGTTGCTGGGAGTTGCGATTTGCGTTGTGCTGACGCTGGGATGCTTTCCGGCGGTGCAGGGAATCAAGCTGCAGCAATTGAGTTTGTTGGTGGCGGCGCTGATGGCGTGCGCGGCGGCGTGCGTAGGCAGCGGATTTTGTTTTAGCGGCGGAGTACTGCTGGCGTTGACAACCATCAAACCGCAACTGGCATGGCCTTTGGTGGCATGGCTGCTGGTATGGGCGGTGAGCGACTGGCGGGCGCGGCGGCGATTGGTGTTTGGATTTGGATTGGCGATGGCACTGTTGCTGGGCGGCGCAGAGATTATTTTGCCGGGTTGGCTGCGAATGTTTGTGGAGGCGATGGGAAAGTATCATCGCTATACCCAGCACCAGTCGGTGTTGCTGGCTCCGTGGGCGGTGGCTGCGGTGTTTGTAGCGGCTGCGATTTTCTTTTGCGCTTTTTTTCTTGGTAGATTGCGTGGCGAGGCGGCGGATAGGGCGAGCTTTGGGCGCGCGACTGCGCTGGTGCTGGCGTTGACCGTGCTGGTAATACCGATGTACGCGCCTTATAACCAGGTGCTGATGGCGCCTGCGGTGCTGGCCCTGGTGCGGGACCGGAAATTGTTTACCGCGGGATCGCGGGCGCTTCGCTTTGCGTATGTAGCGGGGGCATTTGCTTTGGCGTGGCAGTGGATGGGGAGTTTGTTTTTGAGTGGCGCTTATTTGTTGGGGTCATTTTTTACGTCTTACATGGGGTTAAGGGCGTGGGCGATCAGCGGCTGGAAGTTGCCGTTCTTCGCGACGTTTGCCTTGCCGGTGTTCGTTTTTGCTTTGATTCTTCTTGATGTGCGGGGGATAGAGCGGCGAGAGCAAGGGATCCTTTTGGCCAAGGTGGATTGAGAAGAAGATGGGCGTCCATTTGAAGGTTGGGGGACCCGGAGATTCGTTGCCGATGGAGCAGAAGCGGAGTGAGCCGAGGTCGAGACCGTGGCAACGGGCGCTGATGCTGGCGCTTTTGCTGCGGCTGATTTACTCGGTTTTTGCCGCAGTGGCCGCTGTGACCCAGACGGTGAACTGGCGGCTGGTGCAATCGAATGGGCTCACCGAAAATCTGCCTCCGCCTGACCATAGTTGGAGGTATTTGTTGCTTGGGGTGTGGAACCGTTTCGATACGCTGTGGTACCTGCACGTCGCAGCTCATGGCTATGACCGGCCGGATGCAGTGGTTTTCTTTCCTCTCTATCCCAGTCTGATAAAGGTCGTGAGCCTGCTGGTTCCGCCGGTGGCGGCGGCTCTGCTGATTTCAACATTAGCGGCGTTTTTTTTGTTCTGGGGATTGCAAGAATTGCTGATGGGAGATCATTCGCCGGGTTTCGCGGCGCAGAGTGTGTGGTTGTGCGGCTGCTGGCCGGCGGGTTTCGTTTTCTTTGCGGGCTACCCTGAGTCGCTGTTAGGGGCGCTGATTATCTGGTCGTTGTGGATGGCGGGCAGAGATCGCTGGCTAACGGCGGCCGGATTGGGGCTGGCCGCGGCGTTGAGCAAAGCGGTGGGAGTGGTAGTGGTGGTGCCGCTGCTCATGATGGCCTTCCGGACGAGGAAGACGAGGTCATTGGCGGTTGCGTTGATCCCAGCAGGCGCGGCGGGGTTTCTGGGATATTTGCATTGGACCGGTCACGGAGGGCTGACAACGGCGTATGCGCAATATTGGCGGACCGTGACGGCGCCGCCATGGACAACGCTGGGGATGAGTTTGCGGGAGTTGGTTCGGGCACCTAATGCGATTCTGGTGTTGAATCTGATGGCCGTCATTCTGGTTTGCGCGCTTGCCGCCGTCAGCCGGCTCAAGATCGAGTACCTTATTTTTTCCGCGGCTGCTGTGATCGTGCTGCTGTGCAAAGAGACGGTGCCGCCGTTGCAGAGCATGATGCGGTATCAGTTGATGATCTTTCCGGCATTTGCCGGGATGGCTGGGCTGCTTCAACGACGGCATTTGCAGGCGAGATTGGGGATGGTGTGTGCCTCTTTCCTGATTATCAATTTGGGATTGTTGTGGCTTTTTGTAGGATGGTCGCTGGTGGTGTGAGTGGAGGGTGGCAAAAGACTCTTCCCGTTGGGGCATGATTCCTGTCATTATTCTTATTCTTGCCGGTATTGTTGTTGGGTTGATTTCCGGGTAGATTTCCGCCCTTGCCGCAAAGTGCGCGGCAAGAGTGGGGCATCCAGTTGTTGGGTAGTGGCGAAAAATCTCATGGTGCTTAATGCGATAGGGCGTCCGCAGTCTTCGGGGTCGGGAGTGTTTCCGGCGCTGGTGCTGGTGCAGGGGAACGAGCAGAAGAATATTGTGCTCAATCGAACTCCGTTCAGCGTGGGGCGCAAGGTGGATAAGGATCTGGTGATTGCGGATCCGCGGGTGTCGCGTGACCATGCGCTGATTGTGCTGGAAGAAGAAGGTTTTTTTCTGGTGGATCAGGGCAGCAAGCATGGGACTTTCGTCAACGGGGAACGGGTGCAACGGCAGAAGCTGGAGCGCAACGACCGGCTGGAATTCGGGGCGCGCGATTCGACGTATGCGATTTTCAATCCGGCGCATGGGACGTCGAACACGGCGCGCGACTTTCTCAGCCAGATCTCCGAGATCCGGATTTCGCAGGAAGCGACCGACCTGGAAAAGTTGACGTTGTTTCTGGAAGCGGCGCGCAAGTTGAACACGGCGGGCGTGCTGGATGAGATTCTGATGACGATGCTGGAAGTAACGCTGCGGCTGACGCGGGCCGAGCGGGGTTATGTGTTTTTGAAAGATGACGAAGGCAAGCTGCGGCTGGCGGCGGGGCGGAATAGTAAAGGCGAGTCGCTGCTGGACGATAAAACGATTTCGCATTCCGCGCTGGAAGAGTCGCTGCGGTCGAATTCGGAATTCTTGTTGACGGATACCGGCAGCTCGGCGGATCTGGCGGGGCGGCAAAGTATTGTGGCCTACGATCTGCGGACGGTGATTTGCATTCCGTTGCGCAAGCGGCAGGTACAGGCAACGCGCGAACAAACGCCCGCGCCGGGCGCCACTCCGGCATCGGAAGTTACCGGAGTGTTGTATGTCGACTCGCGGTTTGCGTCGCGGGAATTTTCCGGGGTGGGGCATGACATTCTGCGGGCGATCGCGACAGAAGCCGCATCGTTGATCGAGAATGCGCGGCTGGTGCAGGCGGAAGAAGAGTCGAGGCGCTATCAGCAGGAGTTGACGATTGCGGCGAGCATCCAGCAGCGGCTGATGCAGGTGAAGATTCCGGAAGTGCCGTTTGCGAAACTGCGGGGTAAGAATCTTTCCTGTAAGGAAATTGGCGGAGACTTTTTCGATGCCGTCAATACGAAAGAGGGGCTTGCCGTGGTGCTGGCGGATGTGAGCGGCAAGGGAGTGTCGGCGGCGCTGCTGGCGTCCACTTTGCAGGGGATGATTTATTCGCATTTGAGTTCGGGCATGCCGCTGCTGGATGTGGTGAATGCGGTAAATCACTTCTTTACGGAAAAGCTGGTGGGAGAAAAATATGCGACGGTGCTGCTGGCGCGGCTGCGGCGGGACGGCGACCTGGAGTATGTGAACTGCGGGCACGTGCAGCCGTTGCTGGTTTGCGGAGGGGAAGTAATGCGGCCGCCGCACGGGAATGTTCCGGTGGGATTGCTGGCGGATGCAACGTTTGAGAGTGCGCGCTGCCAGATGAAATCGGGGGATCGATTTATTCTGGTCACGGATGGAGTGACTGAGGCGGAGAATGCCATGGGCGATTTCTTTGAGGACTTCCGGCTGGAGGCGGCGGCGGCCAAGACTCCAACGCTCGAGGGGATATTCTCCGCAGTGTCGGAGTTTTGTGCGGGGAATCCGCTCAGCGACGATTGCACGGTAGTAGAGTTGTGCTACGCCGGGGAAGCGTAACGCACGTCGCACGAATCGATCGGTCGGCCCTGGCGACCTTGCCCAGAAGCTCTACCTACCCCGGGCCTACCCGGATGAGCCCGGTGCCGGGGGTGTTACGAAAAACGGAAAACCGCTTTAGCATTTTGCCGAAGTTTGGTTAGGGAACGCATTAACGATCATAAATACGTAGAATGTCGTAACTCTCTGTGGACGTTTCTTGCTTTCGGCTACGACGAAAAGGACCACTCGCCGAAGTTGGCGATGCTGAAAGAGGACGGCACGCTCCTGAAGTACCTGGAGATCCCCAAAGGCGACGTCCCTGAATCTATGGTTAGCGGTGCCGATGCACCCCACCCGCACGTCATTGCGCAGGCGGAACTCGTCCCGGAGGGCCGCTCGATCCTCGTCGTTCAGAACGAAACGACCTGGCCGCTGCTGGAGGTCGGCGAGGGTGGTGCGGTTAGGGCAATCCGCCCCAAGCTGCCGAAGGGTGAGCCGATTGAGGCCGTCATCCCCGCCGATCGAAGCTTGTACGTCATTGCCCAATCAGAGACTGACAAGGCAGACCCCGCTGGAATCATTTACGAGGTGAGCCCGGAGAACGGGAACGTGCTAAGGCGCTTTGCCCTCGGTGACGGAAAGCGTGCCGTGGACGTGATGGCCTGCGTGCACGACGGGAAGTTTCTTTCAATGGATTATGGAGATGGCAAAGTCGTGCCTCTGATCGGCTCCGCCGAGCCCGCAACTGCTACAGATAAAGATCAACACAAGCGATAGTGTTCGGGTCCCGACGTCCGACCACTAGCGCCCATTTGATCCCCGTTCAATTCGTCCCTATCTTCACGCTGTAATCCGTACCTTCCCAGCGATTTTCTTGGGGCCAATAGAAGGTGAAGACGACTTGGGCGCCGACTGGCAGTGACGCGGTGGGCAGGTCGAGGATGTGGGTGCCGAGGCCGGTGTCGCGGGCGTTGGTATCCTGTGAAGTTTTCCAGCCGTCGATACTCCAGTGGACGAGGCCGGGAGTTAGAAGAACGATGCGAAGGGTTTTGTAACGCGGGACGGAGCGAGCCTTGTTGTTAAATCTCCAGCCGAAGATTTGGCGGGTGGGTTTCTCGACTAAGTATCGTTGAACGGTTTGCGGAGGCTGGTCGAAAATTTTGCCGTCGCGCAGGGAGCGGCGAAGTTTGATGTATTCGGAGTGGGCCCACACCAGGGGACAGGCGGAGCCGGAGGGTTTGCCGCGGAAGAGTTCGAGCGCGGGAATATCGTTGGCATCCCAGACCTGTTCGGGGAGCAGGCGGCTGTGGCCGACGGTGCAGTTTTCCATCATGGTTAATAAGGCCTCGGCGTCTTTGGGACGACCGGCGGCGAGTTCGTAGTGAGCGCGTTCGCCGGCGAGCAGCGGCCAGGGGCGGCCGATGCCGCTGCCGTCGAACGCCGAGCCGTCCTGGTGTTCTCCGTATCCGTCGCCGTTGTAGCGGTACCAGCAGGGGCCCTGCGGCAGTTGGACTTTCAGCAGAGCGTCGATGACTTTGATCGTGTTCAGAATGCGGGGATCGTTGGGGGCGCGCAATCCGAAGCGCACCAGGGCCAGCGAATCCGGGCTGACGATGCGAAAGGCGCGCTCCATGCCCTGGCCGGGAGGACGGTTCTTGATGGGAACGAAACCTTGCGTGGGTGAGGCGGCGGTATCGGTATCTGGCGGGGCGATGCGAACGTAGTAGCCTTCCACGCCGATCTGCTGGGCGAGATCACCGCCGGTGGCGTAGACCCAGCGCTCGATATTGTGGTTCCATGCGTCGGCGACATCGCGCAGAGTGGAGGCGGCGTCGGAGTGTCCGGTCAGGTCGGCGAAGTCGGCGGCGGCGAGCAACGCGGAAATTTCCGCGGCCAGGGTGAAGGGAGAGTAGCCACCGTCTTCTTCCCAACGATCCTGCTGGGTTACGGGCCCGTTGCGAATAATAAAAGTTGCGGCCTTGCGCACCAGCGGCCACCAGCGTTCGAGCTTGCCTAATTCTTTCGGGGCCTCGCGGCGCAGAAGATCGACGAGCAGGATAGGGAAGGCAGTCTCATCCATCTGGACGCCGCTCCAGTAGGGGCGGCCGTCAAGCCAGAGATTTTGCGCCCAGTTGCCGGCGGCTTCCTGCGTGGATTCGAGATAGCGGAGGACTTTTACGGCGTCAGCGACTGCGCCCGCAGCCACGAGGGCGCCGGCAGTTTCGACCAGGTCGCGCGGCCAGATGAGGTGGTATCCGCCGAGATCTTCGTCGCCTTTGCTGAAGCCCCAGGGGATGGATAAGCTGGCGATGATGCCGCCGAGGAAATCCTTGGATTCGTGGGTGCGCAGGACGGCAGTGGAGGAGCGATAGAGATCGTAGGGCCGTTGCGGTTCATCGAGCTTGATCAATGTATTTTGCCAGTTCTTCCAGTGGAAGACATAGTGCTGGCGAAGCTCGTCGTAATCTTCGAATAAGGAGGAGCGGACTTGCTGGCCGGCCTCGGTTACGATTGAGCCGAAACCGAGAGCGAGGATGAATTCTCCGGCGCAGGCGGCGAGATCGATTTCTCCGGTGCAGGCGATGTTGCCATTTTCGGCGCGCTGATATTCCCACTGCATTTGAAAGTGAGCGGAAAGGTCCTGCCATCCGTCGGAGGCGCCGACGAAGCCGACCGACATTTTTTTCCATGGCGCCGAACTGGCAAAGGCGAGAGCGGTGCCGTCGCGCTCGGCGAGGAACATGGGCACGCCTTTGTAATCACCGACCCAGCCGGTGTTGTCGCTCCCGCAGTTGGCGAGGTGGGGGGAAAGCAAGGCGTAGAGGCGATAGTCGGAGAGTTGACCTTGCAGCGGCTCGAAGCGGACCTTCTGCAGAACGACGTTGCGGTAAGGGTCGGTGAGGATTTCTTTGTGAATGCGGTAGCGGCCGTCGATCTCGGTATTCGTCAGTTCAAAGGCGGGAATGCCCGGTTCGAAGGGAGTGTTTTCGAAAGTGCAGTGGCGTTTTTCTTCGGAGAAGAAGTCGCGACCGTTGGTGACGAGGAAGCCGAGGTCGCGGGTGCAGGCCTGGTCGACGCGGGGGAAATAGACCTCGTTCAAAATGCCGTGGCTGATGGTGAACCAGACTTTGCTGTGCTGGTTTAAGGCGGTGCCGGCGCCGGTTTTAGCGCTGGAGGTCCAGCGCGCACGAATGCCGGGCCATCCGGGGGCGTGACTGGTGGGGGAATCGCTCATTAAGTTTTTGTCCTCAGGGATGGAACTGAGTTGATCACACGTCCAGGCCGATCGACCTCATCAAAGCCAGCCCATTGCTCTTGGTGACCACGCCTTCCTGCAGCGTGTAATCGAAGTGCATCCTACCATCTTCAAAATCTTCTTGAAAATGGACATTGTGCAGATGACCGTTGAGTGAGCCGGCAATGTCGGCCAAAGCCAAATCATGGGTGCTCACCAAGCCAATCGCGCCGCGATTCAGCAGAGCGCGAACCACGCCCTCCGCCCCAATGCGGCGATCGTTTGAGTTGGTGCCTTGCAGGAGTTCATCCAGCAGGAACAGCAGCGGCGGGATGCCGGCCGCGAGGTCAAAGAGTTTGCGCAAACGCGTGATCTCCGCATAAAAGCGCGAGCTACCCTCCTGCAAGGAGTCGTTCACGCGGATGCTGGCGCCCACGGACAGCGGAGTCATGCGAAGGTGCTGGGCCCGTACGGGCGCACCGGCCATCGCGAGCACGGCATTGATCCCGACCGTGCGCAGCAGTGTGCTCTTGCCAGACATATTCGAACCACTTACCAGCAACACGCGCTGAGTGTCGGACAGGTGGACTGGGTTAGGAACGCAAGTGCTTACTGGGAGCAGTGGATGGCCGATCTGCGTGGCATCGAAGCAGGCAGCGCCTTCGACAAACTCGGGGAAGGGATCGCCGGGATGCTCATAGCTGTAGGTAGCCAAACAGAGAAGGGCTTCGATCTCTCCGATGATGGCCAGCCATCGTCGTACAGCGTGGCCGTGAATCCGCCGCCAGCGTTCGGCCGCGAAGGCCACCTGCACCGAGTACAGGAGAGGAACATCCAAAATGCGCACGAGTACGTTGTCGCGCGAGTCGATGAGATCGACGATCGTTCTCAGGCGAGCGATGGCTTGAGCACCTGCAACTTCATGGGATGAAAGCTCGCGCTGCAACGACTGCAGGCCGGGTGTGCGGAAGTTGTGCTGTTCGAATCGTGCCAGGATGCCTGAAAGCAGGTCCAGGTCATGGAATGTTTTTTCGGAGCCGTGCAGAACTTCCGCCATCGGCTTACGCAATCGATAAGTTAATATCCCTTCAATCAGAACAGTTAACAGGAAGGGCGTGGCGATTGCCCAGTGCCACCAAACCACAACGCCTGCAATGGCCGCGATGACAAAGATGGGCGCGAACCATGGAAGCCAGGCCGGTTTCAACTGGTTCGGCGCTTCAGCCCAGCCAAACAACGCTTCGGGATACACTCCCACACTGGCGTCTTCCCCGAGGATCGCCAAATCCTCCCTGAAATCGAGTTGATCGCGCAGTTCGCGCAGAGCAGTATGCCGCTGTGTGATCTGGTCAACCGCAGAAGGCGAGAGCAGCCAGTGCGCCAGGGTTTCCTCGCCCATGCGGGTGCGTGCGGTGGAGAGAAGTTCGAACAATCCGCCGCTGCCAAACAAATCGAGATCGGCGGCATACACGTGATGAGGGTCGTTGAAGCGATCGCCCGCCTGTCCCGTACCCGGCCAGCGGTCTTCGATTCGAGCCAGTCCCCTCTTGCAAAAGGATGCGCCGCGCTGGGCTATCTCCTGCGCTCGCAAGATGCGTGAATGATAGGCAACGACGAAAACGAAGAGGATCGGAGGCAGAAGGATCCACCAGGGCGAGAGCGCGTGCCTCCAGAGAGATTCCCAGGCTACAGCTGCGGTTACCAGGGCCAGCGCCAAGCGAACCCTGCCAAGCCGAAGGTGAATTGCTTCGCAATGAGCGACACGACGTTCGCGGTCCTGGAGACGCTGCTTGTATTCTTCGACGACCAGCACAGAGTTGAGAATACATCAGGAATTTCGAGAGGAGGGGATTGTCCACGTCGTCTTGCCCACGTCTTGTCCACAGTTTTGCCGGTTCCCGCTAGAATGTAGCGTTGGTCATTTTGCCCGAAGGACTCGAATGAAAAGAGCCTCTCTGCTGCTTGCGTTTGTGCCGCTGGTTCTAGTTTCCCTGATGGTTGCCGGGACCCCTGGCCCGGAGAATCAATTGAAATTAATTCCTGAGCCAAAAGAAGTGCGACTGCACGCCGGCAGCTTTCGAGTAAAGCCGACCACCCGGATTCTCGTGGAGTTCGCACATCAGGCGGAAGACCGCATTGCGGCGGAAACGCTGGCGGAGGAAATCCACGACGAGTCCGGACTGAAGATAAATATTACGGGCGAAAAATCCGAAGCCAAGCAGGAACCCAGCACGATCGTGCTGGCGCGCTTGCAAGACCAGCGGATCAAGGAATTCCTGGCGTCAAAGGGCCTGAAGGCAGATTCGATCGGAGACCAGGGCTATCTGCTGTTCTCGGATGATTCTCATCTGATTGTTGCCGCCAATACCGGGCAGGGGCTGTTCTACGGGGTGCAGACGTTACGCCAACTGCTTCATCCTGATGGAAAGACCCTCATCTGTCCGGCGGTTTCGATTCGCGACTGGCCGAGCATGGAATGGCGCGGCGTGCAGGACGACATCAGCCGCGGTCCCATTCCGACGGAAGATTTCATGAAGCGCCAGATCCGCACCCTGGCGGGTTACAAGGTGAATCTGTTCGCCCTCTACATGGAGCATGTGTTCGATTTTGCCAGCCAGCCGTTGGTGGCGCCGAAGGAAGCCGCGCTCACTCCGCAGGAAATCAACGCTCTAGTGGACTATGCCAAGCAGCTCTACGTCACAATTCTTCCCGAACAACAGACCTTCGGGCATCTCCATCACATCTTGAAGTACGAGATCTATTCCGATGTCGCGGAGCGCCCGCATGGGCATGTGCTCACGCCTACGAAGGAGCGGTCGTACGATCTCATCAAGGCTATGTACGCTGATCTGGTGCCGCTTTTTCCCGGACCCTTCCTGCATGTCGGAGGGGATGAGACTTTCGAACTGGGGCACGGACAAACTGCGAGCCGGGTTGCGGAAGTCGGGCTGGGGCGGATTTATATCGAGCACATGCAGAGGGTCAGCGCCATTCTTCAGCCTTATCACAAACAGCTGATGTTCTGGGGCGACATCGCGCTGAAGTATCCGCAACTGCTCAGCAACTTGCCCAAAGATATGATTGCGGTTCCGTGGGATTATGACGCGAAGCCGGGTTTTGAGAGCATTATCAAACCGTACCGCGATGCGGGACTGCGCGTGGTTGTGGCGCCGGGGGCGCAGACCTGGAATCAGGTGTGGCCGAATCTGGATGTTGCCTACGTGAACATCCGCAACTTTGTGCGCGATGGCCAGAAGCTGGGTGCGATGGGCATGTTGAATACCACGTGGA
>PKVZ01000109.1:11754-12932 GCA_003131635.1 Acidobacteriaceae bacterium
GAGACCGACGATTTGTTCTGGGCCGATCCGTTTACGCCGGAGGGGGCGAAGTTAATGCAGAAGATTCTGCCGGCGGCCCGGGATATGCGATTGGGCGCGGAGCACGCACTGGAATCGCTATACCGAAATACCGATAAGGCGCATGCGAATCAGTCCACGCTGGCGGATATGACCCTGGCCGCCTGGCGCTGGGATGGGTTGGGCATGAAGGCTCAGTTCACGCAGGAGATCAACCAATTCTATTGGGACGCATTTCTGAATCCGACTGATACGGAGCGAGTGGGGAACGATCTGGAAGAAATTACGGCGATTAATGCACGGCTGGAAGATCTGCGCGATGCTACTACGCGGTTGAGTGAGATGTACCGCGAAGCATGGCTGCGAGAATACAATTCCTTCTGGCTGGATAATGTTTTGGTGCGCTACGACGCACTGGCCCTAGAGTTTCAAAGCAAGATCGTCGCAGTGCGGCAGGCGCGGCGGCAATATGATGCGACCAAGAGCCTGACGCCGCCGCAGGAATTAGGGTTCTACTGGCAGCCGTAAGAGCCCGCAATGTTTTCCGACCGCACCAACTGGAAGCTCACGCGCAATCGACTGACAGAGGCGCTCGAAGAAGTGCGAGCGAGCGGGGGGCGCGTGCTCGATCTCACGCTTTCGAATCCAACCCGGGCGGGGTTGCGCTACGACGAGGCGCGGATTCTGCAATCGCTGGCCTCGCCGCAGGCGATGGATTACGATCCTCAGCCGCTTGGCTTGCCGGGCGCGCGGGCGGCAGTTGCGGCTTACTACGGGAGTCGGCCAGGGGTTCGGCACTTCGATCCCGAGCGGCTGATTCTTACCACCAGCACCAGTGAAGCCTATTCCTTCGTGTTCCGCCTGCTGTGCAATCCCGGCGATGAACTGCTGGTTCCGAAGCCCAGCTATCCGCTGTTTGAGTTTCTCGCCGACTTGCAGGACGTCCGGCTGGCGCCTTATCCGCTGATTTACGATCACGGCTGGCAGATGGATTTTCCTTCGTTGGAAAAAGCTGTGACCAAGCGCACTCGCGGAGTGGTTGTGGTTCATCCCAATAACCCTACTGGCTCGTACGTGCATGAGCATGAGCAGGAAGCTCTGAACAGCTTTTGCCGCGAACACAAAGTCGCGATCATTGCGGACGAAGTGTTTCTGGACTA
>PKVZ01000009.1 GCA_003131635.1 Acidobacteriaceae bacterium
AGTTGCACCGTCGAATCAAAATATTCCAGGTGCGTTCCGCTGGCTAAAGGAGAAAGCTTTGACGCCCGAAGAGAGAAACACGGCCTTACCGTGTTCTACGTAGATGACAAGGGCAAGGAACGAAAGCAGTTGTACACTCTGGCGGCGTCGAACGCTAACGAGGGCCGACCAGCGCCTGTGGCCGCCGTTGCGACTGCTCCAGCGCTCGCCCCGCATACAGCGCCGGCGGCGCAGAATTCCCCGGCCTCGCCGCCTGCCGCCCCGCCGAGCCGTCTTCAGGAAAAAGCAGGAGAGAAGGTGAAATGCAATTTCACCTCGACGCCGGCGGGGGCTGACATCAATCTGGATGGTAAGTATGTGGGCAGCACGCCTTCCGAGATTATGGTTAGTACAGGAACGCATGTTGTGATCTTTTCCATGGCGGGATTCACGGAGTGGCGACGGGAGCTAACGGTCCTGCCAGGTTCGGAATTGACGGTAAGCGCAATTTTGCAGAAGTAGCAGTGGGTGTTGAGTGCGTTAGGGTTCTCGCTGTCCATTGTCAAAAATCTGGGGTCCAAAATCGGCTGCTTGAAGTACACGGAGAAAAACCTATGGCGACTGCTGCGCAAATGCCGGGAACCAGCAATACGGAGTACAGTATCTGGCGTGTGATCATGGCCTCCTCGGTCGGCACCATGATCGAGTGGTACGACTTCTACATTTTCGGCAGCCTGGCGGCCATTCTCGGGCCCAAATTCTATCCTCCCGGCAATGACACATTTGCCTACATTGCGTATCTGGCGACCTTCGCGGTGGGCTTCCTGGTGCGGCCTTTCGGCGCGCTGTTCTTCGGCCGCATCGGCGACCTGGTAGGACGCAAGTATGCTTTTCTGGTAACGCTTTCGATTATGGGCTTTTCCACTTTTGCCATCGGCCTGTTGCCCTCGTTTGCAACGGCAGGCTGGTTCGCGCCAATCGTACTGCTATTAATCCGAATCTTGCAGGGCCTGGCGCTCGGCGGAGAGTATGGCGGCGCCGCAGTTTACGTGGGCGAGCACGTCCCCGACAATAAGCGCGGTTTCTACACCAGCTTCATCCAGATCACAGCCACGTTGGGCCTCTTCGTCTCACTGATCGTGATATTGGTTACGCAAAACTCGATGTCGAAAGAAGACTTCTCCGCTTACGGGTGGCGCATTCCCTTTCTGGTCTCCATCATCCTGGTGCTGATCTCACTCTACATCCGCCTGAAGATGAAAGAGTCGCCCATCTTCGCGCAACTCAAGGCCTCGGGCATGACCTCCACGCAACCGCTCAAGGATGCCTTCACCAAATGGGCGAATCTGAAACTGGTTCTGATTTCGCTTTTCGGAGCAACAGCGGGGCAGGGAGTGGTTTGGTACACGGGACAGTTCTACGCTCTGTTCTATATGCAGACGATTCTGAAAGTGAATGTCAAGACAGCCAACATCGTGGTCGCCATCGCACTGCTGCTCGGGATGCCTTTCTTTACCGTAGTGGGCGCGCTTTCCGACCGCATCGGACGCAAAAAGCTCATGATGGCGGGTTGCCTGCTGGCGGTTCTTACCTACATCCCCATTTACAAGGCCATGGAACGGGCCGCGGGCAACAACGTGGTCACGGTAAAGTCCGCCCGCAGCAAGGTGACAGGCGCTATCTCGCTTACGGCCCTGACCAGGGACGCGACCGGCGCATTGGTTCCAGTCAAGGAAGCTCCAAATCCGAATACCACCATGTTGGTGCTGCTGATTTTCATTCAGGTTCTTTATGTATGCCTGGTTTACGGTCCCATCGCCGCATACTTGATTGAGGCTTTCCCGGCGAAGATTCGCTACACTTCGCTTTCACTCCCCTATCACATCGGGAACGGAGTGTTTGGCGGGTTGTTGCCGTTGATCGGAGTCGCGGTAGTCGCCGAAACCGGCAATATTTACGCCGGGCTCTATTACCCGATGATCGTGGCCGGCATAACGTTTGTCGTGGGAAGTCTGCTGCTGAAAGAGACCCACGGCAACCGCATTTGGGATGAAACCGGAGGAAAAGCATCGGCGGCCGACTAGCGGTGCCCATTCCACTGGATTCAGCTTCGAGATTCTCGGTCCGCTGTTGAGTCGAGCGGCTTTCACCAGGCTGTACGTCAACGCTTCCCCGAGCGCATACTTGCCAGAGCGGCGAGCGCTCGGGGAATGCTGCGCAACGCAACAATTCGATCTCTTCATCAAGTCATAATCGGTAAGTGATAGTTAGTAATTGAGGAGTACCCAACATGGCAGAAATAGGTTCGAATCCACAGGCAGCAGGTGAGGCCACCGAAGCTCAGATCTCAGTTCATTGGCGGGAGGAAGAATACTATTATCCCTCGGCGAAGTTTGTCGGCCAGGCGAACCTCACCGACTCCAGCGTTATCGAACGGTTCAGCGAAAAAAACTTTCCTGAATGCTTTCGCGAATACGCCGATCTCTTGACGTGGGACCAGTATTGGCACACCACCCTCGACACCAGCGATCCTCCCTTCTGGAAGTGGTTTGTCGGCGGCAAGCTCAACGCCTCTTACAACTGCGTGGATCGTCACCTTGCCAAGTACAAAAACAAAGCGGCGCTGATCTTTGTGCCCGAACCGGAATCCGAAGCGCCCGTATCCGTCACTTACCGCGAACTCTATGTGAGAGTGAATGAATTCGCGGCCCTGCTGCGCGATTTTTGCGGTCTGAAGAGTGGAGATCGCGTCACCATTCATATGCCGATGGTGCCCGAGTTGCCGGTTACCATGCTGGCATGTGCCCGCCTGGGGGTGATTCATTCGGTGGTATTCGGCGGCTTCAGCGGCGAGGCTTGCGGTATGCGGGCCGCCGATTCCGGCAGCCG
>PKVZ01000093.1:0-37736 GCA_003131635.1 Acidobacteriaceae bacterium
GTGACGGTGGCGGTGAGCGAAACTGTCTGCGGCGCGATGGCGGGGTTGGGAGACGCCGCGAGCGTCGTGGTGGTGTTGGTCACAGCGGCGGTGATGGTTTCCAGGACGGGGATCGATGTCGAAGTGGCGAAGGCAGTGTTTCCCGAATAGACGGCCGTCAGGCTATCCACACCGACAGATAGATTCGTGGTGGAAAACGTGGCCACGCCAGAGGAGTTGAGGTTGACGCTGGCAAAAAGAGTTGCGCCGCTATAAAAGCTTACGGTCCCGAGAGCAGAGCCCGTCGGCGCGGGAGTGACGACGGCGGTGAGCGAAACTGTCTGCAGCACGGTCGCGGGATTGGGAGACGCTGCGAGCGTTGTTAAAGTTGAGATCGGCGAACTTCCCGTCAGAGCGACTGTGGTGGAACGGCTGGGCGCTCGGTCGGCATCACCGGAATAGCTAGCCATCACGTTGTGCGTTCCCGCGGGATATACAGCAACAGCCGCGGCCGTCGCCGTCTCCGTGTGCGCCTGCAGCAGAATCGTTACGTTCGAAGATCCGTCGTTCGATGTCGCGATGTCCAGCAGGCCGTCACCATTAAAATCCGCCAGAGCCACAGATGTAGGATTGTCGCCAACTGTATAGTCCGTCCTCGTGGCAAATGTGCCGTTGCCATCGCCCAGCAGCACGCTCACCTGCGCACCCTCAGCTGTATCAGGCACTACTAAGTCCCGGATTCCGTCGCCGTTCATGTCCCCAACCGACACACCGTATGGGCCCCCGTCGACGGCGTAGCCCACCGCAGGTTGGAACGATCCGTCACCATTTCCCAGCAGTACATAGATCTGGTTGGAGACGCCACGGTCGGGAACTACCAGGTCGAGTGTTCCAATGTTTCTCAGGTCAGCGGAAACCAGCCAATAAGGACGGGCAGAATCCGGCAGCGAGATAGTCTGCTGCGACTGCAAGGTGCCGTCGCCGTTACCGAGCAGAATGCTCACCGTGCCATCGCTGGTATTCGAGACGGCCAGATCCAGTATGGTATCCTGGTTAAAATCCCCAATGGTGACCCCTCGGGGATTGCTGCCAACCGGATAGGTGATCTGCGGCTGGAAGAGACTTGCATCGCCGGTACCCAACAAAATACCAACCGTTCCTTCTTCATGGTTCACCACCGCCAAATCGGGCCAGCCATCGCGGTTAAAGTCCCCTACGGCGACAAAGGTTGAGTCAGATCCAGTGGGAAACGAGGTTTGCGCCTGGAACGTGCCATTGCCGTTGCCCAATAAAACGCTCACGGAGCCGTGGGCACATTCGTTGGTGGCACACTCGTTGGGTACAATGAGGTCAAGCGAGCCGTCGCCATTCACGTCCGCCACGGCCAGCATTTGCGGATTCACTCCCACCGGATAGATCACAGGAGATTGAAAGGTGCCGTCGCCATTTCCGATGAACACACTAATCGTGCCGCTGCCAGCCACATTCGCCACGGCCAGATCGGGGATTCCGTCCTGGTTGAAATCTGCGCTCACCGCGAAATGGGCGAATTTATCTGACAGGGGCGATCCCGATGCCGGATTAAACACCGTGGCGAGCGTCGCGGGATCCAGCGCGGCCGAAGCCACTTCGTCAAAGCTATAGCTCGCATCAAGAAACGAAATGGTGCCGGTTGCTGTCTGACTGCCGAAAGCCGTCACGGTGGCGGTGAGCGTGTAGTTGCCGACGCCGCCGGTCGCCACCATCGCCGTACTGGAACCATAATTGGCTGCGCCCGTCACCGTGATCAGTTGCGGCGACGATGTGCTCCCGTCGGTTCCGATGAAGCCCGAAAATACCGCTTGAATCGTATAGCTGCCGACTGCCAGCGTTCGCGTAATTGCTGCGGTGCTCCCGCTCGTCACCTGTGCGATGCCGAAGACGGCTGCACCGTCGCAGTGCGCCGCCGTGGCGTTGCAAAATGCCACTTGCCCTTTGGTCACCGGTGAGAACTGCCCGGTTACCGTCGCCGTGAGCGTCACTGCGGTCCCGGCCGTCACGCTACTCGGCGACACACTGAGTGTCGTGGTCGTCGGGTTGGTGCTGCCCTGCGCGAGCGACGACGAGCCAAAGACGAACGCCAGGGAAATCAAGATTGCGGCGAGAGTCCTAAGGCTGACCATGTCCGTGCACACCTGCTTCAAACAGCGCTCGATAGAGTCTTCAAGAATGAGAGGATTCTCAGGAGAATTGTTTCCATCGCCGTCCGAAGCAAATGGGCTGCCAGTTTCAGCCGGGGAAAACTGAAAAAAGATTGGAGAGATTTCGCGATGCTGCTGGATGAGAAATCCAGTTCCGGCTTGCAATGTCATTTAGCACGGAGAACACGCAGGGAATAGAGCCGCGAATGACAAACAGGAATCCAGACTGAGCAGGCGTTCACCGTCCTCTCATCTGGCTACCTTCGTGCGCCGCCCTCCGAGAGATCTATCTTCACGAAGGCACGACACCCGAAGCGAGAGTCCGCAATCTGCGACGGAATGATAGTTACGGCCAGTCCGATTGCGTTATTAAGAAGTTTTAATTCGAAAGTGGCGGGTCGCTTGCTTAAAGAGGTCGTTGCAACCGCCTGATATGCAGCAGGCCACATCTTCAGCACCCGGTGTGGTCGTAAGAAAAGCCGCTGTCAGGATAGGTCAGCAAATCTCTTCGCTCCGATCATCGAAAGGAAAGGTCTGTATGCGCAGGTCTACCCAGGGCTGTTTGCCGATGTTCTTGCTGTTTGCTCTAGTATTTCCCGCTGCGGCGCAGGATTCACCCATTACCTCTTCGCCCACGCCGGCTCAAGGCGCGGCCGTTCCTCCTGCGGCGGCGGCGTCCACTCCGGATTTGTTCGGTGAAGTTATTCACCATGGGGTGGACCCGGAGCACCAGGCCCCTTTGCCCGCGCCCGCGCAAGAGGGCACTGCCGTTCCCCCTGCGGCGGCGGCATCATCCTCCACTCCGAACTCGTTCGAGGACGTCATCGACCGGGTGGTGGAACGGGAACACCAACTGCTGGCTCAAATTCACAACTTGCGTCCGATGGTGGAAACTTATTTACAGAATCTGAAAGCGGATGCCAACGGGAATTCAGCTCCCGTAAACGATCAGTATTTTCTCGGACGGCTGGATATGAGCAATGGTCCGGAGGACGTTTCCTTCGTGGGGCAGAATGGACGGGACCGTTTCAGCAAGCTGACGGGGATCTTTTCCCTTCGGTTCCAGGCTTTGGGCTTTGCCCAGATGATTGTGCCCGATACCGATCTTTACAAGAAATACTACGACTTCAGCTTTGTCCGGCGCGAATTCCTGGGAGAAGTGCGCTGCTTTGTCATTGATGTCCAGCCCAAACCGAAGGCGCCGGCGGGGCGCTTCAAAGGCCGAATCTGGGTGGAAGACCAGGACTACAACATCGTCCGCTTCAACGGTACATACTCGCGGGTTTCCCAGAACAAGGTGTATCTGCATTTCGACAGCTGGCGGCTGAACCTGAAGCCCGGAATCTGGCTCCCGGCCTATGTCTACAGCGAGGAATCCGATCTCGACGCCGGGCCCGGACACGTGCACCTGAAAGCCCAGACCCGACTGTGGGGCTACGACTTGAAAAGCATGAGCAACAATCGTAACGGAGAGTTCTCCAAGATTCTGGTGGATTCGCAGCAACCCATAAAAGATCAAAGTGATGCAGCCGCAGATGCCAGCCCAGTGCTTGCGGAACGGATGTGGGAACATCAGGCCGAGGACAATGCACTGGAGCGCCTGCGGCAGGTCGGTCTGCTGGCCCCGCAGGGCGAAATTGACAAGGTGCTACAGACTGTCGTCAATAATCTGCTGCTCACCAACAGCATCGATCTGCAATCCGAAGTGCGTTGCCGAGTTCTGCTCACCGCCCCTTTGGAATCGTTTACCATCGGGCATACCATCGTGCTCAGTCGCGGCCTGTTAGATGTGCTGCCGGATGAGCCCTCGCTCGCCATGGTATTAGCGCATGAACTCAGCCACATTATCCTCGGCCACCGCTTCGACGCCAAGCTGGCCTTCAACGACCGAATGTTTTTTCCCGACGAACAGTCGTTTCAGCGCCTGGACTTCAGACGCCGTCCGGTCGATGAGGAGGAGGCCGATGCCAAAGCTCTGGAACTGCTGAAAAACTCTCCCTACAAAGAGAAACTGGCCAACGTCGGATTGTTCCTCAAGGCACTGCAGCAGCGGGCGCCGGAATTGCCCAGCCTGATCCGGCCCCATCTGGGCAATAGCCTGGCGGCGGGCGCAAGCATCCGCATGTCCGTCCTGCTCGCCACCGCCCCGCCACTGGACGAGCACCGCATCGATCAGATCGCCGCGCTTCCCTTGGGCGGACGGGTCAAGGTCAATCCTTGGACCGACCGGGTTGAACTGTCGAAGGCCCGCCCTGTGACTTTAGAATTGGCCCGCGAGAAACGGCCCTTTGAGATCACGCCCTTTTTCCCTTACCTGACGAGATGTGCGAGTGACGATGAAAAGGTCGCACTTCTCGGTGCTGGAACAAAGTGATCAAAGGACCAGCGGGCGACTGATGCCGGTCATCTACCCTCAACACACCGGCGGCATTCGCCCTATCTTGCAATAGAGCTTAGCCTATTATTTATATAGGTATTAATGGCCTATAACCTATTGATCGTAGTGTTCTGGGAAGGATGAGGACTTGACGACACCGTCGCTTTTCTTGGGTCGACATAAGACCACAATCGATCTTGGAGCCAGTAGGTATTTCGTCCGTTCTAAAGGGATTCCGTCGTCCGAGAAATCATCTGGACTGGGCAAAGCGGTGTCCACGATTCTCTTCCAGTCCTGCGCTGTTCCCTCCTGCACATTGAACTCTAACTCTTGCCAGTACGCGCTGATCATCGCGTAGATGTCGTCGTCATCTTGAGAAGCGCCATGCAGACAGAATGCTAAGCTATGGGAATCGTGAGACAAATCGACCGTGGGGCCGACGCCGTACCAGGAAACATCCTCCCGCCAGAACCTGCTCCGGCTGAGCGAGGGATGATTTCTTCGGAACGCAATCATCTTCTTGAAGAACTGGAAAATGTCCTTATTGGATCGGAGTTGAGTCCAATCCAGCCATCCAATTTCGTTGTCCTGGTTGTAGGGATTGTTATTGCCAAATTGCGTGTTCAGGAACTCGTCCCCGGCTCGAAACATTGGCGTACCGTTGGATAAGAAGAGCAGACAGCAGAAATTTTTTACCTGCTGCCGGCGCAGTGCGCGGACCGCCGAGGGCGCGCCTTCATCCCCGTCCTGTCCGCAATTCCAACTGTAGTTTTCGTCCGTGCCGTCCAGATTGTTATTGCCGTTTTGCCAGTTGCGCTTGCGGTTGTAGGAGACGAGATCGTACAGCGTGAAGCCGTCGTGGGAAGTTATATAATTCACACTCTGATATGCGTGATAAGCGTCGGCGCGGCTGTCTGGAAATAAATCATCGCTGCCATAGACACGTCGCATCAGGTCAGGAACCGTCCCTGTGTCGCCCTTAACAAAACGGCGAATGTCGTCGCGAAACCGTCCGTTCCACTGCAGCCAGGTCAGGCCTGGAAAGCCGCGTCCAAGCTGATAAGCGGCTGTGTCCCAGGGCTCCGCGATCAGACGCACCCGGCCTAATTCCGGATCCGCGGCAATTTCACTGAAGATGGGCGCTTCGCCCCAGTTGAGAGATCCGTCTGCATTGCGGCTGAATACCGACGCCAAATCAAAGCGGAATCCGTCGATATGCATCCCTCGCTTCCAATAACGCAGACTATCAATCACCATCTTGCGCACGTGTGCCTGGCCGAAATTCAAGGTATTGCCGGTGCCGGAGTAATTGGCGTAGGGGTTTGCCGGATCGGAGGAAAGCATGTAATAACCGGCGCTGTCGAGACCCTTGAAGCTGTAGCTCGGCCCTTTGGAGTCGCCCTCGCAAGTGTGGTTGTATACGACGTCCAGCACCACGCCGATACCGGCCTGATGAAAAGCCTTCACCATATTCTTGAATTCAATACGCAGCTCATCATCACGGTGTGTGCTCGCGTACTGCGCATGCGGCGCGAAGAAATTCAAAGGCATATAGCCCCAGTAATCGCCTTCTTGTGGATCACGCTGAAAAACTGGCATCAGTTCTACAACCGTCACCCCGAGTTCCTTTAAATAGGGGATCTTTTCCACGAGACCGGCGTATGTCCCGGCACGCGATGGGTCGACACCTGAGTTTGGGTTCTTGGTGAAACCTCTAACGTGAAGTTCGTAGATGACTGCGTCGGACTCATGATACGGGGCCCGATCCTCCGACCAGTCAAATGTCGATCGGTGATCAAACAGCACTCCCAAAGGCGCGCGGCCTGCATTGGATCCTTCTCGCATGGCCAAGTTCCGATCAAAACCGGGTGGGAAGAAAATGCACTTCGCATACGGATCGAGGAGAATCTTCTGCGGGTCGAAGCTATGGAGTTGAGGAATGGTCTCTCCCGAGACGGAGTACGCGTAATAGCGAGCCTCAGTAATCTTTGTGACTGGGACGCGGCAATGCCAAATCTGCCCCGACTTGTTGTGCAAAAAATCCAATTGAACCCTCAGAAGAGGATTCACTAGATCGGCTGGAGAATAGAGCAATAGAGCGACGCTCTCCGCATGTTCCGAGTGAACGGCAAAATTGAACGCTTGCTCCTCTTCGATCCACTTGACGCCAAGTGGCAATGGGTTGCCCTCAGCCTGATCCCAAGTCGGCCGTTTCACGAGCGGGGCCGCCACGGTGTTGGCAGGCTTGGACGGACCATCCGTGTTGGCGAGCACGTCAACGATTGAACTGTTCACTGTCCCTCTCTTTTCGTCCACTTCGGCATCCACTCCGACCGCCGGTTTCGCTTTCAATGCGGAAGCGCTGCAACTCCGGCAAACTGCGGCAACGAGCTGAGCAATTTGCTCGCGCCGTTCCACAAGATCTGCACTCCAATGCACATCAGCAGGAACGCGGTGAGTTTTAAGATTACGGTTGTCCCCGTGGGACCGAGCTTGCTCGCGAGCCGATCGGCATAGGCGTAGCAGAGATAGATGGTTACTGCCAAGAAAGCGGAACCGATCGCCGCCGCGAGAATAACCAGCAGGTTTGGAACCAGGTGCTGCGGCGCATTCGCGCCCAAAGTGATCGCAATCGAGATGGAGCCGGGACCGACTGTCAAGGGAAGCGTCAGCGGGTAGAACGCCTGGCTCAGAGCATCCGCGCAAGTGACCGTTCGCCTGGCTGAGCCTTGATCGTTCGTGTCTTTCTGACTGAGCATCGCCCACCCTGTTGAAATCACGATCAGCCCGCCGCCGACCTGCACGACCGGGAGCGAAATCCCAAAGAAAGAGAGCACGTGCGCGCCGAGGGTAAACGAAGCGATAAGCAGTATGAAACTATCTACCGCAATGCGGCGCGCCAGCACTCGTCGTGTCTCGGCCGCGTAGTCTCGCGTGAGCAGCAGAAAGACCGGAGCGCCTCCGATCGGATCCACGATCGGAAAGAGAGCGCTTACGACCAGGAGAATACTCTTGGCAACTTGAATGAGCAGGCTGACCTCCCGTCTGTTTCTAGATTTGAGCGCTTGCCCGTCCGCGGTCCACTTGCGCCCTCACGGATGTTGCAGGACTGAGCGAGCGCTTGCAACTCTCGCTCATGTCCGGCCTCCCCGCTCAGGAACGACTGCGGACGAACCCAGCGCATTATTCACCATCTCCTGCGCCTCGCTAAGGATCGCGTTGAGATGGGTCTGGCTCTTGAAACTCTCGGCGTAGATCTTATAAATGTTCTCGGTACCGGAGGGTCGCGCTGCAAACCAGCCGCTCTCCGCCACAACTTTCAAACCGCGGATGGGGGCATCGTTGCCCGGGGCTTTGGTCAGCTTGGCGGTGATTGGCTCGCCCGCCAGGTTTGACTCCTTCACCGCGTCGGGGGTGAGTTTTGCCAACTTTGCTTTCTGCTCGGGCGTGGCGGGCGCGTCGATGCGCGTGTAGTACGGGATGCCGAACTCCGCCGTCAGTTCGCGGTAATGTTCTCCGGGACTCTTGCCAGTGCGCGCGGTAATCTCCGCGGCCAGCAAGTCCATGATCGGCCCGTCCTTGTCGGTCGTCCATACGGTGCCGTCAAGACGAAGAAAGCTCGCTCCGGCGCTTTCTTCTCCGCCGAAACAGTACGAACCATCGACCAAGCCCGGCACAAACCACTTGAAACCCACCGGCACTTCGCGGAGCTGGCGGCCGAGCTTTTTGACGACCCGGTCAATCATGCCGCTACTCACCAGAGTCTTTCCCACCGCAACTGTGTTACGCCACTGGGGGCGATGCGTAAGCAAATATCGGATCGCAACTGCAAGGTAATGATTCGGGTTCATCAAACCCGCAACCGGAGTTACGATCCCATGCCGATCAGCGTCGGTGTCGTTCCCGAAAGCCACCTGATATTGATCTTTCAGACCGACCAGCCTGGCCATCGCATAGGGACTCGAGCAGTCCATGCGAATTTTGCCGTCGTGGTCAACGGTCATAAACGAAAATGTCGGGTCGACTATTGGATTGGTGACGACGATATCGAGCCCGTAAATCGAGTTGATCGGTTCCCAATAAGGCAGCGAGGCTCCTCCTAATGGGTCAACGCCAAGTTTAAGGTGGGCGCCGCGAATCGCTTCCATGTCAACGACGTTCTTGAGATCACGAACATACGGCAGGACGAAATCTTCCTCGTGAGTGGTTGCGGACCGGATCGCCTTGGCAAACGGAATTCGCCTGACCCCTGCATTCTCTGCCCGCAACAATTCGTTCGCGCGATTCTCTACCCAGCGGGTCACGTCGGTATCGGCCGGGCCGCCGTTGGGCGGGTTGTACTTGAAGCCTCCATCCTCCGGCGGATTGTGCGACGGCGTAACGACGATGCCGTCGGCGAGATGGTCTTTCTCCTTGCGACCACGGTTGTAAACCAGAATCGCTCGCGAGATAACCGGGGTCGGAGTTATCCCGTTGTCTTGCTGAATGATCGTCTCCACGTTGTTTGCCGCCAGCACCTCGAGGGCGGTGCGCTGCGCGGGCTCCGAGACTGCGTGGGTGTCTTTCCCCATATAGAGCGGGCCGTCGATACCCTGCGCGTATCGGTATTCGCAGATCGCCTGGGTAGTTGCGAGGATGTGCGCTTCGTTAAATGTGCCGCGCAGGGGCGAGCCACGGTGTCCGCTGGTGCCGAAGCTGACTAGCTGGTTGGGATCATCCAAGTCAGGACGCCGCTCGAAAAATTCCTTCTCCAGGCGAGCCACATCTACCAGCAACTCCTTCGGCGCTGGCTTGCCTGCCAGCGGAGAAATGTTGGGTTCACTTCTCATGGATTGTTTTTCTAGAGTACTGGGCATGGTTCCACCTTCCAAATCTCGCTTGCGTATTCCGCAATCGAGCGATCGCTCGAAAACTTCCCGGAACTGGCGACATTCAAGATGGCTTTCTGCGCCCATGCGCCGGGTTCGGCATAAAGTACACCAAGCCGGTGCGTCAGAAGCAAATCGCGCAAGGGAGCGAATACTCCTGGTTCATTGCGGCTGAAGTAGTCAGAGAAAATCAGGTCCAGCGCGGCTCGCGTGGCTAAATGACAGCATATCCGCCGCCTGAAGTGCCGGGAAATACGCATCGTCTGCGAATGAGATTGCTGCCAGTCGTCTGCCAATTTTAGGGTGAATCTCCTTGACGCATTTATACAGACGATAGCAGTTTCGCACACCATGGCGATGTTTTCTTCAGGCCTAGCGAATTCAGCATTATTTGCGAACAGAGGACACAAAAGGAAAATCGTAAATGAAAAAGGGTCTGCGCGGAATCAACCCCGCTTCGAAGCCGAGGCGATGGGTGTGTGGAATGCCTGGCGTCACCGAAAGGTTGGTGGTTTCATCTCCGCCGCTGTGCGGAGTGCGGGCACATCGGATGCTGCGACAGTTCTCCGAGTCAGCATGGATCCAAGCATGCGAAAGTCCGGCCAAGGCGGCAAGCCTGTGGGACCGGGCGGCAGTGCGGTCAGGTCCTCAACCTTGGCCACGTGAAGCCCGCAGCGCCGAATCGCGAGAGATTACCGCAGCCGGTGCAGCTTCCCGCGTTTCGCGGGCATGCCCCGTGAGCCCGGTTGATTGGCGAGATTCGGGCCGCGTTCCAATGAGTCTGTAACCGCGACTGCGCGCAGCAACCGCAAGTCTATGCAACTCCCGCCATATGTTTTTCGTCTTGCATTGTTTTCTCTTCGGCTGCGGAGACTTGCGTTAAGGCTGGCCGGGGCCATTACCAGTGAGGTCTCCTTCGCAATTCTGCCCCTGACCAATGGCCTGAGGACGAACCAGGAGAAGATGGACTAGTGCGAAGAAGACGCTCCACTAATGCGAAGGTCTAACTCGCCGCGGCAGATCCTTGTCCTTGGCCAAGCGGCAGATTTCGCTCCACTAGCGCGCCGTTGCGAAGGTGAAACGACAGCATATCCTCCGCAGTTCCAGATTCCGTCCAAAAGCATTCGATCGGACCGAATACACTTCGCAACTCTGTTGGGGTACAGGTCGGCAGATAAATTCTCAGCACCCGCGGATCGTAATACCTGAAGACCAGACGATTGCCGCTTGTATCTCGCACCACCAGGAATTCCCTAAGATGCCGACGAAGTTTTTTCATCGACGTTTCGCTTTTCAGGAAGACCCCCCAATTGTTTCCCCATGCCCGTTGGATGAAGCGATGGGTGTCTCGGTAACCATGATCGAGTTGCACTAACTAGGGCGCGGCGATCTCCAAATCGGAAGACAGAGTTCCGCTATACAGGCACGAATACTCGAGGTGGCATTCCAGCAGCATGCGGAAGATTTCTATGGTTCGCGCCCCGTCCACGATCATCCAGACGTCCGGACGCGCTCCGTCTGGCCATAGGAGCTCCTCGATTCGAGCTAGCCGTTGCTCTGTCATTCGCAGCTAAATTTAAGCGGCCACCGCCGCACTGTTGACCTTCCTGCATTCCAGGCAGAGCGGCATCCCTTCGGCTGCCGCCGCCACCAGCGCCGCAACCTGCGCCGGCAGGTCAGCCTGGGGAGGAAACGTCGGGGGATCGATCACTCCAGGCGGAGACTGGGCAGAGCGCGGTTGATGCTGCGAAATCGGAAAGGGCACGCCCTGCTCTTCTACCTGCGTGCCTCCAAGCACGCGCGCCTCGGCTTTCCTGGCGTGAAGATGCAATTGGCCGCGGGCCAGCAACTCCGCAATCTGCTGAATCACATGATTATCCGTCGCACATGAAGCAGGCAGTGGCGCTTCTTTCGCCAGCAACTCGCGCAAGCTGCGGATCCTAAGCGGATTGCCCTTCAACTGCTGCAGCCACAAACGAATCCACAACCGGCCTTGCAGATCGTCCAGCCGCTCCGCACTACTGCAATTCAGTTTTTTGCAAAACCGCCATTCGAGATTGACTAGAGGAAGCAACGTTGGCCTTTATCCGGGAAGCAAGATATGCCGATACCACTCGCCACAAACTAAATGGAAATTAAACCCAATGGGAACGATTGCCAACCCAAACCTATCGACAGTCTGATTTTTGTGCAGCTGATTTGAACAAAGCCGCAATAGCCTGTCAAGCAGATTGTCAACCGCTCTTAAAGTAGGTCGTCCTCGCTGATAAGTGCAAGCTCATAAGTGCAACGCAAATAGGTTTTTGTGGCATCGATAACATGCCTGTTACTCACACTTCGCTTTGGAATCCGCTTAGTTCCCGCCTGCTCTGCCCGCAGGCTCTCGGCGCATAAGTCGCAGTGCGTATCTTCCGCAAATCCGCCAGCGGCTTTTTTGGTAGGATGTTGACTCACATTAATCTGGAACACCATGGTCGGCGTTGAGCTTGGTCGAAGGGGTTTACGATAAGCCGCGGCATTGTGAGGTCCGGTTGACCTACATCACGCGTTAAAAACAAAGCAGATGCCCGGCGTTCGGAGCCAACGCGACCGGTCCTGCGGGCAGTGGGATGATCGCCGCGAGGCCGCCCGTAGGAAGCGCGGCTTCATAGCAGGGCCCCAGAGCCCCGCCCTACACCGGCTGCCACATCCCCAATCCGCCGTGTCGAGGAAGGCCCGCTGCTGGAGCCACATTTGGCGAGAGAGGAATGGCCGGCGGTGGGACGAGGGCTGTTCCCGGCGTCGGGGATATGAGGAACTGTCCGGCATGAGCAGCTCCCGTTGAACGCGGCGGATTACCACGGGGGTCGACAGCCCCAACCGGATAGGTATTTACATTAAAAGCGGTTGGAAATTGAAATCATGATAGGCCAAAATTGTGCCGGTGTTTGCCCAGAGCGCTACGTTATTCCCGCGCCGACCGACCGCGTTCACTCCGACAAACGGCTGCCTTCCGCCGGCAATAGGCGGCATTAAGAGCTTGTTTGACCTTATAACTTTTCGCCATCGCGATTCGCATTCCGTTACGGTGCCGGGATTATATCATCGCCGACGGCGCGTCTCACTCTACTATGTCGATCAATCTGTTAAGCCTACGATAGAGATCACGATTGGAGATTACTGACGTCGGAGTAACACGGCGTCGCCCTGACGAGCATCACCGCTGCGAACTCTTGGACATCCTGAGTTCGTATTACAGTTCGTATCACTTCCAGTTCGCACTTACAGTTCGTATTGCCGCTCTAATTCTGAGAAGCGCCACCTGTCCCTTGATTGGTCAGCGGTCGATCGTTCTTATTGCCATCAAACATCTGACCACAAACGGCGTGAATGTTTTCCAGAGCGCCATCCCCGGTATTCTTCAACGCGTTCTGACAGTTGTCAGTCTGCACTCCGGCGGCTTTAAGATCCGCGAGGATGCGGGCGATCTTGGCCTCGTTCGCATTCCACTCATCGTTGTGCTTCTTCGCCCATGCGTTGTACTTCTCCGCCTGGGCTTTGTAGGCTGCGATAGCGTTGTTGAGGTTCTGCCCCTGCTGGTCGACCATCGCCTTGTCTGCGTTGATCCTGCCGCCCTCTTCAGCCAGCGGGGTGTGGACTGCATTCAGGCCCGCAGCCAGAGCATTCAATCGCGCCGCCTCGGCGTTGACCGCATTGATCTCACTGGTCAGGGTCGCCGCCTCCTGCGCGATCTGCTGTCGCTCCGCTTCATATCCTGCGCATGCATTCGGGTTGTTTGGCGGATAGTAGCATCGGTTAGCGTTGTGTCGATCGGCCCACTGCTTATGAACGCTGCTTCGTGCTGAAACATCGGCTACTTTCGCGGTGTTATCCGCAACCAGCTTAGTGTGACGGGCGATGTCAGCTTGATTGGCGTCTTGCTTCACTTGCCAGTCTGCCAACCACTTCTGGTGGGTTGCGAATGCTTTGTCCCATTGTTGCTGGTCCAACTCCACGTCGTGCTGTTGGCTATCAAGCGACTTCTTGGCCTGCCCCATGGCGTTGTAGTCGTCGTGTTCACGCCCACGTTCCGCCAGACCAACATTCAACTGGTCCATGAGGGCGTGGATATCAGTCTGAGCGAACACGGGCAGCGTGAACAGAAATGCGATCGAGACGAGCGTGAAGCGTTTCATAGTTCTCCTTTTTTAGTTGTGTTGACCCGATTCGTTGGTCGGGTTACCGCCCGCTCCGAAAATCTTTGAACCAGTACCTTGGTTGACCAGCGCGGGATGGAGCGCGTTACCATTGAAAAGCTGGCCGCATCGCTCAACCATCTCTTCCTGAGACGCGTTGGCGATAGCAGCGCGGCAATCCAGAACCTCTTGGTTGACTTTGCCGAGATCTTTCAGAATGCGCTCCCTGGAACGTTCCAAGTTGCCAAGTGAGAACTGAAAGTAGTTGACGAGCTTCTCCGCTGCCGCTGTGTCCTCGTCCCATTGCTGCATGTCGGCGAAAAGCACGTTCTTGCGGCCCGTCCAGTCGCTGAGTCGTCCTAGGATTTCCTTGTGGGAGTCATCGAGCTTCTTTGCCCATGCTTTGCACTGGGCGTACAAAGTCGGATTCGTCGTCTGGTCGGGACACTGGGCACGCTGCCGCACGATCTCGGCATCGTTTGCCTTAAAATCCGTGTCGATGGTTCTGAAATCTTTCTGGAGGGCTTCTCCCGTGGCGATCAAGGCGGTCTGGCGAGCGGCGACGTCGGACTGGCTGATCTTGGCCGCGTTCAAGTCAGCGGTGAAGGTCTCGATCTGTTCGTTGGTGGACTTCAGACTTGAGATCGATTGCATCATTCGAGCCATGCGTTCGATTGCTGCTTCAGGAGTCTGAGCAAAAGAGGGTACGGCGAAGACGAGGAGCATCAGGACAAGCATCGCGCATTTCATGTTTAATCCTCAAAGCGAACGGAGTAAGAAGGCCGAGTTGCTCCGGCCTTTTTATTTGATCTCTAAACCAAACAAGACTTGCTAAAAGTTTTCTGCGCTTTGCAACTGTCCTCGTTTCCGCAAGAGAGTTCGCAGCAGCGCACCCGCGGCAATCGGCGCTACAACGCAAACGCCGCACAGGAGGGCTTCCGCCCAGCCTTGCGCCAGCCACAGGCCACGGTCCTTGAGAAAAGGTTCGATTTTCCAAAAGAACAGGATGCCCATGCCAGCGGCTGCCGCCGACCATAAATAGATGGAAAGGACCTGCAACGGGTTGGGCCAGCGCTTCTCCAGTATCGCGTAGTAGTTCTTTGAAAACGGCATCCAGCTGTTCTTGGGATCGGGGATTACGCGTACGGAATGAAGCGGGATGACGGGGAAAAACCCGAGGCAAAAGAAATTCGTGGTGACGTAGGAACCATCAAGGCGAAAGTCGCGTTGCCCGTAGTACTTTGTTCCAAAACCGTTGACGTTGCTCGGCATAGTTAAGCCTTTCTCAGGATTTCTGCACTGCTCTTAAAGATTTGCCCGATCGATTCATTTCTTTGTCAGCTCACGTCATGCATGGATAATTGGCCTTTACGCAAGCCCGATAGAACGCATAGGACTTCACCTTCAGCACCGGCGCCTGGGCTTTGCCTTTTCCGGCGACGGGTTCGGAATCCAGGTCCGCACCGCCCGTGTGTAATGCGCAGTGCGGGGCATCGAGGTCGAAGGCAAACTCTACCCGGATAATGCGTAGCCTCTCAGTGCGCGCCGCAGGTGCGCCGCAAGCACAGCAAAGCGGCGGCATGTTTCTACGATCTCCCAGGGGCAGCGCGAGCAGCGGAACTTTGTTCACAAAATCCGGCTGCAGTTCGTAATACTCGCCCTCGGACAGCTTCCCGTAGGAAAGACATCTTGGGCAGCGCTTGAGCCCGATCAACCCGCGCAACTGATTGCCGCATACCGGGCAGTCCGTTATGTAAGACCCGGAGCCGATACCCACCACTGACAACAACCCAAAAAGAGCCAGTACCCCCGAAACCAGATAAGCCCCCGAGTAACCCATGAATCCTGCGAGCCCGAGCATGACGAGCATGACGAGCGTCCACACCATAGTCCTCAACCAGGAACGCTGAATCGGCATTGGCCGGCTTGCAATCACTTGGCATCTCCGCTTTGTCGGCGAGACTCAAAATGCAACCAGCCCGGTGTTGTCGAACTACAGAAATCGATGCTGCGCATTCTGCTACCCGCGTTCTTCATTCTCGCTACCATGCGTTGCCGGAGCTTTGGGGAGACGCTTTTCGTTTCTCCATTCACTCAGTGCGGGAACTGCTATGGCTCCCACTAGCGCCAATCCAAGCGCAACATCCGCCACGGGGAACGAGAACGCCAATATTCCCCCCATAAAAATAGGAATAACCGATGCCAGTTTCGCGTGTTGAAAAACGTAAGCAAACACAAGAAGGAACAATCCCGCCGGAACAACTGCGAGACAACAATAAAGGGCGTCGATAAAACCAAAATGATGGCTAAGGACGAAACGCACGGCGCCTAGCACAATCAGCATGCTGCCGAATGCAACGATGATCGAAGGTCCCCAGGCGATGTTTCGGGCGCTAGATTCGTCCGAACTCACTGTGAATTCCTTGCGCCAGGCTGCGGGCCGCATCCACAGTTGATGCCGTTGAGGTCCGCGATCGCGTCCTTGTTGTCCCTAACTGCTGAAACATCATTGGCGCGCGGCATATATGTCGATGTCCTCTTTCGAGGACTTATCTGAGTCGCAGCGGCGCGGGGGAAGTCTTGCCTCTGCTAGCTTGAGGATCGTCGCATGCAAAAGAAGCAACGGCTAATTACTAAAGTTAGAGGAGTATAACTATTCAGTTACCCATCCGGCGCCGAAGTGCAAACTCGAGGGTGTGCTGCTTAATTGCTGCGTACCCGCACTACCGAGGGTTCGCGAATCCCTCCCTCTCCGCCACGCAGTCTGGAATGCGGAGAAACCAGGCTCAATTCCTCTGAGAATCGCTGGAAATCGGGCCAATTTCGCAAATTACGCCGTCAAACCGGACGGAGAAAATGTCCCACTTTAGCCCGCAGGCAAGCTTTGTGGCCTTTTCTCCGAAGGGCCCATTGGCAGTCCGGTTTTCAAAGACTCCATCAGGCGAATGCAATGCGATCACAAACCGAAAAGCGGCGAAGGCCGGGGTTGACTTTCTTTCACCAGGATCTCAATGGGCAACTGGCTGGCTGTGCTCGGCCGCCAGGCGTTCAACATGTTCAGCCGCGACTGCAAACGATGGACCGGCCCCCTCACGCGACTGGTTCTCAGTGTGGATGAATGTCACATCGGTGAGACCGATGAATCCGAGAATGTGACGCAAATAGGGTTCCTGGAAATCGAACTTCTCTGCGGGAGTGCCCTTTTCATAGGCGCCGCCTCGCGCCGTGACGACAATCACTGTTTTCTTGGCTAGAAGTCCGCGCACACCGCCTGGTCCATAACCAAACGTCTTCCCCAACCTCACAATCTGATCGATCCACGCCTTAAGGGAAGAAGGGATCGCGAAGTTGTGCATGGGCGCGCCAATTACGATGATGTCCGCCGCCTCCAATTCTTCTATCAAGTGATCGGACATGGATAGATAATTCCGCTGAGCAGGCGTCAGCTGAGACGGTTCGAGACGGGTCGCGCCCCAATCGTCGGTGATGTGCGGGAACATGGTTGTGGTGAGGTCTCTTTGTATAACTTCGCCAGCGGGATAATTCCTTTTCCATTCCTGAACAAACTTCGCGGTTAATTGCCGAGTTACTGAACTGGACCGAGCACTGGAATCAATTTGAAGCAGTTTCATAGGCACCTCTTGAGCCGTGCGATTCATCCAAACTGATAGAGTAGATGTCCGCACCGGTGGACGAGATCTGTCATTTAGTCCACATAACTTGTCTTATCGTCCAAGAAGGAGGCTGAAGTTGGACCCGATTACAGATTTGTTCCACACCATGCACGTGGCCAGCGTAGTGCACGCCCGTTTGGAGGTCACTGCACCCTGGGGTCTTATGCGCGGGGCTGAAGACGCGAATGAAGCGGCGGCGCATTCGTCTGCCCCCAGGAATTTGCCGTCCCAGTTCGCGCACTTCGGCATGGTTTCGCGTGGCAATTGCTGGCTGAGCGTAAAAGGGATTCCGGATCCGATTCCGCTCACCGGCGGAGATTGCTTCCTGTTAGCTCCGGCGAGCACGTACGCCTTGCGGGACAACCCACGTACACGTGCGCGCAGTTTTTGCGAAGCCGCACCCAAAAACCGTAGCAACGTGATCCATTATGGCGGAGGCGGGGTCCCGACCACGGTAATCTCGGGATGGTTCAGCTTTGGCCAGATGAGCGTCAAGCGCCTAAAACGTCTGCTTCCAGAGTTGATTCTGGTCAAGGCAGATCAAGCCCAAACCCTCGCACTCCACGCAACTTTGCAGTTGCTCGCATCGGAAATGGCAGAACCAGCGCCTGGCTCGGAAGTAATGGTCAACCGGCTAGCGGATATTTTGTTCATCCAGTGTGTCCGTGCCCACATAGCATCGAGCTCCGAAACCTGTAAAAGCGGATGGCTTCGCGCCATCTTCGATTCAAGAATTGGAGCCGCGCTCAAAGCAATGCACGAGAGAGTTGAGAATCCGTGGACCGTGGAAACGCTGGCCGCGGCAGCAGGGATGTCCCGCTCAGCCTTTGCGTTGAGATTTAAACAACTGCTTGGGGAAACGCCACTCGAATATTTGACGGACTGGCGAATGTACAAGGCGACCGGCTTGCTGCAGGAAGATGATAGGAAGCTCTTCGAGGTAGCGAAGTCCGTTGGCTACGACTCTGACGCGGCGTTCAGCAAGGCTTTCAAACGTGTCCTGGGTATGGCGCCTAAAGAATATCGGCGAAGTGCCGCACAGGCGCGTCGAAGTTGAGGCGGCAATGTCGTTTCTGAGTGGTTGGTCGCTAGCCTTGATCGGAAACGCCTCCGGCAAACTGTTGGGGTGGAGTAGGGGATCTCGGATCCGAGGCGTTTTCGATGAGGAGACTAGAACGAAGCCGCTGGCGTTTGCGGCGGACGCGGTGCGCTATGGGATTTGAATGCCAGTGGGCTGCCGAGTCGTCTAACATAAGATGCCACAGCTTCAAACCGCTCGGAGTAGGCAACCTTACCTGGCCGGCGCAGGATCGCCTGCCACCCGAGGGCCCAAAATCTCTTCATTCCAACTCGTATAAAACGTTGGAAACGACCATCATTTCACGGGCTCAAATTTTTGGACTCTGCGGCCCCAATCGGTCTCGGCCACATAGACATTGCCTTTGGAATCGACCGCCAGAGTGTGGCCGTGGGTAAATTCACCGATCTGGTGACCAGGCCGCCCGAAGCTTGCGATTACTTTTCCGCTAGCATGGTCGAGAATTTTGACCTGCTCATCGCCGCCGTCATCCACGTACATGTATTTCTGCTCACGGTCGGGAGAAAAGCCGATCCACCACGTGGTACCCCAATTATCGGGAAGGCTGTTTCCTCTCTTGATCCAGATATTATTCTTAAAGTTTCCCATCTTATCGAACACTTGGATCCGGTCGGCCTGCCGGTCACAGACGTAGACCAGGCCGTCGTTGCCGATGACCACACAATGCACAACCTGCATGAACGCACCACCCACCCCAGCATCGGCCTCTTCTTTTGTCCCCTGGTGCCCCCACTGACGAAGGAATTTCCCTGATCGATCGAAAACAACTATCCTGCTATTGCCGTAACCGTCCGCTACGTAGATGTCGCCATTGGCGGGATCTACCGCTATATCGGAAGGATGTAAAACTGCGAGTGACTCGAATTCAGTGCGCGACCCTTGAGAGTGCCGTCGGAAGTATCGACAACGCCTCTTTCCCCGATCTGCATCAGTAGTTTTCCGTCGTGACTGTATTTCTGGATGATTCCATCACCATTACCTGCCGTCCAAAAATTGTTCTCATAGTCAATGGTGCAGCCGTGGGTGATATTCGGAACGACTTTCCAGTCGCCGAAACTATTCACCATATTCCCGTCTGGATCGAATTCAATGTAAGGTGGCGCCTGCTCGGCAACTTCCGCTTCCTTGTCTGTCATATCGCTGCGATTAACGATGAAAACGTGATCCTGTGCGTCCACGCATACCCCGCTCACTTGTCCGATTACCCATTTTTCAGGCAAGGGCTTCGGCCAGTTGGGATCGACAACGAATTTCGCACCGCCGTCCTGTGCCCGCGCCCGGCCGACTATTCCCAAGGCGGCCACTAGGCCTATGCAAAACCAAATCTTAGCGAAACGCACTATTCCTTTCTTCATTTTGCCTCTCATTTCTCAACATCATTTGCGCGCGATAGCCGAGATCTCGATGTGAGCACCCAAGGACAACTTGGCGGCCTGCACCGTCGTGCGAGCGGGCATTGGACTCTTAAAGTACTCCTTGTAGATGGCGTTCACTTCCTGGAACTGCGACATATCGACCAGATAGATCTGAACCGAAACGACATCGGAGTAGTCCATGTGCGCGTCGTTCAGAACGTGTCCGATATTTTCCAAACAGTTTCTGGCCTCTTGGCCGAAGTCGCCCGGCAATGCATGGGTCCTCGGGTCCGTTCCCTGCAGGCCAGAGACGTACAGGGTGTCCCCAGCCAGGATCCCCGGACTGTAGGGCGTGCCCGCGGGAACAAGTTCAGCGCCGACCGGAGTGTTGTCGGACTTCGTCGACACAGAAAAGAGCAACAAGGAAGCTGCGAGCAAGCAGCCAATCAATTTTCCCATCGGAATATCTCTCCCTTCCTCGATAGTAAAACCCCGTTTCTCCGAACTTTCTTCTTTACGGCCCGTTGGCGTTCTCGTTTGCGTATGCCCGCGCGAGCGCTCGGATCTCCGATTCGGTAAGCGCACTGGCGATCGTTCGCATCGGCATGTCCATGTCGTTGGCGCGTGTGCCCAGAGCAAATGCTTGCAACTGCTGCTCAAGATACAGTTCGTTTTGTTTTGCAAGGGCTGGCGCGCCGATCCGATAGCCGCCGGGGCCGTGGCAAGAAGCGCATGCCGCGATGCCGCGTTTCGGGTCGCCGGCATAGATGAGCCTTTGCACAGGATCGCGGTTGCGATAACTGCTGTGCGGGCGCGGCGTCCGCTCGCCGCGGTTTTCCGGCAACCCGGGCAGCGATGCGAAGTACGCAGACACGTCCGCGTACTGTTGCGACGTGAGCGATTGCGCAATCGCGGACATCGGACCCGACAAGCGAGTCCCGGAGCGAAAATCATCGAGTTGTTTGTACAGCACGAGCCGGTCTAGCCCCGCCAGACTTGGAATCCAAGGTTGGGTGCTTAGTCCCTTTTCACCGTGGCATGCCGTGCAATTCGTTGCGATGAACTCTCCGCTCTTCCTGTCACCTATCGTCGCTTGCCGAATGGTGCTTTCCGTCCACGCAATGTAGGTCGGGACCTTCGGCGGAGGTTGCATGGTGTTGAAGGCCTTGCCATGAATATGAAACCCGAGCGCGTGGTACACCGCATCTTTCGTTGAAAAGGGTGCGCGAGGCTCTTGATAGCGCGGCAAGAGTAAGAAGCCCAATCCGAATGCAATCACCACCGTCGCCGAAACAACGGCGACCACGATGAAACCCCACGGATTGTGCAGACGAGGCCCGTTCTCCAACTTCATTTCGTGATCCCCCGGGTCAGGGAATACGCCGGCGCATCTTGATTGTGGAGGAAGAAGAACTGGCCGATGGGATAGCCATACGCAATCAGCACGAGCGCCAGCAGGATCACGTTCCAGAGTCCAAAACCGTTGAGGAGCGCGGGTACAGTGGCCGGGGGATTCACCGACAACGCGTAGCGAATGGGAGGCATGGATTCGGCCACGGGGGCGAAGCTCGATCGAACCAAGACGTAAAAGAAAAGAAGAACCGAGATGACCACAATGCAACCACCGATCACCGACAAGATGACGAGGAACGCCGTCTTTGCAACAACCGGATCCGAGTAGTCGAATATCGCGTAGCGTCGAGGCTGGCCCATGAGACCCGCGATGTGCCAAGGCACCGTCGTGATCAGGATGCCCCAGAACCAAAGCCATAACTGAATGTCCGCAAGACGCTTTGAGACCAGCGGCCGTCCAGTCAACCGGGGCCAGAGCTCATAGGCGATCGCGAAGTAGACGATGACCACAGCCCCGCCAAAGATAAGGTGGAAGTGGGCGGTTACCCAAGACGTGTTGTGGATCATCGCGTTCATGGCGTAACTCATATTGATCAATCCGCCGAAACCACCGGGCCCAAGCAGAAGCAGCGAAAGACCGACCCCGAGGACCATAGGTTCATGCCAGGGCAGCGCCCGGATCCATCCGAACAGGCCTTTCCCTCCGCGTACCCGCCCGGCAATTTCAAGCGAGGCTGTGATCGTGAACACGGTAAGCAAAGTGGGGAGGGCGACCATGAAAGTAAGCACGGACTGAACGAACTTGAAGCCCGCGCCATGTTCGGGGTCCATAAAAAGATGGTGCAAGCCGACGGGAATGGAAAAGACCAGGAACAATATAAAGGTGATGCGTCCCATCGTGTCGCTATAGAGGCGTCCACCAGCCGCTTGCGGCATCAACGTGTAGTAAGCGATGTAGGCCGGAATCAGCCAGAAATAGACAATCGCGTGCAACGTCACAGAAAACAGCGTCCGGGCGAGTCCGGCGTCGATAGTGTGGCGCCATCCGAACGTCACAGGCAGGATTTGGAAGAGGACCTCGCTGACCGCCCCAAGTGCAGTCCATCCCCACAGGAGGGCGCATGCGGTGATGGCAAACATGGCAAGTGGAACCGGTTTGCCCGGGTTTTCTCGTTTCCAGGCGCGGAAATTTACGAGCATCAATGCGATCCAGAAATAAGATCCGATGATGACCAGCGCCAGACCCAGGTAGTACCACGAGCTTCCTAAGAGAGGCGGATAAAAGGTGTACAACACGGACGCCCGGCCTGCGGCAACCGGCACGAGAGCCATCACGGTGCCGATCAGAGACAGGGCATAGCCAACCCAGGCCCATTTTTCTCCCTGGAGCGGCCTTCCCAGCGCCGAGACCGCAATGGCGTAGCCAAATCCCATTGCGAAAAACGTTGGAAAAACGTACGCCATGATCGACCCGTGTGCCGTTACGGAGGCGTAGTACGTGTTCGGGTCGTCTACGGGGGCCGGCAGCGGACTGCGCATCAGCATTTGCCAGAAGCCCAGTCCAACGGCCGGCAAGAAGCAAAGAAATGCGGTCCACAAGTGGGCGAGCGAAAGTATTCTACTGCGTTCCACAGTTCATCCTTTCGTCCGGCCGCAGGTTCTTGAATTGGTCTTTGGGCACAACCACAACGCGCGCGGCCATCGCGTGATGACCGAACCCGCAAAATTCGTCACAGGGCATTTGGTACGTTCCCGGGCTCTCAAAGCTTGTCCTTACGTTCGTGACATAGCCGGGGACAACCATGGCATTGGTGTTCGTGCTCTGGACGAAGAAGCCGTGGGTCACATCGGCGCTGGTTAGCCGGAAACGGACGGGCGTCGAGGCGGGCACGACAGCACAATGCGGAACAAACATATATTGCTCGGCAATTATGCGAACCGTGATTGAACCGTCAGGTTCGAGGGCGGAGCCAAGATTGCTTTCGACAAACTCCCCCTGCAGGTGCAAAGTCGCCGGGTCGATGGTTTCCACATCGCTTAAGGGATGCAGCATCTGTCCGATGCCGGTAAGGACGATCACCGCCAGCATCACGCCGAGCATGGCGGCCATGGCGAGGAACCAACGCCGTTCCGTCTTGACGATGACTGGTTCCGGAATCAGACCCGCGGCGCCTTCGTTATTGAGCTGGTCAGCCAACGTGCCCCCTGCTCATGAACAACACAAAATAGAACAGCAGCCAAGCTGCGAAGAGCAGACCCACCGCGCAAGCTGCGATGACCAGGGCTCCGCGGGGACCATCTTTGAGAGCTTCATTGGCCGCAGCGCGAGCGGCGCCGGGTGCCACGCTCTCTGGTTTGCTCGCTGACGTGTGAAATTCTTCTTCCGGCACGTTTTCTCCCGATGATTCACTTTCCTGCTGGACGAGATGCTTGTTCGAAATAGTCTGCGACCGCGATGATGTCTTGTTCGTTGAGGTTATGAGCGGGAACGAACATCTGCTGGCTCTTCCGATAACCTTGGCGAAACATTTGAATCTGCACGCTGATGTAGTGACTGTATTGCCCGCCCAGGTACGGTACGCCGGAAATGAGATCTCCCTCTCCGTTTGGCCCGTGGCAGCTCTCGCATGCCTGGACCCGCACACTCAAATCACCGACTTCTGCGACTTGCTTCCCGCGATCACGGAGCTGTTCCGGCACGGAGTGCGAGGGAAAAGAAACGGCATGAAGACTCGCGTAGTACTGCGCGACAGCGTCGATCTCGTCGTCATTCAATCCTTTGGCGATCGGCTGCATGAGTGCGTTCTGGCGATGGCCGGAAGCAAAGTGCCGCAGTTGCTCGGCTAGATACTGTGGCGATTGTCCGTCCAACCTGGGAAAGGCGCCGCTTCCGTCGGAAGCTCCATCAAACCCGTGGCAGCGAGCACAGGCAACCGCACCTCTTGTGGTTCCCTGCGCCACAATCTGGACCGCCAGCTGTGATTTATTCGAGATCGATTTATTCGGGGTCCCGCTCTGCGCGGCCACGCAGCTCGCGACGATAATTCCGGCGACGACCAGTAAGAAAATCCGCACGGTGCTGTGAATCTTCATCATCGGTTACACCAGAGGTCCAGGTCGTTTCAGGTAGCGAGTCTTCAACGCGTCCGCAGTCCAGTAAATTAGCGCGCCCAGAGTGACGGTTGGGTTGTAGCTGGAGTTTTGGGGATAGTTGCAGGCGCCCACCACGAACACATTCGGCACGTCCCAGCTTTGGCAGTAGCGATTCACCACGCTTGTCGAAGGGTCGGCTCCTATTACCGCACCTCCGGTGTTATGGGTACTCTGATACGACGTTGTCGTGAATGGACCCGTTCTCGGAGAATCGACCACAACCTTGGCGCCCATCTGTCGCGCGATTTCACTGGCCTTGTGGGTGACGAATCTACTCATGCGAACATCGTTGTCTGGAAAATCAAACGTGATTCTCAGCAGCGGTAGCCCCCACGCATCGCGGTAGGTTGGATCCAAATCAAGGTAGTTCCCCCGCATGGCAGTGGACGTGCCGGATAGATTGAAAATCGCGGTGTGGTTGTAATGCCGCCGCACGGCGTCCTTCCATTTCCTGCCCCAGCGCGGCGTCCCGGGCGGTGTGGGATGAAACTCGACCGGACGCGCGTTCGTGCTGCCGCACAGCACGTAGCATCCCCCGATAAATCCGAGCGAACTGTGATCGAAATTGTCGACGCTGAAATCGTCGATGACCGTTCCACTGGCCCCACCCGCCATGTAGGAATTCAAATGAACATCCTCGCCGAGAAAAGTCGGGACGTAACTCTGTGTCTGATACGCGTAATTCCGCCCCACCACTCCCGTTTCGGTCGCGGGGTCGTACGGTTGGCCAATGCCGGAGAGCAGCAACATGCGGACGTCGTTCAGCGCAAACGCGGTCAAAAGCACCAGGCTCGCCGGCTGCTCGAATTCCCGCCCCTGCGCGTCCATGTAACTGACGCCCGTCGCTTTTTTCCCCGTGCTGTCCAGGTTAATCCGGAGAACTTGCGATTCGGTGCGCAGCTCGAAATTGGGATTCCTCATGAGCACCGGCAAGATCACCGTCTGCGGACTCGCCTTTGCGAAGTGCTCGCAACCNNGTTGGCGGATGGCTGCAGGAACGGGTGATAGCCCAGCTCCAACGCCGCCTTCCGAAACAGGGCCCCGGAGTATTGCTCCTTCATCGGAGGATTGGGATACTCGCGCGAGCGGGGCGCTTCCAAAGGGTTTCCACCCGGTTCGATCTTGCCGTTCAAATTTCCCGCTTTGCCACAAACGCCCAGAAGATATTCAAACCGGTCGTAGTATGGTTCCAGCTCCTGGTAAGTCACGCCCCAGTCTTGGATTCGAAGGTCCGGGTCCAGGATTTTCTTCCCGTAGCGCTGCTCGATGTGGGTCTTGTAGGTGAATTCCTCCTCGTGGTATCGCCAAGCCTGGCCGTTCCAGTGAACTCCGCACCCGCCCAGACCGGTGCCGGGAAGAAATGCTTCCCACTGCCGCATCGGCAGAGCGACTTCGCGATAGTGGTTGCGGAAGGTCATCGCTTCGCGTGTGACGTCCTGCATCATTCCCTTGCGGATCGAATACTTCAGTTCGTCATGAATCGCAGGTGCCTGGAAGTCCGGAACGCTATGGCGGCCGTGGCCCCGCTCGAGGCCGACTACTTTGAGACCGGAGGCCGCGAGTTCTTTGGCGAGAATGGAGCCGGCGAAGCCGACTCCGATGACGACCACGTCAACCTCTTTTAGCGTTTGCGGCATCGGCCTATTTCCCTCCCGTGCTGGAGGTCATCGCGTGGTAGCCCGGGCCATCGGCGATGCTCAACGGTTCTCGATGAAATTCAACTCCATGCTTATCGATCAGATCGTGGTAATCCGCATACGCGCCGGGGAATCCGATCATCTTCCAGGCGATTTTGTTTTTGTTGCCGCCGTAGATCGGATCGGAGAAGAATCCTTCAACCGTGTGCTGCAACAGGAACTCGAAGAATGTGTTCGACGGAACGCCGTCAAGGTCAATGTCTCCCTTTTCGAGACTCGAAAGATATGTGTCTTTTTCTTCGGCAGGCAGCTGGTCGAAGGACTTTGCCTGCGAGGTAAAATGCGCATTGATCGCGAGAATGGATCGGCGGAAGAGCTCTGCTGGCGTGTATTCAAGTTGATATCCCTGCATGGGAGTGCCCCTTCGGAATGGTCCGTGGCGATACAGCATTTCGCCACGACCCCAAGCTCCCGCCATTTGAAGGTCGATGTAATTCACGACGCCCGCTTCCGCGGCACCCGGCCAGCGTTCGTCTGCGGGAATCAGGCGATCCACGGCCGCCAACAGAAATCGCCTTTCGGATTCGTTCAGAAAGCGATGGGTTTCCTCGGCCCGCGGATTCCCGAGCAACGCGGGAGCTTCTCCTGCCAGCGTCGCAGTTGAAATCAGCACCAGGCTTGACCTCAGAAAATTTCGGCGTGAATTTGAATTTGGACCGTCACTCACAAATACCCCTTTACTTGTCGATTCAAAGCAGGCTTCGAGCGGAGTGAGGGCACTTGGCGTGCCAACTTCAGTCTTGGGCAAAATGGTTGGAAATACAGAAAAACCGGAGTAGGGTCGCAGTCAGAGATCGAGATTACTAGGTTGAGTGTCCCGCGCTTGACTCATTCGGGAGATAGGTGTCCGCATTTCGACAGCAGTTCGAGGCGCTTCGTCGGTGACATTCGAATGATTTACTGCTGCGATACTTCGCGGCGATTTTCTCGTTCTCTAGAAGCGATACGTAAAACCGATATTCGCGGCGAGGGACGTGGGCAATGCGTCAGCCGAAGGACATCTTGTCCGATTGTTCCTAAGGCCGTCCTCAACTACTAGCCAACTCCGCCTCTGAAAATGTGGGGCTTCTTTGCCTTGCGGTGGATGGAAGGTGGCGTGCATTAACCGACAAGGCCGGACGTATTGGCTCATTTCCTGCAGTTCATCAGGAGAAGGAAACGACCGCAAGAACTCTTTGTGCTCTTGCATTGATTGGGGTCACAAGCATGATTGGTATTGCCAGAGAAGGCAAGCGAGGTCAATATCGTAAAAAAGTTCTGACCGGCGCCGCCGCAGCATGATTGTCGCGGATCGCAAGAACCAAGTCCGGATTTAACAAAAGGAGAAGACAATGCTTAAACACATCGTTGCATCTGCAGCAGCTGTTGTTCTAGCCCTGGCGGTTCTGGGCCTGGATGTCCACAATAAACCTTCCTCCACGACCGGGTCTTGGCAAGTGGACGCTCGCCATTCCGACGCGAAGCTTATCACGGACGCAACGACGGATTACGGGAGAACGAAAATGAACCTAACGCTCGGCTTCGCCCGGGTCAACGGAAGAGTCACCGTCGACGATAGCGATCCCACAAAATCCAGTATCGAATTTAGGTTCTATCCGGCTACGTCGATGGCGCCGGACATTGATGAAGACGGGAAGTTCCTTAGCCACTGGCTGGAGAACCTGTCCAACCACACCCTGGTGTGTTTCCATTCCAAGAAAGTCGTCCGGACGGCGGACGGTCGGCTGCAAGCCACAGGCGATCTGACCGTAACGCGGGTCGACCGCGACGTCCAGGCGGATCCGACCGAAGCATACGCGGGGCCCGTGTATGGCCCTCCGATGATCCATCACACTTCGCGCGAGGCCACTTTCGTTTTCGACTTCCCGGCTGCCGCTGGGAACGGGCAGAAGGAAAGCTCTATCAATGCGTCGGGAACGACGAGCATGTTCCGCGAAGACTTTCCTCAATTGGTGAGAACTGTCATCAGTACTTATTGGCCGCCCGTGGTTCAGGATGAGCACTGTCAAGTGCCGGACGCGAATGAAGCCTATAGCGGCGCCCAATGCACGGGGACGTACCTCTCAACTCCTGGACTTCCCGACGCGCCTCACGCGGCCAACGCCGAGGATATCGGTGTGCCGACGAATTTTAATGCCATCGTCGGAAATCATTTAACCGTTCTCGTTCAACTGCGTTTCGCGCCCAAGGGTTCCGAAGAACAAGCGGCAGCGGGAAACTAAAGGCAGTCTTGACGACACGCCGACCGGTCCATTCGGCGGGAAGAAAAAGCAGAGGAATCTGGCGTTTTGAAGGGAATTCGATCATCGAGGAGTGCACGACGGCTCATTACGTGACCACACAACGCACCCCAAAACGGCATCCGCTTTGAGCGGTTAGAGCAGGAGGACGACATCATGAAAGTCGGATTTATCGGGCTAGGGAGTATGGGAGCGGGAATGTCTCGCAATCTGATCAAAGCGGGCCACGATTTGGTCGTTTACAACCGCACGCGAAGCCTCGCCCAGGAAATGCGGAGCCTCGGAGCGAAAGTCGCCGATACCGCCTCGGAAGCAGCGGCCGGAGTGGAAGTGCTCATCACGATGCTGGCTGACGATCGCGCTGTGCAAGATGTGATCTTCGAACCCGGGGCTGCGATCGAATCGTTACCAGAAGGAGCGGTCCATATCTCGATGAGTACCATCAGCGTGGATTTGTCTCGCGGACTGGCCAAGTCGCACGCGAATAAACATCAGAACTACATTGCAGCTCCTGTCTTTGGCCGGCCGGATGCTGCGGCTGCGGGCAAGCTGTTCATCGTGTCGGCGGGACCAAGTGAATCAATCGAGAAATGCCGCAGCCTGTTCGCCGCGATGGGGCAAAGAACTTTCATGATCAATGAAGATGCGCCGGCGGCCAATTTAATCAAACTCAGCGGAAACTTCCTGACCACCACCGTGATTGAAAGTCTGGCCGAGGCCTTTGCACTGATGCGGAAGGCCGGCGTCGATCCGCAAAAGTTCCTGGAAGTGCTCACGGAGTCCATGTTCTCGGCGCCGGTCTATAAAACCTATGGGGGCATCATCGCTTCAGAGAAGTTTGAGCCGGTGGGTTTCAAATTGCCGCTTGGATTCAAGGACAACCGATTGCTTCTGGCCGCGGCTGAAGAGGCGTTCGTTCCCATGCCGATGGTCAGCCTTATGCATGATCGATTCGTAGCGGCTCTGGCGCAAGGATTGGAAAACGCGGACTGGTCCGCAATCGCCCGTGTCACCTACAGGAATGCCGGATTGTGAGACCGGCAAACATCTACTGTGCCAGGTAAACAACTGGGAAAGGGTCGCCTGTGTACCGTTCCTATGATGTTGGTCTGCTCCATTTGTTCTCGTCGGTGAGACGAAGAAATCGTGCTACCTATGATTCCCAGCGGGCCGCTCTGTACTCACCGAACTACACCGCGCGGCGCACACCGGAGATCGAAGACGTAATCCTCTTCTCTGGTGATGGTGTGTCGCCCTTGCTGAGTGTCTCATCTAAGACTGGCTTCATTGCCGCTCCGGACCTCCACGGGAGAGCCTGCGATTTCTCTGGAGGTGCGCGAAAGGACGTCAAATGGTTCGCATCCTCTTGCAAACGGCGACCGATCGGAGCAATCGGAGCGCGATTGATCCGAGTCCTATTAGTTAGCCTCATTGAAAAATAACGTGTTCAGCCGAACCGAGCGATCTCAGCCGAAATTGCTATTGCTCGAGAGCGGCAGATCGCGGACCCGCGTGCCAGTGGCGGCGAAAATCGCATTACAAAACGCGGCGACGAACGGCGGTACTCCCGGCTCTCCGACGCCGGCGGGCGGCGCCGAGCTCTCCGCGATGTAGACGTTCGTCTGAGCCGGAACCTCGTTGATCCGGGCCACGGGGTAATCATTGAAATTGGATTGTTGGATAACACCGTTCTTGGCTGTGATCTCCCCGCTGCGCACGATGCTCGTGCCGAAAACCACCGCGCCTTCGAATTGCGCCCGGGTCGCTTCCGGATTGACGACCAGCCCCGCATCTACCGCGGTGTCAACGCGCGGGATGCGGATCTCGCCGTCATCACTTACCTCCACTTCCACGACCGTGGCCACATAAGTCAGGAAACTGCGATGGGCAGCGAATCCAAACCCGTGACCCTTTCCGCTCTTCTTTCCGGCCCAACCCGACTTGTCGGCAACCATTTCAATGACCTTCCGTAGGCGGCCGGTTTCCCAGGGATACGTTTTGTAATCCGCACCGTAGTTCGGATACTGAACGTTGGTGAAGTCCAATGTGCGCGGCGGTCCGATAAGGTCCAACAGATACTCCACTGGATCGCGATTTGCCCGATGGGCCAGTTCATCGGTGAAACATTGAACTCCAAACGCATGATAGATGTTGGCCACTGATCGCAACCATCCAATCCTGACATGTGCCTGCGCAGGACCATTCTCGATGCGTATGTTGGGCAAATCATAGGGAAGATCCGTCCAACCTTGTGCCAGGTGCGGCGGATCGCCATAGACAGCGTTCACATCGAAAATGGAGGTGATCGGCGGAAAGACCGATCTCTGCAGCCACGCCGTCGGCTTCCCCTTGTCGTCGACCGCTGCCTTCAAATACATCGCAGCCACGGCGTTGTAATAGTCAAACTTCACGTCGTCTTCCCGCGTCCACACAACCTTTACGGGGCGGCCTAGCTTCTTCGACAAAACTGCAGCCTCCGCGACATAATCAGGTTTGGACTTTCTCCCGAATCCGCCGCCCAACAATGTGACGTGGCAAATCACATCTTCTTTCGCAATGCCGAGTTCGGAGGAGATAATTGCCTGCGCCGCCTGAGGATTCTGGGTTGGCGCCCAGGCAGTGACTTTTCCTTCTTTGAATTCCGCCAGCGCCACCATGGGTTCCATTGGNNGGGAACGCTTTGTCGGAGTCGCCCACGCTGCGGATAACCTTCCCCGTCTTGTGCGCTGTCTCCCGCAGTTCTTTTTTGTATTCGACGGAGTCGTAGGATTCGTTGGGCCCGTTGTCCCAAATTATCTTCAGCTTCTTGCGCCCCTGAAACGCAGCCCAGGTGTTGTCGGCGATCACAGCAACTCCGCCTAGAGGCTGGAAGGCAGCGGGAGGCTTAAATGGATCGATCCGAATAGTCTGGTGCACTCCCGCGACCTTCAGCGCTTCCTGATCGTCGAGAGTCTTTATTACCCCGCCAAACACCGGGGGATGTTCGACCGATGCGTACACCATGCCATCCAGGCGCGCATCCATCCCATACATCGCTTTTCCCGTGCAGAGCTTCTCCAGGTCAACGCTGGTCATTCCCTTTCCGATATACCGCCACTCCGAGGGCTTCTTCAACTGGAGCTGTTCTTTCTTCGGCACTGCGAGGATCGCCGCACCCGAGGCCAGCTCACCGTAACCCAGGCGCCGGCCCGTTGCTTTGTGAACCACCGCATGCAGTTCGGTGGAACAGTCCGATGCAGCAACGTTCCACTGCAGCGCTGCCGCCTGGATCAACATTAAGCGCGCCGCAGCACCGCACTCTCGCATCGTGTCAAAAAATCTCCTGACAGATTGTGAGCCGTCCGTATTTTGATCTCCGTAGCGCTTATCGCCAATCGCCTGGTCGATCTTCACGCGCTTCCAGTCGGCGTCAAGCTCGTCGGCAAGCACGAGCGGCAAGGACGTACGGATGACGGTTCCCATCTCTGACCGGTGCGCCACGATGTAGACGGTTCCATCCTGCTGAATCCCGACAAAAAGATTGGGATGGAGGGTCGCCCTGTCCGCTTCGGTTCCACCGTACGTGGTCTGTCCTTGCGCCAGCATTGGTGGGACATACCGAACCGCGAGAATGAACGCGCCCGCCCCAAACGCGCCTTTGAGAAATCTGCGACGGCTTACATTTTCGATTTGCGTCATGCGATTTTCCCCGCTGCCAGCTTGATCGCCTGGCGAATTCGTTGGTAGGTTCCGCAGCGGCAGATGTTGCCTGCCATGGCGTCATCAATTTGCTGATCCGTAGGATGGGGGGTACTCTTTAGAAAAGAAACAGCCTGCATGATCTGACCAGACTGGCAATATCCGCACTGCGGGACGTTCAGATCCATCCAGGCTTGCTGAACTGCATGGAGTCCGTTTGCCCCAAGGTCTTCAATGGTGCGAATCTCGCCACCCGCTGCCGCGCTCACCGGCGTAACGCACGACCGGATCGCTTCGCCGTTCTTATGAACCGTGCAAGCGCCGCAGAGAGCCATGCCACAGCCAAACTTTGTCCCCGTCAACCCCAAGACGTCCCGCACGTACCACAGCAGGGGCATGTTGGGATCGCCATCGAACGTGCGATCTATCCCATTCACCTTGAGCTTCACCATCAGGATCTCCCCCTTTTCTTCATCAGTGAAGCATTCTACGTGCCATGTCAAATAGAAACCAATTGAAGGTAAAGCCCAGCTCACCATCAGTTTGGATCCGGTAGGAGGAGGAATTTCCGTTTCGACGGTGTCAGTCTTTCGACGGGGCTGTTGAGCGGCGGTCACCGGGGTCCAGCGTGAATAGGCATTTTGTTAAAGAAACACGGCCCCGAACGATGGCAAGGAACTTGCTTCCATTCGGGAGCGATCCGACGCTTCAGCCATTTTCGATCGTGATGGACAGGTCGCTGGAGGAGAGTCATGAAGGGCGATATCCGTTCTTATTTTCTAATTGCGGCAATAAGCGCAATTGCGTTTTGCTTTTCGGCTTCAATGCTGTTAGCGCAAGATGCTCATTTTCATAACGCGCCCGCATCCAGCAATCAATTGAAGAACCCATACACCGGTCAACCCACCGCGGCCGCAGCTGGTGCACGGTTGTACGCCACGAACTGCGGCGCTTGCCATGGAATTAAAGGGCGCGGAACCGGGAGCATCCCTCCACTCTCTGAAGGACCGACGCAATCGGCGCCGGACGGAGAGGTATTCTGGTTCATCACAACCGGCGCCGCCGATAACGGCATGCCGGCTTGGGGCACCCTACCCGAGCGGCAACGATGGCAGATTGTCACTTACCTGAAGTCCCTCAAGGGCCCGGCGTAAGTTCCACTACTCACAAAAGGATCTCAGACACCAACTCCCGAAGTAAATAATCGAGACGCCGCCAAATCGATGTTTTTGTCCTCAGAGGGGCATCGTGTCGACCGGCGGACACGCGAGCAGAACTGCCTCCCGAGCGATTCAATATTGTTTACGAAGATTTACTTATAGTTACATCGAGAGACGAGTATGGTTGCACCTGAAATCGATTGACCGGCATCTATTGGTTAGATATTTGAATAGATATTCAGTATCTGAGTTAGCGGTCTCATCTCTCAGGGTGAGAACTGCTGCTTATTTCAAAGGAGAACTTACTAAATGAAACAAATAAGGTACGCAGCATTGTTATCGATGCTCGCTCTATTGTGTTCGGTGTCCGCTTTGGCACGGGACAAGAACCAGCACTCGGTAGAGATTCCGGACTCTGTACAAGTCGGTGGCACGCAACTACAACCTGGCAACTACAAGGTCGAGTGGCAAGGAACCGGTCCCGAGATACAGGTGAATTTCGTGCGCGATGGAAAGACTGTTGCCACGGTGCCTGGAACACTCAAGACGAATGACGCCCAAGTGACTCAAGACGACATCGTGACTGACACAACCAGCGCCAACACCAAAACGCTTAAAGAGATCGACTTCAGTCGTACCAAGGAAGCGTTAGTCTTTGAGCAGAGTGGCATGTAGTTTCTTCACTCGATTCTGGACGCTTGTCGCGTTTAAGCGAACGCCCTACTCTGATCAACGGGTAGGGCGTTTTTTCTTGGCAATTGTCCTCCAGGCAAGTCTCAAGCTGTTTTTCGCTGAGATTCCTTGAGACTGAGGCGAGACAGCGCCGCCTTGATCGCATCGGCGCTCCGCTGCAAACCTTGTTGTTCCGCACCGGACATTTCGGGCTCGAGCACGCGACGCACGCCTTCCCGGCCAACAACACTTGGCAAGGAGAGCGTCACTCCGAAAGTTGGGTTGTAACAGCCGATAGGAATCACTGCCCCCTCGTCGCGCAATATCATCTCAGTGAGTCGCGCGGAGACCATTCCTATGCCATACTGGCTCGCCCCGATACCTTCAATGACCGTGATGTTGGCGTAACGAACCTCGCGCTCGAGTTCCTCACGCACCGTTTGTGGCGCTGGGCTCTCCCCAAAGAGGTCCAATGCCTTCCTGCCACCCACTCGCGCCGATGACCACAGGAAAACCTCCGAAGCACCATGCTCACCTAAGACCAGTGCCTCCACGTCCGACGCACTTACGTTAAGACGCTTCCCCAGGTGAAAGCGGAACCGTAACGTGTCGAGAGATGTACCGGTGCTGAGCACGCGCTCGTGCCCCAACATACGCACTACGTCAGCCAGCGCGTCCGGTGGATCGGTTACGACCAGAATCAGCGCATCGGGAGCGAACTGGTGGATCTGCGGGACGATGTCCTGAAAGATTGCAGNNTTCTCGTTGACTCCGGCAGTGATCATCACCACCGACGAGCCAGCCAGATCGGAATAGTCGCCGTCGCGCAGCGTAATCGGTGGCGACAGGACCGCGCCGTATTGGACGTCCGTCACGACGCCCTTGGCCCGCTTTCGGTCCCGGTTAACTAGCACGACCTCGCGCGCACTTCCCCGCATAACCATCGACAAGAAGCACGCGGAGCCGACCGCACCCGCTCCAACGATTCCGACCTTCATATCTGTCCTCCTCTTTAATTGTTCTTAACATGACTTGAGTGCAGTGCAATCGCGGCGCCAAAACTTCAGGTTATTGAAACCTGCCGCGACGGCGACAAAGGTTAGATAGGCGTGTCGCGGTGTCAACTGTTCGACGGTCCTTGTCCCAAGTTTCGACACCATCGACTCATCCTCTACCTCGTCGCAGTCAAGTTGAGTATTGGAAGGTTGGAGTCACATCGGCAGACGCATCGCTGCCTAATTAACGTAGAAGCGCTAGGTGCTCTATCCCTGCTCCCGGATCCACCGGAATGACTCCGGGAACGACCCAGGCCTCCACCAGCACAATCACGACGACCATACCCAGTAGGGTGAGCGAATACTTGATCGTCTTGCGAAAGATATCGGTTTCCCTGCCAATCAGACCGGTTGCCGCGCAGGCAATAGCGATGGATTGGGGCGAGATCAGTTTGCCGGCGACACCGCCGAACAGGTTCGCCGAGGTCGTGAGCACAGGGTTTATGCCTGTCTGAGTGGCGGTGACTTGTTGCAGCTTGCCGAACAAAGCAGCGGACGATGTGACTGAACCGGTCAAGAACACGCCTAACCACCCGATTGCTGGCGAAAAAATTGGAAACAATTTGCCTGCGTAGGAGGCGCAGGCCAAGCCAAGCGTGTAAGACATCCCGGAATAATTGGCTAAGTAACCGATGCCAACGACCGCCGCCAGAGTAACCAGCGCAAACATCAATTTACTGAAGGTTGCTCTGAAGACCTTCAGGCCGCGCGATGGGCTGATTCGCAAGATCGCCATCGTGCTGAGGGCACAAATCAACATGGCAGTCCCGGGAGCAGTAAGGAAGTCCCACCGATAGCTAGCCGGATACATTGTCGGTACGTCCACGATCGGAGCCGTGCGGTAGACGATTCCATCCAGACCCGGCCAGTGCGGGATGTTCAAGACCCAGTGAAGTTTATCTTCGACGAACCGAGTGAAGGCTGGCGTTCCCCAAAAACTCATAATCGCCATGAGGAGCAAGTAAGGAGACCATGCCGTCAAGATCTGCCGGCGAGTGTAGAGGGTCTTCGCGTCGCTATTGTTACTGGAATCGAATGCAAACTGCCAGATCTGCTTTGGTCTCCAGAATTTCAGGAAAACAATGAGGCATACCATCGACACGAACGAGGAGATAATAGCCGGAAGTTCCACTCCCAAGTAACGGGACACTACAAAGCAGGCCACCGCGTAACTGAAGCCTGCCACCAGCGCTGCCGGCCAAACTTCAATCGTACGTCTGAAGCCGGAGATCGCTACTAATACGAGAAACGGTATGACAAGCGCGAGAATCGCCACGTCAGAGCCGATTGTTGTCGTCATCACCCTACTGTTAATGTTCGTGACTGAAATCATCATGCTGGTCGGCACGCCCACTGGCCCGAACGGTGTGGGGGGAGTGTTGGCCACCAGGCATACAACGGCAGCCGACAGAGGCTTGAACCCCAGACCAATCAGCATAGCCGCCGCCACGGCGACTGGAGCTCCTTCTCCGGATACGCCTTCCAGGAAGGCGGAAAAGCAAAACGCGATGAGTAGCGCCTGCAGGCGACGGTCCCCTGAAAGGGAGGAGATAGAGCTCTGGATAATTCCAGACTGCCCGCCTTCCACTGTCAGGTTGTAGAAGAAGACGGCAGTGAGAATGATCCAACCAATCGGCCAAAGGCCACTCACCATTCCTAGGATGGCTGCAGATACTGCGGCCTGGGTCGGCATTCCATAAGCAGTGACGGACACCAGCAGCATTAGAAGTAAGGTTAAGCTTGCGGCGAGGTAGCCTTTCATACGTTTGTAGGCTAGCGCCCAGAAGAGGAAAAAGATGGGAAGAGCGGCAACCACGGCCGTGAGACTCAGGCTATGGCGGACGGCTGAATAGTTATGAAGCCAAGGCATGGCGTGTCAACTGCTTTCTGTCGGCCTATACTCTTGCGGTATGGACGGCATGCGACTCCAACTGAAAATGTCATAGTGCACAATCCGTGCCAAAGATCGCTGAAGAAAACCGCCTGTCTTAAGCAGTTCGATTTGGCCGAGGTCACTATTCCGCTGAGGAATGGTCGGTGAATCGACAGATCCATTGACAGTTGACACTCTTCACCAATCGCCGGTCGTGCGGAAACTCGTCCAAATCAAGCTGTTGTAACTCTGGGCGAGGGGAACATCGATTGGATCGGCCAAATTCTGGCGATACGGCGGTTTCTTGAAAAGGCCCGCTGTTGGCATTTGGATTGCACCTGGGGCGGTGGAAGGTGGTTGCAACAAAATGTTGGATGCCACCAGTGTTCTTTAGCGCCGAAGAGGAGGAAATCGAGATGAACAGCAACTACATGTTTCTTTGTGGAGTGATGTGGTGCAAGTTCGGACAGCAAGAAGCTGGCAAGGAGTTGCTAAGGGCCGCGAAGTCTGGGGATCCGGACATGAGCGCACTGGCCACGGCGATGTTGGCAAAGGGTGCGCGTCGATTGAGGGATTTGGAAAGAGGGGCGCAAACCAGTTCTCGGACGATGCTCGAGGCAAGCCTCAGTGGATGAGATTATGCGCCATCGGTATCTTCATTTGCAGCGGAAGGGGTATGGGAGATGAGATATAGGAAACTAGGGAATACCGGACTCATCGTCAGCAGCGTGGCACTGGGCACGATGCAGTTTGGTGGCAAGATGAACATGGGCGACCTGGGTCAGGAGGACACTGCGCGCATGGTGAAGTTAGCCTTGGACAGAGGAATTAACTTCATCGATACGGCGGACGTGTACAGCCTCGGGGAGAGCGAGACTCTGGTAGGGAATGCCTTGAAGGGTGTGAGGGACGAGATTGTCCTCGCCACCAAAGTCCGACTTCCTATGAGCGAGAACTTTAACCGGAGCGGAGCGACCCGCGTGAATATCATGCGCGAAGTGGAGGGTAGTCTCCGGCGGCTGCAGACCGATTACATCGATCTCTACCAGGTTCATGGCTGGGACAGCAACACGCCGCTCGAGGAGACGCTGCGCACGCTCGACGATCTTGTGCGCCAGGGAAAGGTTCGCTATATCGGGCTGTCCAAC
>PKVZ01000093.1:37778-41860 GCA_003131635.1 Acidobacteriaceae bacterium
AACCCTGCGCCTGCCGGCACACGCTTCGCCGAAGCGGGCAATTTCGTGCCCTTCGAAAAGGAGATGGGCTATCGCGTCGTGGACGCGCTGAAGGAAGTGGCCGCACGGCATGACGCTAGCCCGGCCCGTGTGGCGCTCTCGTGGGTGCTGGGCCGGCCGGCCGTTAGCAGCGTGATCATCGCTGCCCGCAAGCCCGAGCAACTGGAAGATAATATTGGCGCCGTAGACCTTCAGCTCTCGGAGGACGACACCCGACTCCTTGACGCGGCGTCCGATCCGGGCGTTCCGTATCCGAAGTGGATGGTCCTTCAACTCGACACTGCGGAAGACCCTCGTTCGAAGATCCTGCATCCCGAGCGTTACGTGGATGGCGGTCCCTGGAAAGACCTCCGCCGGACCGGGTGGTCCGGCTGAGAGCCATCAAACGGTGTCGGCGGATGTCGTTTGCTGCCCCGGTGCCGTGTGCCGCTGGATGAGTGAAAATACCCCACCAAGGACACCGACCAACAACGCGGCGATGCCCAAGAATGTGCCACTGAAGTGATTTCCAAGCAGCGCATCGAGTGAAAGATATCCTGGGCCGGTGAACGCAAAACTTAACGCTGCGACACCAAGTACAAGGGTGTACTCGTACCCACCGTTCTGAGCGAAGAAGCCCTTTTTGATGTGCACGGTCAATGCCACGAGCATCACGCTGCAAATGACCGCGGCCCCAATCGGCGTGAGTAACCCGAGCGCCAGAAGGAGACCGCCCCCGGTCTCTGCGAGGCCTGCCATCAGCGCATGGCGCCGCCCTGGCAGGAACCCGATCGTCTCGAAGAGCTGACCGGTGGCCTCTAGACCTGGCCCACCAAACCAGCCAAATAATTTCTGTGCGCCATGTGCGGCGAGTGTCAGTCCTGCAGTCAATCGTAGAAGTAGAAGCCCGATCTCCATACGTAACCCATCCTTGTCGACATGAGATGCTTAAGGGTCGTGTGTCCGTCTAGTTAGGGCACTAACCTAGTTGACGCACATGTGCATCGTCTTGCATACTGGTTGCGTGACAGGGCAGCCGAATTAGGGAACCTCTGGGGGAACTACTGGGGGTTCCTTTGCACAGGACCGCAAAGGCTTGTCGGGGTAGTCTTGGTCGCCGTCACCATAGCCATAGCAGGCGTTGAACTGGCGAGGGGTTCCACGGACCCAGTTCGCGCAAAAGTGCTGCCAGTGAAGGTATCCGAAAACGTCACAGTATGTAACCGTGCCGTGGGCGTAGAGAACACAGTCCCCCCTATTCAGCAGCACCCAAACATTTTGCGGGATGTTGACTCGGTATGGATCAATTACTCCCCCGGTGTTTGGCAGCAGCATTGCACTCGAAGGTCTGACCCGTTGCTTGGAGTAGGGAGGATGGTCGGTAAATTTGGCGTCTTCCATACAAAACATCGGACTCGCTTCGAGGTAAGTGACGGTGTGGAGCGAGGGACTGTTACCAGCATTGCCGATTTCAACGGAGATCGATACAACGCCAACGCCAACATTGACGGTAGGGAAAACTTTTTGAGCACCGACCCAAGGGCGGTACTGGATTTGCAGGGCGTGTTTAGCATTCTCTATGGATACACCCGTGAGATTGTTAGTGCGGCGAGTTTCGACGCAATAAAATATCAGACCCCCCAGAGCCAAAATTTCGACAATGAACTTCGGGTCTCGGACATGCTGTTTCAAGCCCTCCCAAAGATGGCGAAAATAGTTGCCTGTGTTTTTGGTGCTCTGATCTTCTTGGCACTTGGTCTTGTCCATATTCATTCCATCGCCCCCGCTCGGAATGGTTTTGCCTTTGTAGGATTCTTGGCCCTCGGCGTCATGCTGCTTCTTATTGGAGCCGTGTTTGTGTTTCTTCTTGATGAATGCCTCACTGTGCGTCAACTATCTAATCCTGCCGTGACAGGAGTGCTAGTGTGGTCGTTTCTCGAACCAGTTGCCGTAGGGGGGATTTCCCTTGGCTTTAGGGTCGGAACAGGTGGAGAACAAAACGTAAGTAAGACCTCTTTGATAGCAAAAACCCAGTTCGTGGTATTCCCCGAAAATATCCATGTACTGCTGAACCCCGTACACTGTGACTGTAATCTCAGATTTCAAAGCCTTTTCGAGCACACTAGGATCAACGAGTTCAGAACAGTAGGTAGAGAATTTATCCCCGGTACCCATCACATCGGAATATCTAGCCTGATAAGGCGGCACGTTCAGCGCTTCTACAATTGGTTGCGGGTTGTCGTTCAGGATCAGATGAGCAGTGGTTCGCTTTCCGACAACAGGTGTCTTCCCTTCATTGGTGTAAATAACATCAACGCAGTATTTTCCTTGCTGCCCACGAATATAAGGCTGATTTTCTGTAGGACCTTCAATCGGACTCAAAGATTGACGGGCAGTGACCATCGAAAGATAAGCCCGTATTTCGGTTCTGAACTGCTTGCCGGAACTCTCCATTACTTGCCGGGAGATATCGACGCTCGCGGTTGCAGCATCTGCGCTGTTCTTGGCCGCTTCAGCAGCAGTTTGAGTAGCTCGCGTAGCTTTTCGCATCTCTTTCAATTGTCCGCTGTAAATAAACAAAGCGATTATACCGATGATCGCCAGAGCGCCATTGACGGCGAATTGAGCGAACTCTACCCACCTAAACTCTCGCGCAAGTTCATTGGCGGTATTTTTATCGGACTCGGTTACCTGATCGGAGTCAGCGCGAACTTCGCTTTCGGATGGAGCGGCTGGAGTCGTTGGAGATTGCGTAGGCGGTTGGCTCTTGGATTCGGAGGATGGACTGTTGCTATCATTTTCGTTTGTCATGGCGCTGGCCTCTTGCTAGGAATAAACTGACGTTATGAAACAACCTGAATATACCGAGGGGACGCAAGCATTGGAGAACTTTGAAAGGCTTGCAACGGCTGTGTTTCGATCTCCAAAGCCTACCAGTGGAACAAAGAAAAAGAAGCAGGTCAAGCCTGCTTCTTCGCGTAAACCAAAACGTTCCGACAGGGACTAGAAGGGGACTGCCGTTTCCCCCTCCCCTGTCGTTTGGTGGTGTGGCGATTCACTCTTGCCCGTTAATTGGTCATAGGTGAGGCGCTTGCCAAATACTTGGCTCATGGCTAACTCGAAGCGCTGGGAGTCGTTCATATCCTTGCGAGTGTTGTACCGGAAAGTTTGCTCATCAAGGTAGCGGTGAAGATGAAAAGGTTCTACCGAAACATATGTGCCAGAGATACCGCGCTTGAGGAGCGACCAGAAGTTCTCAAGGCCGTTGGTGTGTACGCGACCGTCAACGTATTGAACGGCGTGATCGACAACTTGGTGCGCGTAGTCGGAGGCCAGTCCGCTGTAGGAAAGCAGGGCGTCGGAGTAGAGCGCCGCTCCAGCTTCTACATGCTGACGAACCTGAGACTGCAATTCATGCTTCTTGCGATTCGGTACGACAGTGGTGCGAATCTTCCCGCCGCGCTCCAAGATGCCCATGACAGCAGTCTTGTCCTTCGTGCCAGTGCCAGTGATTCGGCGCTTGCGCTCACTCAAGTGCATATTGCGTGCCTTGCCTCCGATGAACGACTCATCTACTTCGATTTCTGCGCTGGGACCGTTTCCCAGCTTCGAGCCGAAAAAATCGTCACGCATTACCATGCGAATGCGCTGCAACATGAACCATGCCGAGTTCTGGTGGATGCCGAGAGCGCGGCCAAGCTCGTAACTGCTAATGCCATTCTTGCAGTTTGCCAGCAGCCAGATGGCGGTCATCCACTTATCGAGTCCAAGAGGCGAATCCTCGAAGATGGTTCCCACTTTCAGCGTGAACTGCTTCTTGCAGTCATAGCAGAACCAGATGCGGCGAGTCTTGATAAAGGAATGCTTCTCGCCATTGCAGCGGGGGCAGAGGACCTTGCCATCAGGGAATCGCAGCTTAATCGCGTAGTCGAAAGCGCGGTCTTTGTCACCGAAGTAAACGATGGCTTCTTGGAGTGTCTTGGGCTTGTCCATGAACCCAATACTACACTAGAAGCACATGTGTGTCAACTAGTTTCTTGCCCTAGTTAGACGACAGATGTCGT
>PKVZ01000167.1:0-2928 GCA_003131635.1 Acidobacteriaceae bacterium
TAAAACACCAGGGGAAGGGGCCGATAGTTCCGAGTTCGGGGTCGGTGCCTTTTGTGGCACGCTAAAAAACCATATCCAAATCAACACGGCAAGAGAGTATGCCACAAGTGAGGTCGCCCGCCACAAAAATCTGAACCGTGTTCCAAAATCCGAAAATGCGGTCGTGGTCAGCAATGCAATTGTGGCGTAAAGCCCAAACCCCATGGCTATGCCGAACGGATACTGCCTCCATCTGAAGCCCAGTACGGGGACTAGTGTCACCAGCCCAGCGAATACGAATACCTGGACGAACCGGACAGCAATTTCGCCAACGACGATGTAGACCAGAATGCCGCTCAGTCGCGACGGGACGGCATTTGCCCTAGCCATGCTCATGCCTATGCCCGCGAGAAGGACAACCGGAAAGATTAGGCGGGCCCACCAGGCGCGTGTCAGGGTCCCTAGCACAGCGCGAAGAACTTCGTACATCACGAGTATCCCGAGAACATCGTAGCCGGCTTCCGTGACCCAATAAGTTGCGGAGTAGACACTGGGACTGTTTGGGGCCGAGAGCCTAGCCAAAAGCCGTGCCACATCAGCGGCAACGCCAAATGCCACATAGGTAAAAAACCACGGGTAAACCTTGTAGGCACGCCTCCGAACCAACGCCCACAGCAGCAGAGCCAGGAGACCTAATGGGATATACCGTAGGAGAAGATTCATAGGGCCGGGAGCAGCTTACCGTATCTGCTCCCGGTTTTCGACAAGTAAATCGCTTACACCGCAAGGTTAGGCTTTGCCGGCTTTGCCGGTGTCCCGGCTGGCGGGTCCGAGCCATCGGCGATCCGGACGGCACCTGCCTCGGGCTTCTTGGCTTGCCGCAAGGATAACGCGCTCGGCCCGACCGGCAAAGCTACTGCAGCGAACGACATCAGCAACAACGCAACTGCGAGGGCCCGTTTCATAGTTATTCTCCTTCGATGGGGGATTCCCCAGGGAGACAGTGTAATCCGCAGCGCAAGTGGATGAGCGTTTTTCGGTTACGGAGGGGTTTCCCGGATCAGCCGAGGACCGGCCCAAGGGTTTTCGACTCGGGATCGGCGACCTTGGCTGGCACCCAGAAAAACCAAATCCAGATCAACACCGCAACGGAGTACGTCCCAAGGTTGGTCACGTCCCACAAGAACTTGAATGCGGCTCCTAAATCCGCAAATCTGCTTGTGGTCAGCAGCATAACCGTGGCATAGAGCCCGAACCCCATGGCCACACCGAATGGATATTGGCGCCAGCGGAGGCCGATAAGTGGGACCAGGCTTGCCAGGCCCGCGAAGATGAATACTTGCACGAACCGGACGGCAATCTCGCCGGTAATAATCCAAAACCGGAGACCGGCAACCTGCGGGGGGACGGCATGAGTTCGAGCCAGGCTCAGGGCGACGCTCGCGATCAGGATCATCGGAAAGATGGAGTGGGCCCACCAGGCGCGAGGCAGGTTGCCGAGAGACGAGCGAACCACTTCATGCATGGAGAGAATTCCGAGAATGCAAAAAACCGCTTCGGTAATCCAATAGGTTGCGAAGTAAGGATGAGGGTGGTTATGAGCCACGAACCGCGCCACGCTTGCGGCCACGCCGAAGGCTGCGTAGGAAAAAAAACACGGGTACACCTGGTACGCGCGCCGGCGGAGCAATACCCAAAGCAACACCGCAAGCAGCCAGAGCGGGAGATACGATAAAAACAGCATCATACGACGGCATACAGCTTAGCTTAATCGCGGGCCGGCATAGAAGCCCTAATGAATCGTCTTCGTCTTCCTCGACATATAATCCATCAGCAAATACTGGCCCAGCGTGTAAGGCGTGGTGAAGTAGGCTTTGCCGCGGCACATCTCCGTTACCTTCTGGACGAATTGCACCAATCCATAATCCGACGCGAGCATGAAGGTGTTGATGAGCACGCCGGCGCGCTTGCATTTGGAGACTTCTTCCAGCGTCTGGCTGACCACGAGAGGATCGAGGCCGAAGGCGTTTTTGTAGATGCGTCCGTCTTCCAGGGTGAGGGCGGAGGGTTTGCCGTCGGTGATCATGACGATCTGCTTCATGTCCTTGCGTTGACGCTGCAAAATTCTCTGCGCCAGGCGCAAGCCTTCGCGCGTGTTGGTGTAGTACGGGCCGACCTTGACGCGGGCCAGTTGCGAGAGTGGAACTTCTTCGGCGGAGTCATGGAAGAGGACAAGCGAGAGCGAGTCGCCGGGATATTGCGTGCGGATCAGATGCGAAAGCGCCATCGCAACTTTCTTGGCCGGAGTGAAGCGGTCTTCGCCGTAGAGGATCATCGAGTGCGAGCAGTCGAGCATTAGGACCGTCGCGCACGAAGATTGATACTCGCATTGGTGCACTTGCAGGTCACGATATTCAATGTTCAGCGGCAGGTCGAGGCCTTCGCGCTGGATGGCGCTGGAAAGCGTGGCGGTAATGTCGAGATTGAGGGTGTCGCCGAATTCGTAGGTTTTTGAAGAGCCGCTGGCTTCGATGCCGGTAGCGAGATCGCGAGTGTCGTGGCGTCCAAAGCTGGATTTGCCAAGCGATCCGAGCAGGTTGCGGAGTGACTTGAAACCGAGGAAGTCGAGGCTCTTGTCAGTGATTTCGAATTTAGTTTGTGCCTGATTCTCGCCGAGTTGGCTGCCGGTTGCGGACGGGCGGGACGGATCTGGCGGCTGATCGATAGAGATGTAATCTTCCTGCTGCATGCGCTCGATTAGCTTTTCGATCAGCTCGTCAAGCTCACCGTCCATCGCCATTTGTTGCAGACGCTCGCGCATTTCGTCATCGAAGGAGTCGCCACCCATCAGGGCTTGCTCGATGGCGCGTTTGAGATCGTCGAGCGTCTGCTCGCCTTCGGGCATTTCGTACCACATGTCGCTCTGGAAGCCGCTTTGCAGCAGGTAGT
>PKVZ01000167.1:2996-3754 GCA_003131635.1 Acidobacteriaceae bacterium
GCGTGCAGGCCTTCGAGGATGAATTCCGCGGCTGAGACTTGCTGCTCGGGGCCTTCCTTCTGCGAGACGCCGAGTGGGCCTAGCTTGTCGATCAGGCCCTGAATTTCTTTCAGGTTCTCGAGCGCTTCAGCAGCGGAGACGGAATCCGAGAGTTGAATCTCGCCACCCAGATCGAACCACTGCACGATTTGTTGAACGTTAGCGCCGGTAAAATATTGATCGTAGGTTTTGGCAATAGCAGAGCGGATCAGTTCACGGCCGACAAAGTCCGCACCTTTCATTTCGCCTTCGTATTCCAGTTCGAGTTTTCCGGTGATGGCGGGCAACGCGGCGTATACATCGCTCACGCGAGGCACGACAAGTTTCTCGTCGTTGCGCAGGGCGCGGCGCTCGGCGTTGGAGATCACATTTTCCGTCGCGGAGATGGGAAGGCGCTGGCTGACGCCAGATCGCTTGTCGATTTTCTTATCTTCACGGGCGGCGAAGGCGATGCGTTCGATCACTTCCTGAATATAAGCGGGCATGTGAGAAGCGTGGCCGTTACGGCTGGCCCAGGCTTCCTGCGCGGTGATGGCGATGCCTTCATCCACGGTTGCGGGATAGTGGGTGCGAATCTCGGAACCGACGCGGTCTTTAAGCGGGGTGATGATTTTTCCGCGGGCGGTGTAGTCTTCGGGATTCGCGCTGAACACGATGGCCAGATCGAGCGGCAGGCGAATGGGATAGCCCTTAATCTGGACGTCGCCTTCCTGCATGAT
>PKVZ01000104.1:0-13108 GCA_003131635.1 Acidobacteriaceae bacterium
TGGGTTCGAATCCCACTCTCTCCGCCAGTTTTTTGTTGATGCCAATAGACTTACGCGATGGGCTGACGTCCACTGACGTCCATTAACGCGCCATCGCCTGCTTCACTACTCTTCCATGCGCTTCCCGCATCGATTCCATCATCCCTCCGCCATAGGTATTCAGCGTGGTTTGAATGGATGCGTGTCGCATGAGTTCCTTCTGTACCGTAAGCGGCTCGCCATTATCTCCCAGCCACGCCCGGTAGGTGTGGCGGAGCGTATGCCAACCGATGGGTCCTAAGCCGGCTTTGACTGCGGCCGGGCTCAGATGGTTGTGCTGCATGTTCCAGGGTGTGTAGGGCTTTTCTCCCGCCATGTAGGGCGATGCGAACACGAAGTCCGATTCGGCAGAAAACTCGGTCCTCCTCCTCCACTCGAAAATGACCTCCGCCAACGCTGGATCGAGCGGCAGGGGTGCCTCCGAGTATTCGGTCTTCACATCGTCCACACGACCAGCGACGATAGCCCGGCGAATGTAGAGGGAGAGATTTTCCCAGTCGAAATCGCTCCACTTCAGGGCGACCATCTCCGAGCATCTCACGCCAGTACAGAGGGCCAAGATCACCATCGTGCGACACGGTTCCCGATTCACCGTGGCGACGAGCACGGAGAATTCCTCGGGCGTGAGGACTCGAGGTTTCTTCCTTCGCTTCGAACTGCCCTCGATTCGCACCAGAGACATCGGATTGCGGTCCGGGGGCAGGTACTCCCACAACATCGCACAATCGAAGATCCGGTGCATGAGCCCCTTGATGTGACCTCTCGTTTTGCTGGCCAATGGACGCTTGCCCCTTTTGTCCAGGATCGTTTTGAGCCAATCCCGTACGGCCAACGGTTTTACCTGGGTCAGCGGGAATTCGCCCCACTTGGGACGAATGTGATTGTTGATGTAGGAAAGGTATGCATGCTTGGTCGAGAAGCGCTTGGGGATCTCTTCCTGGACATACCTCTCAAGGACAACACCAAACCTCTCATCCGGTTGTGCCGGTCGGTCACTGTTGACCTTCATTCTCAGGTACGCGACCTTGGAACACCGATCAGCCGCGGACCTGTTCTTGTATTCACTGGTTGTACCGATGTCCTCTGACATCCTCTTGCCGGTCTTATCCCGCCAGCGGAATTGCCAGATTGCAGGACCTCGGGCGCGCTCCTTCAGTTCAATCGTTCCATGTTGATATCTCGTCCTCACTGATTACCTTTCCTCAGAAGGACGCGAATGGCAAATCAATGCTAGCTGTTCTTCCCGCCACCTGACAATGGCTGAGGCGGTAGATTTCCACCGGTAACCAATTCGAAATACAGGGATCTTCTTTGCCTCGGCGAGGCGCCGGCACTGCTCAGCCGAGCAGTTCAATATCTTGGCGACCGCCTTTAGCCCGATCGTGGGTTCATACGTACCATCGAACTGCTCGAACTCCTCTCGCCGACCGATGCCGGGAACAATTGATATTTGTGAATGTTGGCTGGTTGACATCGCACACTCCTTGTCATTCGAGCCGCAGAGCGGGCTCTGTAGGTCACGATTACCAACAGCTTTTACATCGGCTTTCCGTTTTGGTCAAAATCCGCGAGGAATGCCAATAAACCCTCGCTCGACCGCGCCGAGCCACCTGATTTGACCGAAATTTCATTCGGGCGTACGTTTCTGACGCTCGCCACCGAGAAAGTCGACGCGGGTAGAGGAGTACAAGTGTTTTCATCTCTTGAAGAAGTCAGCGTAGGACTTAGATCCACTGGCTACATCGCCGATTCGATTGCCACGACCACGGTGTACTTAGCGGCCAAACTGCGGAAGCCATTGCTGCTCGAAGGTCCTGCTGGCAGCGGCAAGACGCAACTCGCATATGCGGTTGCCGAAGCTGCAAACACGAGCGTCGAGCGCCTGCAGTGCTACGAAGGCGTCGACGAAGAGAAAGCAATTGGGAAATTCGATGAGCCCCTGCAGAGGCTTTGCGTCGAGTTAAAGGCCAAGTCCAGCAATGTCGACTGGGATTCCCTCCGGACCGAACTGCACGGCCAGCAATTTTTTGGCGCCGGGCCGCTTCTGCGCGCGTTGCAGTGCGAAAGGCCTTGCGTCTTGTTGATCGACGAGCTGGACAAAGTGGATCACGCATTTGAGGCGCTGTTACTCGAGTTGCTGAGCGTGTGGCAGTTGAGCATTCCGAAGCTGGGCACCATCAAAGCCAGGAACATTCCGTTCGTTGTGTTGACATCGAATGAAGAGAGGCGCATCGGCGATCCCCTGCGCAGGCGCAGCTTCTATCTTCGTGTTGAACACCCCACCGCGGAGCGAGAAGCAGAGATCGTTGCGCTGAGAACGCCTGATTCCACGCACGAATTTCACGCCGGTATGGCGGGACTCGCTAAGGCTTTGCGTGGATGGAGCATGGAGAAACCGCCCTCGGTCTCGGAAATTCTAGATCTCGCGCAGGCACTCAAAATTCTGGGAAGTGAACAAATTACGCCGGACATGAGAGACATTCTCCTGCCTTTGCTCGCTAAAACTGAGGCTGATCGGCGCAAACTGCTACTGCGGGATGGGTTTGCCAGTTTGATCTTTGACGCGCAGCAATACAGCGCCGAGGCTCTGCGAAGGAGTGCGGCATGAAGCCAGTACTCATCTTCGCGCAAGTGCTTTCAGCAATTTCGATTTGCTGGGCACAATCGCCTAACCCGCAGGCACGAGTTGACGCTGAGTACTACGTCGCATCCTACGCACACTACTACAAGGTACCGGTCGCGTTAGTGCGTGCCATTGTCGAACGCGAGTCGAACTGGGAACCATGCGTGGTCTCACCTAAAGGCGCGGTAGGGCTGATGCAGTTGATGCCTGTGACAGCCAGGCGGCTGGGAGTAAGAGACCGCTGCAACCTCGAACAGAACATTTCCGGAGGCGTCCGCTACCTCGCGTGGTTGATGCGACTGTTTCACAACGATCTGAGGCTTGTGGTCGCCGCATACTATGCCGGCGAGGACGTAATCGGCAGACGAACCCTCGCCTATCGTAATCCCGATGTATTCACCTATGTAGCAAGGATCAGAACAGCTTACCTTCGTGAAACGAGAGTCAATCCAAGAACTACGAACACGAGTTCGGAAAGAGATGTGAGATGAAAATTTGTTTGAGTTTGGTGCATCTGATAGCGATCGGGCTCCTGCTACCGCACGTCGCTCTTGCGCAAACTGAGCTTCCACAGGCGCGAATCGTGAACTTGAATGTCGATCCGGAACAGGTTGTGGTCTTGCATCTCCGGCCCGGATATGTCAGTTCGGTGCGAGTGCTCGAGGAAGTCAGTTCGGTCGTGCTGGGGGATCCGGGATCCTTTAAGGCTGAACACTCCGATGCTGAGCCGCAGTTGGTTTTTTTCAAAGCAACCAGCGCGAAACCTGTGGAAACCAACGCCCTGATCACGACCAGAGGGGGACATGAGATCTCGCTGAGCCTGGTGAGCCAAGGCAAGTCAGACCGTAGTGAACCCGTGGACTACGTCCTCTACTGTGAACGTCCCCGCAGCTTTCTAGTTGCGTCGACTCATCCCATCTTTGTGGTCGGCGAAACAGGGAACGTTGCTACACAGAGTCAGCCAGCCAGTGCTCCCCAAGAGAAGATCGGCAGCCCGAAACAGGATTTGTTCAGTGCGGAAAGGATTGAGAATCCTCACTGGGAAGGAAAGCAGCTGCAGGTCGCGGTAGGGCAGGCGCTAGAGAAGGAGCAACAGATGGCCGTGCCGTTCGCCGTTTTGAACTCGTCTGCCCGAACCATTGAAGTGCTACCGCCGCAAATACAGCTTGCCGGGACATCAAAAGGCAAGCATCGAAAAGCGATAAAGGCTGAGCCTGTGGCGATCAAAGATTATTGGATCACGTCGCGCAGGCTCGCACCTGGGGCTAGAGCTGATGGCATCGTCGTGTTCGATCGCCCCACTTTCAAGGAGTCCAGCGAAAGGCTCCTGCTTGCGGTGGCGCAGGCAGAAGAAGTCGATCGTCCTGTGCTGGCACCGATAGCGTTTGTGGCTCCGGTCTCGGGAGGTGCAAAGTGACTCGTCGCAACGGACACAGCGACAACGGCAACACCGGAGCGATTCAGGAACCAGCAGGAGATGAAGTCCTCAACGATCTCCTAGTCCCCCCTGCGCCTGCGTCCACCCCACTGCCCGAGGTCCCGACAAGAGCCAAACAGAGAGCCAAGCAGCAGATCCAACAGAACCGGTTCGTAATCATTGGAGCCGGAGCGATCGTCATCGCCCTGCTGATCTTTGTTGCTACATCTATGCCCCATCGAGGTGCGCCGCAGAAGGTGAAGAGTCGCGGTACCACTGCTGCCGATGACTTGGCTTTGGAGAACGGCAACGCAAGCAACGACAAGAGCCTGTTTCCCGTCACGGATTCTGGCCGGCCCGTCACAAAGGAATCTCACGAAGGCTTCCTCAACGAACGAGATCTACAGCGAACTGCAACCAAGTCGGCGGCGAGGGCGCCGGGGGCGGGCGCGGCGGGAACGTTGGGATCGATACCACCTTTTGGAGAGCAACAGGCATGGCAAGCGCCACCCTATCAGGCAGGCTCTGGCACCGGCGGTGCCGAGGCTCCAGACTTGGGTAAAGCAGAGCGCGAGGCTATGGAGAAGGCTTCGTTGATCTACGTGCGAAACGTCTCCGCCAACTCAGCCAGCACTCAGGCTCGGGATATCAATAATTCAGCGCCGGAACTGGGACTGGGTCTGGCCTCGGGTACGCGATTGCGTGCCCGTCTGGAGTCAGCGGCTAGTACGGCTGTGCGAACACCTGTGCTGGCTGTGATCGAATACAACTATGAGCTGGAGGGAGAGATTGTTGTCCCTGCGGGAGCGAAAGCGGTTGGCCACATCCGTAACGGAGATCGTTCAGGTTACATTGACATCCAGTTCGATTCTCTACTGATGCCGGATGGTGCAGTCGTCCCCATCGAGGCTGCCGCCACGGATTTAGACTTGCGGCCGCTCAAAGGAAAAGTTGAGGGGAAGAACACGGGAAAGAACGTCGTGGTCAGATCGCTGTCAGGAATCGGCCAAGCCGGCGCGATGTTGGTGGGACAAGGCAGTCTGAACCAGCCGTTGAGCGAGTCGGACCTGATGCGGGAGCGCGTCAGCAACAACGTCGGCGAGGCTGGCGATGAGGAGGTTTCCCGATTAGCGATCACCCAGCACATCGTGGTGACCATTTCGGCGGATACTCCGATCTACGTGGTCCTCGAGCAGACACCAAAGACCAATCAGACTTCTCTGCAACCAAGTGGGCGGGGCGTCCCTACATCTAACTCCGCCAATGTTGAGCAACTGCGCCAACTATTGCAGTTGCAGCAAGAACTGAACCAAGCTCCTACAAGCAGCCAACCAGCGCAGTAGAGTGGCGGTTCTCAATTTGGATGTAAGGTGATCGTACCTTCCTTCAGGACAGCCTTTTGAAAATGGATATGGGCAAGCGCTGGATTCCCACAGACAATTCCTTGGATTTTCTCGACGGAGTCAGACTGGGCTCGGTACCCGATGACAACGCTCTGAATGCAATCTGGGGGGATGGCGAACAGTAAGACGTCTTTGCCATACTGATCCGGGCCGGCCTTGCTGGCAGCATCATTGAAATTGCGTATGATCCGCCATTCCTTTTCGTGCTCCCATTCGAGACCTTTGGTGTAGAGAGCGTCATTCCCGTTTGTATCCACCAAATATTTTGGCGGTCGCTCCGAAAGGTAGGTGACCCGCCGCAGATGGCGGAAGTCATCTCTGGCGTCTCGTTGAGCCCAGAACCATTTGTGACGGGGATCGAAGTGAATCAGAAAGCCGTATCCGCCGTCGCCGTAATAGCCCCACAGGAGGGAGTTCGTTGGTGTTTCGGATAACGACAAGACTCCGAAGTTCCTGTCCAGTGAATCGTGAATTTTCTTCTCGTTTTGTGGGAGTGCTTCTTCGGCCTGAGCGACGCCCTTCCGCAAGACATCGTCGATAAGCTGGGCCGCAACATGGCTCGGGAGTGATTGTTCAACGCGCTCTACCAAGCCAGGATATTTTTCTCGAAGTCGATCGGTCAGAAGTCTCTTAAGGTCGGATTGTGTGGCGATCCCCTTGAAAACGGGCTTGAGTTCCGTTGCGTCATTCAGGACTGACGCCTGACTGAAGCGAATCTGAAGATTCTCAAGAACGGTCGTGGTCCGGTCAGCGTTCAGGTATTTGTATAGGGCAGCAGGCATTTCGTACATTGACCAGTCCTCTTAGGGATTCGTTTGCCTAGCGGTTTGCGGCCGCACCACGCATGTTTCGTCCGACACAATATTCGCACAGGGCAGTGCCCGACAAACAGACTTTACCGTCGCAGGAGTTATTGGCAGGGGGTGCTTATTTGAAGTCCCTCGCGAGATAGCTCTGAGTGATCGGTGACGCGGAAATTGATCCTCACCGGAGGCGCCACTCCGTCTTGTGAGATGCACCAAACTCAAACATCTGTTCATCCCACAAACCTTCTACTCCCACGCGCTGACGGCAAACCTCGTCCTTTGAAATCAATGGGTAGCGCAAGACTCTCGCAGATTCGAAACACCGATTCTGTAGGCTGCAAGCCCGCGACACGGTTCTGAAAGTAGCCCAACTGGCCATCCCGATTTGTCCGAAATCTGAAACGACCGTATGTTCCTGCATGCAACGCGGAAATCAAACTGACGCGCGATCGCGAAAGAGGAGCATATGAGATTGCCGGATCGGAGAAATGCCAGCCGCAATTTTGTTCTTGTCTATTTGCTGATGATTTGTTCGCTCCAGTTTTCTCCCTTGGTGTCCAACGCACAAAACCTTGGGCAGTCGCCTCAGACGGGCCAAGCCGTACAAGGTCAAACCGCGGCCCAACCCGAAGGAACAGTTCTCAATCTCGTGAACTGGGTCGGCAATGTGATCTCTCCTGTGGGGGCGGCCCTGGCGGTGGTCATGGCAGTCGTCTCCTATTCCCAGGGGCGCGGTGTGATGCGGTGGGCGGTGACAGCGGCGGGACTGCTGGTGATCTCCGGCCTTACTCGCTTGATCGAGTTCTGGATTCAGAACGGTACGGCGGGCGTGCAGTAAGAACTATCACTGCGGAGTGCTCAGGCAATGACGCTACCCCAAATCATCGTCGATCTGTTGACACTGCTATTCGACATGGCAGTTCCGGCCGCCATCTGCACGATGGTGCTGGCAGGGATCGCACTGCGGCAGGAGGGCGGCGTGAACTTCCAGGCGGGCGGCAGGTTCCAGCGATGGGCACTCTGGTCGGTAATTTTCTTGACGCTTCCGCAGTTGCTTTCCTGGTTCGCGGCACAGGGTATCGCAATGCCTGCACAAGGTGGAGGCATCAGCAGTTCGTGGGTCGCGAGCTTGCAGACGAGCTTCAGCGGTTTTGTTTCGAACGTCGTGGTTGCCCGATTGACTCCCGTGCTCGCGGCTTTCTGCGTGCTGAAAGCAGCGCTCGATGCGGCGGAGGGATACAGCCCGCTCGCATCCGTCGTCTCCGCCATTTTTCTGCTGTCTGCGTCCGGTACAGTCCAGCTTTTCCAGAGTTGGAACAGCGGGTCAGAGTTCGCAACCACCGACATGCTGACAGCTGCCTGGAACTTTCTCGCAGGGACGATCCTGCCGGAAGCGGCAGGATTGGCGATTGTGGGTGCGATTTTCAATTACGCGCGCCATCGGCCATTCATGCCGCTGGTGGGGTCGGGGCTTGCGTTCTTGAGTGTTTCGGCCATTTGGAAGCTGGTCCAGGCCATGGCCGGCTGATGAGGATTGGAGGTGATCCTGTGAATCTTTCAAACGGGTTGCTCAACCTGACGAACTGGCTGGGCAACATCATCATGCCGACCATGGCAGGTCTGTTCGCCGCCGCGGCGATTTACCGCTTCAGTAAGGGGCAGCAGTACCAACAGCTCGGTTACGCGGCGCTGGCTTCTTTGATGTGCTCTGGGTTGTTGCGCGTCATGGAGTCCTTCAGCAACCAAGCCTCCTGGAACAACCCAGACCGCTACTGGATCTCAATTCTCACGCTGGTGAATTGGGTTGGGAACGTTCTTCTGCCACTGTACGGAGCCGGCCAGGTTGTGCTCGCGGTCGTGCACTTTGCGGGGTTGCTCGAACGGATGACAATCGGCGAAGCCTGGGTGCGCAACCTGGTCGCAGCGATGTGCTGTTTCGGACTGTCGGGGCTGTTGCGCTTAGGCGAATTCTGGATTCAACACGGAACGGCCGGAGTGCGCTAGGAGTAGGCGATGCCATTGCATGTGACACCCGTGAATCGCAATTTACAGACGAGAGTGACATTCATGCTTCTGGAATTGGAGGACCTTTTCATCGTGCTAGGTGCGGCAGCCATCATGAACGTGGTCGGTCATTTCGTAGGAGGTGAGGTCGCGGGAATGCCAATGAGCATTGTCCTCCAATACGGTGTGCCACTGCTCATGGTGCCCGTGCTGATGGCCTTCAAGTATGGCAAGCCGCGGGGCTACGTTCGCGATCTTGCTTGCTGGTACATGAAACCTCATGCCTACTGCGCGATCGCACGCGACCGCGAAATCCGGTCGGCGTACCTGAGGGAGGAATAGCAGTGCCGTTAACTCTTGAACAACACGAACGGAAACTCCACGATCCGGCATTGTGCGAGCAACTGCCTATCCGCGACTACCTGGACAACATCGTCGTCCGCACCAATGGCGCCTTTGTTGCGGGTTACGAGTTGAAGGGTTTGGCATCGTATTTCGCGAGCGACGAAGGCCGAGACCGTGGGAAGTTGATGCTGGAGGCGCTCCTTCGCTCTCTGCCGGAACAGAGTATGAGGGTACAGTTCCGCTACGAAGTAGTGGAGGATATCGGAGATCTGCTTGAGTGTTATGCCGAAGCGCAGCAATCGGAACGCTTGGAAGTAATTGCTCTCGACGAGGTGCGCGTCGAACGATGGCGAATCAAAGAGGCGAATGGCCACTACATGCGGCCTCTCTTGCATGTGTACTTCATCTGGGACCCGGTCGTTCATCGCCGTATTGCCGGTAAACCGCTCAAGCCGACGGGCAAACCCTTCAGCTTGTCGGCGCGGAAGTGCATTGAGCGAAGTCATCAGGAGCATCAGCAGCTGCTGGCAGAATTCGAGAGTCTGCTGCGTGGTCTCGAAACGACGCTCGAAGCCGCAGAACTCGGCGCGCGCCGGCTAACCGATGAGGATCTGTTTCGTGAAGCAAAACGAGCTCTCAATCCCTTGGCTCCGGATCGTCGGCCTTACAAGCGTGGTGAAGAGCAACTGGAATACAGGAGCGCCCGCGAGCAAATTGTTGACACGAGTATTGCAGATGAAACGGACTCCTATCTCAATGTCGGCGGACTCCTCTATTCCTTTGTAAGTCTGAAGGAACTCCCGGATGCCACTTTCCCCGGAATCCTCAGAGAACTGATCGGTCTTGATTTCCCGCTCATCGTCAACGCGCAGATCGCGATTCCTGACCAAGCGAAAGTGCTGAAGGGCTACAAGAGCCGCTTGCGCAAGATGCAGGCCGTGCAATGCGACTCGAACGGTGGATTTCGGACCAACGTGGAAGCTCAGGTTGCCGAGTCCCAACTAGTCAGGGTGCAACAGGACATCATCTCGAGTTCGGTTAAAACGGCCAAGCTGAGCCTGATCATCGGAACGCGCACTTCACGCCCGGCCGTAACGACCAAGGAGTTGGAGCAATCAGAGCGAGCCATCGACAACCAGTGCCAACAGCTTCTCTACGCGATTTCCCGCATGAACGGCGCGAAGGCGGTGGCTGAGTCGTTGGCGAAGAAGCGCCTGTTTTTTAGTTCACTTCCGGCAATGGCGGAGCCGGACAAGAGAGACCAGGACTTGCTCACCTCGAATGCGGCCGATCTTGTGCCAGTAGAGACACCTTGGCGTGGCACACCCCGGTCGCCACTGTTCCTGCTTGAAACTCCCTACCGTCAACTCATTCCGTTCTCGCCCTTCGATCCAGGCTTGAGCGACGCGAACATGCTAGTGATGGCCAAGACAGGCGGCGGAAAGACCGTCATGGTCCAACAGTTTCTTCTGATGGCCGCCAGAAGCAACCCGCTGATTTCGATCCTCGAGCGCGGCGACTCTTATCGTCCACTGGTCGAATTAATGGGTGGACGGATGATCACCATGTCGCTCGACAGCGAACAAACGATTAACCCATGGGATTTACCGGAGGGAGAGAAAGAGCCGAGCAAGGATCAGGTCGCGTTTCTGAAAAATCTGACGCGCCACATGCTCGGCGAGGGCGGGGCCGAAGACACGCAACTTCTTGACAACCTCATCACGGAGGCCATTCTTCGGACTTATAAAAGGGCGGCAATCCGGCCCTCGATTCCCATTCCAACCTTCTCCGATCTTCGCGACGAACTGTCCCAATGGCGTGACGAGGAAAAGAACCAACGCGTGATGGACGAAGCCCACCTGGCGGCGATCAAGCTGCGCAGTTGGACCGGCGAAAAAGGAGTGTATTCGAAGCTGTTCGACCGACCCACAACGATCTCACTGGACAATCCCTGGTTGTTTTTCAACGTGGAGCAATTGAGCGACGACCGGCGCCTCGAAACGGCAATGAGCCTTCTCATTGCTCACGCCACCGCGCAGCGGGCAGCCGGCAAGGCGGGTAGACGGAGTATCACCGTTCTTGACGAGTGCTGGTTCCTGCTGGATTCTCCGGTCTTGGCACCCGAAGTGGTCCAACTGTTTCGTACGGCGCGCAAGCGCAATGCGAGCGTCTGGGGAATGAGCCAAACAGCGGAAGATTTTGTCGGGACGGAATCGAAGCCCAGGCCGCACGGCGCGGGCATCGTAAAGAACTCGAACACCAAGATCATCGGTCAGCAACCGGGAGACATGACCGCCCTGCGGGAACACTTGCACCTGAACGATACCGCTTTGAACCAGATCAAGCATTTCAGCGCTCCCATCAAGGGCAAAAGCGCCGATGCGCTCATCGTGATTGGTGAGAAAGCCGAAACCACTCACACAATTCGTATGTCACCGACAACGGTCGACTACTGGATCATGACCACGTATTCGCGGGAACGTGTGTATCGATCATGGTGGCTAAATCGGTGGCTGGAGCAGAGAAAAGCCGCGCCTTTGATTGAGGCTTATCGCGAGCTGGCCGAAAAATTCCCAGCAGGCCTTGCTGATGTTGATCCACTTCCGGAAGAAATCTCAGGAGAAGTCGCAAGAGGTGCACGCATATGAAGACGAAAACTTTGGAACTCCTTCGCAACGCTCAACGCAGACTGAGTCGCGGCAAGCGATGGCTGGTCGTGGCCGTAATCACAATGTGCTTGATTTCCTCGAACACTCAAGCTCAAGGAATAGCAGACATTCTGTTGCTGCTTCATACCATCACAAGCACCCTCCAGGGCCCGATTGGTGACGTATTAGGCGAAATGAGGAAGGTGAGTGCGGCAGTCAACAATTTTCGCCAGGAAATCATCTGGCCTTTGGCCCTGATCAACCAGGCGAGATCGTTCGTCAGTGCGACGCGGGCGCACTACACCGGCTTGATGTCTCAGATTGAGGGCCTCAAGAACAACAGCGCGACCCTTGCTCTTCCCATGCAGCTGGAGTCGATGTTCCGAGGCGCCCAGTCGGGGCCCATCGGCCAGATTCCCTCCCTGTACACGCAGGTCTACCAGCCGGTTTCGCTGTCTGGAATTGCCCAACCGGTGCAGCGCAACCTCATGGACATAGACGATGCGATGTCCATGGATTCCCTGAAGACCGCGATGGTCTCCGACCAGACAACTCAGGGGATGCTGACTCTGGCTGATTCTCTCGAACAACAGGCGATGACTGCGGCTCCCGGATCGGCGTCCATGGTCACCGCCCAGGCTCGCGTCGCCGATCTCGAAACTCAGGCGCAGCTTGCGAAGATGCTTGCTGCTCAACTTCGCCAGGAAGCAACGAAACTGGCGCACCAGAATGCACTGCTCAAGCAGAGATCCGCGGCGACACAAAATCTGCAGAACCAGATCCAGAAAGTTCTAGGTCATCCATAAGGAGTTCGAAAAATGAAATTGCCTACACTCTCTCGTCTTTGGAAGATCCTCCGGACCGCCGTGGGCGCGGTATGTGGCTTGGCTATCGTAGTTGCGCTGCTGCCCAGCAAGGCCCGCAGCCAGCTTGGGCTTGATCCGTGCTGCGCCATGATGCAGATCGGGCTCAACACAATCTCGGGCCTGCTCAGAAACTCTGTGGCTATGCCGCTCGGCTCGATCCAGCAAAGTCAACAGCAATCGGCAAATTTTGAACAGCAAGTGGTGTTTCCGATGGCCGCGATCAGCCAGGCCAGAAACATGGCTGTCCAATTTCAAAGCCAATTCGTCCAGATGCGCCAGCTATTCCAGTTACCGATATCGAGCGCGACCCTGCCTATGCCGCAACTGCTCGAACAGAGCTTGCTCTCAGCCAATCCGGGCGCAATGCCCCAGATCACAAGCAACTACTCGACCCTATACGGCACTGTGATGCCGGCGGCGAACGCCCCCCAACCGGTTCGGAATATGGTCGATATGACCGATGCGGAAGCACAAGCCGCGATGAAGAAGGCAGTCGAAATCGATGCCCTGGCCAATCTTGAGCTTCAGGCAGCCGAACAGATCAACCAGCAATTGCAAACTGCCGCACCCGGCAGCTCCACCATTTTGGAAGCCGAGACAGCGGCGTGGCTTGTACGAGCGAACGCATACACGCAATCCGCCATGGCAGAACTCGTACGAGTGCGCTCGATCGAGTTGGCGAACTCGAGCGGTCAGCTCAAGTTCAGCGCTTCTCATGCAGCGACGCTTCAGTCTACGGGCAACCAGGTCTTGCAACCGGGGGTTCAGTAGCCGTGTTTTATTTCCAGCAACTCCTGAATACCGCGCTGGCTGGGATCGACGGGACCGCGATCATCTCGACGATCACGAATATCGCATTCGCGATTTTGCTGATTGGCTTCCTGATCGGCCTCTATCAGGCGGCGTTTCGCGGCGGCGATCTCCAGGCGCTGGCTGGAACGGCGATCAAGTATCTGG
>PKVZ01000104.1:13184-17418 GCA_003131635.1 Acidobacteriaceae bacterium
TATGCCCTCGCGATGATCGTGTTCTGTTTCTTTTACACCTTGTTTGGTGCCATCCTTTACGTGGTCGGCCCGTTGGTGCTCGCGCTCATTCCCATCCCGGGGGTCGGCCAGCTGGGGAAGTCGTATGCCGTCAACGTGATGATCTGGAACGCCTGGGGAATTCTCTACGCCGTGTTCGGCGCGCTGATCACCGCCATTCAGGTCAACCAAGTGAACAACATCCTTGGCAACGGGTTCCTTGGTTTTCTGAAGGGGGCGGGGGACTCGATCATCCTAGGGCTGGTCAGCATCTTTTACGCCTTAGCCATCGCGCTGATTCCCTTCATCGCGAAAAGGATCATCTCGGGTGATGTTGGGTCAACCACCTTTGCGCTGGTGAGAGCAGGCGGAGTTGCTGCCGGCGCCGCCCTGGCTGGAGTTAGCGGCTTTGCGGCCGGAGCGAGTTCGGCTTCGGCTGGCGCCACGGCGTCGGGTGGTGTGGGCGCGTCGTCCACGTCTACTGTCCTGGCGTCGTCCACTGCGCCCCCTACTCCCTCCATGCCCGATTTCATCCGCTCCGGCGTTGCGAGCGCGATGAACAGCAGCAGTAGCCCAGCGGTGCCAGCATCGAACGCAAGCAGCCACGAAAGTTCCGGCAAACGAGATCTTGCCGCTGCCATGTCGGGCAGCAGTGGTCGACCTGGGTCCAGCTATCGACCCAATTCGGTAACCCAGGTCGTCAGTTTTAACGTGGGGAGGGCGCTCGGAAGAGCCGCGGGAAGGAACAATGCCGAGAACAACTAGCCCTTGCAGAGGAGGTTTCTATGTGGAGGCAGCCACCAATCTGGGAGCCGAAAGGGACGAAGTTCCGACCGTACAGCATCATCACGCTGATCTTTTTCTATATCGGAAAGTTCTTTGGACGTTTATTCGGCCGACGTCATTGATCGTCGTTGAACACTAAGAAGGTACGCGAACATGTGGTTGAAAAAGAAAAACCCATCGATAGAAGCCGATGTACCGGAAAAGCTTCGGTACGCCCGCTATTACGAACACGACGGAGTGCTGCGTGCGTACGCCAACCGGGCGATGGTTCTGGCATTCCTGTGCGTTCCGACAACGATGCTGGCGCTTGCATTCGCCGTCTATGTCCGCCTGCAGCCTCCGACGGTCGTTCGTGTGGATGAACACGGCCTGACGACGATCCTGGGCGTAAACAAACCCTCCATTTCGGTGACGCAAGGCCAGGGATCGGAGCCGACCGAGTTTGAGAAGCGGGCATTCGTGCGCTTGTTTCTGGAGCGCTATCTAAACTTTTCACCCACGAATGTGAGTCGCAACTGGGCCGACAGCCTGAACATGATGACCGCCAATCTGCGCCGCACGGCATACACCGGGATGCAGAAGGACGACTTCATTGGGAAGATCGAAGACGATCAAACAACCTCGGAATTTCAGATGCGCTCGCTGGAAGCCTCGAAGGACGATCCGCTCACCTATACGGCGTTTGGGGTCAAAGAAGTCCATCACATTCACGANNCGGTCGGAGCAGAACCCCAGCGGTCTGCTGGTTGGAGAGTATTGGGAGCGCGCGATCGAAGGCGAAAAACGCGATTGGGTGCTGCAGCAGGCCGGGCTGAATAGCCCGCAGTGAGACGGATAAGAGGAGTTGGAAACATGGAAACCAAAACGCCAGACAGCTCTGCGATGCCAGCGACCACAAGCGTTGGTGGCACAAATACACGCCGCAGGCACCGTAATGGCAGTGACCCAAATCTTCGTTACTTTCTCCCCAAGTCAGGGTCTTCTCCGGCCAAGCCGGAGTTAGGCCAGGAGATGGCGAGTGAAGGTGAAGCGTTAATCGAAGCGTTCAAGAACGGCCAGCCGTTCTATACGTTGACGACATGGAAAGCGGCTCCGGAGATGAGTGGCGGTAGTCCTGTCATCGTGAAACAGGCTGTCGCGCAGAAGCCGACTCAAAGTTAGTTCGAAAAGATCAGCACGAAAAGTTCTCAGATGACCAAGCGTTGGTGTTGGTCCTTTGAGCGCCCCGCGGCTTTATGTGGGGAAATGTGCTGACCGGGGCTTTTTTCACTTGAGGCCTGGCCGAGCGAACCCTAAATGGGGGCCAGACTAGAGCGAGAAAGCTTGCGGTCACGCAACCTCCTTGACTCTTTCCGGCCTCCCGGAACGAATAGTTCAAGGAGAACAAAAATGAAGAAAAATACTACGACGAACAATTACAGAATTCGGGCCGATCAGCTTCAGAGCCTTGAGATCGACCGCAACGGACGGGTCACGCCGCGGTTGCACGATCTTGATCCGTTCCAGAACACGCTGCTTAGCGTCCTCTACCCGGGAATCAAAGTAGCGAGCGTGAACGTGCCGGCTGGGCCACTCGACGATTACGAAGAAGCACAGGTCGAGAACGCTTTGGCCCGGCTCGTCTGGAACGGCGTTCACTACAAATTAGTGGGCGCCAGCGGATCTGCAAAGAAGGGCAAGTTTTACTTTGTGGACCAGGAGCACAGCCGGGCTATCGCCGAGCGGTTTCAGCGTTGGCCGCAGGCGGCGATCGTCTACTTCGGAATTCTCGTCTCGCCCTGCAAGGTGATGATGGAGGAACCCGAGGCACGCGTGCTCGTCGTTCCCGATCGCAAATTGGGAACGAATGACTGCCGTGGCTGGATCAGGCGATCGGTGTTCGGGCGTCTCAAAGAAAAGCATGATCGCGAAATACTGTCGGTCCAGATTGAACGGCTTCGCCGCGAGCGACATGGAAAGGCAAACGACGAAAACCTGGATCGGCATCAACAATCAGTTCTTCTGGAGGACGCGAAACGGGAAATTGCCCGAAAACGTCTTCCGGAAGGGCGCTTCTATCAGTTCCGCATGGCCTTCGCGGATACCCAGGCGAAAGGCGCATTCAAAATCATGGAGGATGATGTTGCCGACGCTCTGGAAGCAGATTTTGTGCTGCCGGACAGCGCGGTCAAACCAGGGCTGAAGATACCGGCGGTACTGTATTCCATCTTCGGGCCGGGCAGAAGATTTCGCGGCGACGTGGTGGTCGGAATCCGCGAAGTCTCCCGCCAGCTCGAGTTTGAGTCCAGTTACACGCTGGTCGAGCATGCTCCTGAAGACTCAATTCAGCTGGAAATTTTACCGCAGGCGATGAAGCAGGTGGCCAAGCTGAGTGAGGCGGTAGGCGAAGGCCGCTACGAGGACCTCCTCGAAATCCTCGGGCACCATCCGGATAAGTCTTTGGCGGATGGACTTGGGCAGGACACCAACGAAGAATTCCGGGTCGTTGAAGGACTACTCCTGGCCGATGCCAGCGGCGAAATCGTCCGTCATCCTTACGTCAACAATCAACTCAACAAACTCCTTGCGCGCTGGGCGTTCAAGGCAGCGACAAGTGGAGGTTTTCGTCTTCCTGCATTTGCTTTGATGGACGACGGGTATCTCTTCCTTAAAGATGGCGAAGTGTTTTGCGGATCCGATTGGATTCCCGAGCACATGGCTATAGTTACATTGGCTTCGAAACGGGGCCTTTGTGTCCGCTACCCCATACGCATGGTTGACGACCTTCTCCCCTTCGGAAACCTCTCCGACGAGGAGATGATCGTGCAGCTCGACAGGGATCTTTACCGCCAGGAGTGCGCTCTGATCGAGACAGAGCTACGTGACCTGGTCACGCAGCAACTGCGATTGGAGGGCACATATGTTCTCCGTTCCGAGACGGCAAAGAAGAACGGCGGTGACTTTGATTTCGACTGGGTTTGCGTGGTCGAAGAGGACCGGTTCCCACGGTTTGTAAAAGACCGGTTCTCCCGAGGCCTCGGACAGCAACAGGGGAAAAACAAGGCCAACAAGGCTAAAGACCCCTGGTTCAATCTGGAGCACGTGGCCATGAAAGCGAGAGGAAATCACATCGGCTCGATCACCGATCTGATGACCTCCTGCCGCGCAGTAGGCCAGGAAGAACTGGCTGCGCAATTGGCCAAGGAACTTCAGAACGCGCTCGACAGCCTCAAATGGCAAGTCCAGCCCGATCTCAAATTGGTCGCCGAAATACGCCAGCAGATACGTCAGGCGCCCTGGCTCCGTTACAAGAACGAACGCCGGTGCTCTGATTTACCACTCCATCTTGAGGTGGAGAAGACCGACCGCGTCGGCCACCTCTATAACCATGTTCGCAAGCAGATCGAGGATTTGCTGATCAACAAGGCTCCGATTGAGGCATTCAAGGCGC
>PKVZ01000011.1 GCA_003131635.1 Acidobacteriaceae bacterium
CCCCCCAAAGTTGACAGAAACCGCTTTTTAGCCCAAAGTGTCTGCGGCGTGCTTATGCCCTTTCGTCTGTCATCCTTCAAGAGGGGTCTCTGGATCACCGTTGCCGTGGTGCTGGCTCCCATGCTGTTCGTGGGCGTCGTTGCCTTGGCCGCTGGCGATTGGCACGAGATTGGCGCCACCACCGGCGGCGATCAGGTTTTGGTCAGTTCCATCTCTCCTCAGAAAAACGGTCTGCGCAGCGCCTGGATCCGCATCGAGTACAAAGAACCCACCAGACTTCCCCAGGGAGGCCCGTTCGTGGAACTGCGCGCCCGGGTTCGCTTCAACTGCGTCAGCGGCAGCGCCACGCCCAACTCCGAGTGGTTTTATTCCGCCGATCACAGCGGCAAACTTGTCGTCAGCAAAAAGACCCGCCACGACGATCAATTCGGCCAGCTCTCGGAGGGCAACTTCGGAGAGATGGCCAAAGACTTCGTTTGTAAACAGAAATAAGCCAACCCTCAGGAATCCGCAGTCCCGCCTAAAGCTCACGCCCCACCGGATTTCACCAATTCTCTCCTACGCATTCCGCCCCGGAACAGTTAAACTTATTAGTTCCGGTTTTCAGTCCGAGCCCCGCTGTGCATCCCTCGGCCGGAGATCAAATCCCATCCTCCGCTCAACCGATGCTGGCAATTCTCGGTTCATCTTTCTTCAGAAAGGCCATCATGTCTCTTAACAGTTTCAACTCCCGCTCCCCCCTCAAAGTCGGCAACAAAGAATACGAAATCTACCGCCTCGCCGCCCTCGACCAGCAAGGCATCTCCACCAAGCATCTCCCCTACTCCCTGCGCATTCTCCTCGAAAATCTCCTCCGCACCGAAGATGGCCGCAACGTAAAAAAAGAAGACATCCGCTCCATGGCGGCCTGGAATAAAAACTCCCGGCCCGATAAAGAAATCGCTTTCACCCCCAGCCGCGTTCTCCTCCAGGATTTCACCGGCGTCCCCTGCGTCGTCGACCTCGCCGCCATGCGCGACGCCATGCAGCAACTCGGCGGCGATCCCGCCCTCATCAATCCTCTGCAGCCCGTCGAACTCGTCATCGACCACTCCGTGCAGGTCGACGAGTTCGGCACCGCCTCCGCCTTCGACATGAACGCCCTCCTCGAATTCCAGCGCAACAAAGAGCGCTACTCTTTCCTCCGCTGGGGCCAAACCGGATTCCGCAACCTCGCCATCGTCCCTCCCGACACCGGCATCGTTCACCAGGTCAATCTCGAATACCTGGCCCGCGTAGTCTTCGTGCAAAACGCAGATGGAAAAAACACCGCCTATCCCGACACCCTAGTCGGCACCGACAGTCACACCACGATGATCAACGGACTCGGCGTTCTGGGCTGGGGCGTTGGCGGCATTGAGGCCGAGGCCGCCATGCTCGGGCAGCCTGTTTCCATGCTGATTCCGCTCGTNNGTCGGAAAATTTGTCGAGTACTTCGGTCCCGGCCTGCGCGATCTTCCCCTCGCCGACCGCGCCACCATCGCCAACATGTCCCCCGAATACGGCGCCACCTGCGGCATCTTCCCCGTCGACAAAGAAAGCCTGAAATATCTAAAACTCAGCGGACGTGCCGCGGATCAAATTGCTCTGGTCGAAGCCTACTGCCGCGAGCAAGGCCTCTTCCACGACGACAAAACTCCCGAAGCCGAATATTCCGAACTTCTCGCCCTCGATCTCGCCACCGTCGAACCCAGCATCGCCGGCCCCAAGCGCCCGCAAGACCGCGTCGTCCTCTCGCAAGCCGGAGAATCTTTCAACAAAGCTCTGCCGTCTCTGATCAAACCGAAATCGGCAGCGGCAAAGGCCGCTCCAACTCCTACGGCCGCAAAAGCAAAATCGCAGTGGGAGCAAGAAGGTGGCAGCCCCGCCGCCATCGGCGTCGAAGATCCCAACGTCCACGAACACGTCCCCGCCAACGTAAAAGATTCTCTAAAGCACGGCAGCGTAGTCATCGCCGCTATCACCTCCTGCACCAACACCTCGAACCCCTCCGTAATGATCGGCGCCGGCCTGCTCGCCAAGAAAGCCGTAGAAAAAGGTTTGTCGATTCCATCCTGGGTCAAAACTTCCCTCGCCCCCGGATCCAAAGTTGTCCGCGACTATCTCGAAAACGCCGGCCTCACTCCCTATCTCGAAAAACTGAAATTCCACATCGTCGGCTACGGATGCACAACCTGCATAGGCAACTCTGGCCCGCTCCCCGAAGAAGTTTCCAAGGCCATCGACGAAAAAGATCTCGTCGTCGCCAGCGTCCTTTCCGGCAATCGCAACTTCGAAGGCCGTATTAACTCCGAAGTCCGCGCCAACTATTTAATGTCGCCGCCGCTGGTCGTCGCCTTCGCGCTCGCCGGACGCATCGACACCGATCTCCGCAAAGACTCCCTCGGCAAAGGCAAAGACGGCCAGCCCGTCTACCTCGCCGATATCTGGCCCACCCAGCGCGAAGTCGAAGAAGCCGTCGAACGCTCCGTCACCGCCGAAATGTTTTCGAAAAGCTACGCTGAAGTTTTTGCCGGAGACGAGCGCTGGCGCGGCCTCTCCGTCCCCAAAGGCCAAACCTACACCTGGGAAGAAGATTCCACCTACATTCGTCGCGCTCCCTACTTCGACGACATGAAGCTGCAGCCCACGACCGTCGATGATATTCACTCTGCCCGCGTACTAGCGGTATTGGGAGACAGCGTTACTACCGACCACATCTCTCCCGCCGGATCGATCAAGAAAGATGGCCCCGCTGGAAAATATCTGCAGCAGCACGGCGTCAAGCCGGCCGACTTTAATTCTTACGGCTCGCGCCGCGGCAATCACGAAGTGATGGTGCGCGGAACATTTGCCAACGTCCGCCTGCGCAACAAACTCGTCGCCACCGAAGGCGGCTTTACCCGCCACCTCCCCACTAATCAGGAGATGTCGATCTTCGACGCCTCACAGAAATATCAAACCGAACGCACCCCGCTAATCATCCTCGCCGGAAAAGAATACGGCTCCGGCTCCTCCCGCGACTGGGCCGCCAAAGGCCCGCGCCTGCTCGGAGTTTCCGCAGTGATCGCCGAAAGCTACGAACGCATCCACCGCTCGAATCTGGTCGGGATGGGAATTCTGCCGCTGCAGTTCGAGCCCGGACAAAACGCCGAATCGCTCAAACTCACCGGCGAGGAGGTTTTCGAAATCACCGGCATCCGCGAAATCATCGACCACTTTGCCGCCGGACGGAAGTTGAAAGTTCGTGCGGCGTCAAGCGGAACTAGCGGCGGAGGTGGGAAGGACAAGCCGATAGAGTTCGACGCAATCGTCCGCATCGACACCCCGCAGGAAGCGCTCTACTACTCTAACGGCGGGATTTTGCAGTATGTGCTGCGGCAGTTGCTGGCGGGGAAGCCGCAGCCAGTCGG
>PKVZ01000203.1 GCA_003131635.1 Acidobacteriaceae bacterium
GTTTCCTGGCGGGCAACCGCTGGTTCGGTGATGCAATATTTCACCAGACACCAGAGCGCACGCACTCCGTCCTTCCATTGAATTTTCTTGCCCTCTTCATAGGTACGGCCCCAATAACTGATGCCGACTTCGTAGATGCGCAGCTTCCGCTTGGCGATCTTCACCGTGATTTCCGGCTCGAAACCGAAGCGTTTCTCTTCCAGCGGAATCGATTGAATGATCTCGCGACGAAAGACTTTGTAACAGGTCTCCATGTCGCTGAGGTTGATGTTAGTGAGAGCGTTCGAAAGCAGGGTAAGGATCCAGTTGCCTACAGAATGCCAGAAGTAAAGCACGCGATGGGGACGGCTGGAAAGAAAGCGAGAACCGTAAACTACATCGGCGCTACCTTCGATCAGCGGTTCCAGCAGAACGGTGTACTCTGCCGGATCGTACTCGAGATCGGCGTCCTGAATGATGACGTAATCCCCGGTGGCTTCCCGAATGCCGCGGTGCAGGGCCGCGCCCTTCCCCATGTTCTTAGGCTGAAGCAGAATTCGAATCTGGGAATGCTCCGCCTGCAACTGCGCAAGAATTTCCCGCGAGCCATCGCGGGAACCGTCATCTACGCAAATCAGTTCGATCTCCAAGGCAACGGCAAGCACTCTCTCCACCACTTGCCGCAGCGTGGCACGTTCGTTGTACACCGGCATGACGACGGAGAGTTTCATTCGCTTGAATCGTAGTGTAGCGGAAGAGTGCGCAAATCCAAACTGCGAGGTCCTATCCTCTAAGCGCGACCACTATTCTGCAGGTACTCGCGGACCATTCGCCAGAATTCTTGGAAAGTCGTTGTTAAACGCTTTACTTCTCGACATAGAGCGAAAAGGGCCCATTTTGGTTATCTACGTGCTCCAATTTATCGAATGCTGTGGATCGCTGCGAAAGATGTAAATTCTTCAGGGTCTATCAGTAGTACACAGTAGTTTCTGCTAGGGTGTTTACCTGAGATAACCGTGGCTTGGTGCCTTCCCAAGGGCAAGTTCTTCTGACAAGGCGGGCGGTCGGGAGATTCGCTGCTCCCCGCCCCAGGCCAAGACCTTTGCCGATCCCAGACCTCACCGCGTCAAGCAAACGTGCTGGTTGCGCGTATTTTCGCGCCTAATTGAGTGCTGTGCCCAGCCGTTCCAAGACCAATCGCGCCGAGATGGAAGCCTCCGCCACGGGCGGGGGGTCTGCCTTTCGCAGCCACGAATTGCCTGTGGAAATGGTTGTTATTCAATCACATCCATTACGGTCTAAAAATGGCATAGTAGGTGCTAACAATTGTTGAAAGACTCCAGTTGTGGAAAATGGGGCAAACCAAATTAGACCAGGGGGCAGGGGAAAGTGATGAGCGAGCAGTCCGTTCGGCTAGGACCGCGCGAACAGCAAATTGTCGAATTGCTATTGCAAGGTTGTGACAACGCCGAAATCGCCAAACAACTCAAAATGGCTCGCAGAACCGTCAAGGCGCATTTCAACCGGCTTTTTCTCCGTTTCGGAATTACGGACGGAATCAAGCGAGTAAAACTCGCGACACTCTTATATCGGAGGCAATCATGTTCCCATACGAACGCTACGGAAACCGCACCCCAAGCGAGCGCGAACGCCGTGTCATCGAACTAGTCGCCCAAGGTTTGAAGAACCGCGACGTGGCGCAAGCAATTGGCACGACCGAGCACGTGGTAAAAAATTATCTGCGCGTGATCTACGACAAGCTCGGGCTTTGGAACAGAGTGGAATTGGCGTTGTGGTACGAATCGCGCAGGCCGGGCACCGGACTTTCGTCAGGCGTCGCCTGAGTACGGCGGGCGATTGCCCGCAGCCACTCGCTACCGGCAACCAAAGGCTTGCAGGTTGCGAAGTCGCTCGGCAGCAGCCGTGGCGCCCTTTCGGGCCGCCGCGTCCAATAACAAGCGGGCTTGATCGCAACTCTTCGTTACCCCATCTCCGCGAAGGTATAAGTCGGATAATAGTAACGTGGCGGTCGAGTTCTGCTTGGCCACGGCTTTCCATAGCCAACTGGCGGCTTCCCGGCTGTCACGCGCCTTGCCAGGCCCAGCATCTAAGTATTTTTCAGCGGCGGCTAGTTCCTCTGAGCCATTTTGGTCAGCTGCGCTGCTGGATAGACTTGCGCTCACCACGACGGTGCGAGCCGCCGGGCGTGGGTTGGCCCTTCGAGCATCATCCCGACGTGCCTCAACGGATTCCTGACTTGGCGGCGTGGCGGCACCTCGAGCCGGTTCTGCTGTGGCATCGGCTTTGGGGACAGGCTGCGCCGGAGGGGCCGCGGGCGGCTCCGGCGCTGCTGCCGGTTCTGATTTCGCTGCGGGTACCGCTTGTGGCAGCGCCGACGGCGCGGCGCCGCTACTCCAGAAGGCTGTGTTGCTCCTCCATGTCATGTAAACCAGCAGACCAAGAAGGATAGCCACCGCGGCTCCGACATAGATTCTGTAACTGTGCGAAGCAGGTTCGGACTGATACTCGGCGAGCATGCTGAATTCCGCTCGACTGTCTTCAGACGGCGACCAAGCCAGGCTCTGCGGTATCTCATGTTGATCCGCCTCGCGGTAATCCGAACCAGGGGCCGATTCAGCAGGCGGTTCTAGTTCGCTCTCCGGATGCCCGCTGGAAATCGCGCGGGATTCATCCCAAGTTTCTGTGGCAATTGGATCTGCCTCTGCGAATCGCTGCGAAGCATTCTCCTTAACGATTGCCAAGGGCGTTCCACACATCCCGCAGAATCTCTGTTGGGGAGCGTTCTTGTGTCCGCAGGATTCGCAGATGATTGGTTCCCGGACCGCCGATTCCTGGACCATCGGTTCCCGGATCATCGATTCCTCTGTCATCGATTCGAAGCTCATCGGTTCAAAGATCGCCGATTCGGAGACGCTCGCGGGTTGCTCGAAGCTTGTTTTCGAGGATAGAACCCGGTCTCCTTCGTCCTTCACTCCCTTCCAGATGGGTTTGTCGTTAGCTCGCTGGGACGAACCAGGCTCAGTCGTGGAATTGTTCGACAGTTCTCGAACCAAGTCAGATACGGCCTGGGCGCGCCTCTCCGGCGGACTTGTGAAATACACTTCTGCCCACCGTCCCATGTGTGCAGCCAGCAAGGGATTGAGCAGGGGATTTAGCTCAGGGTCGGGCAAGATTGCCGCTTTCGATTCGTCTGTCGGTTGCGCCACTGTTTATTCTCCGGAAAGGGCGATAGGTATGATTGCACTCCCGGCGAACAAGGTTGTCAATTCCATTGCCGAAAATGGGGATCGCAAGGCCCCCGAGGAGTCAATCACATGCCTTTCGGGATGCGGATTCGAACTGGTCGAGCTGGGCATCGTGCTGACTGGAGAACTTGCCTTTTGGCGTCTTGCCATAGAGATCGGAGCCCGGGCAATAGTAAAGGGCTGTGTGCAAGTCTATCCATACTTGGGTATTGGGATTTCCTCTGTATTCTGGAGTCTCAGGAGCCTCCGCCAATCCAAGATTGATCATTAGTTTGTCGAACATGGACAGATCAGCGTCTGCCGGCTTGCGGCGGGCCAAACTCCCAGAGGCTGTGGGACCGCTCCCAGTCGCGCCCACCGAGTGATTCGACAAAATTCCCCAACGAATCACAATTAACACCAAAATAATCGCAACTGCGAGATAGAAATCACCGCGCCGAGCATGCCAGAAGCGAGCCAATGCGCTGGGTGACCGGGTCTCGGCGAGGGCTTGCAGAAAATCACGAGCTTTCGCCGCCGAACTCCAGGTGGCATCCTGTTCCAGCGACGCCACCAGACTGGCGGGAGAAGATTCGAGATTGTTTTTTCCGCTCGGTAACCCGAGGGGCGCGATCTGTCCGCTGAGTTCCTCCGTTTCGCTCAAAGCGATTGATTGCGCCGAGAGGGCATCCTCTTTCGAAACCGGGAGGGAGAATGTTTGAGGAAAGTGATCGTCCTCCTCGGTTTGGCTCTTCGCCGAATTCCCGGCCCGTTCATTCGGGTGCGCCGCAACCCCGCGGACGGTGCCGTTGGAAGGCGAAGAAGCTATCTGGTTGGCTTGTTGTATGTGCAAGGCCGACGCCAGCTTGCTCTGGGTGCTGTCAGGATCGCCTTCACCAATGCGCGGGGCGCCGCACTTACCGCAAAACTGTTCGTCTGCGATCACGTTGCTTCCGCACTTCCAACATACTGAGCTCTCCGCGCTCACGGGCGGTGTGCGAGCGTTGTTGCCTGCGGCTCTAGAGGACTGATGATTAGCCTGACCATCTGCCAGAGCAGCCAGATTAGGCTTCAGCTTCTCGATTGCGGCCAACATCGAAGAGCGTTCCGCCGCCATGGACTTTTTTAGCGCCGACCCGGCACCCCGGCCGATCGCTTCGGTCACCAGTCCCGCCATGAGTTGGCAGGTGTGAATGTCCTGCTCGGCGAAGCCATTCGAGCGGTCGAAATAAAGTTCGAGCGCTCCTACGATATTGCCGTCGTGATAGACCGGCACTGCGACCAGCGATTGAATTTCACGCGCGCGGCACAAGTCGGGATCGAACAGAAACTCAACATTCACATCCGGCGTCCGCAGGACTTGGCCAGTGCGCACGCAGACGGCGCAGATGGCCGTCTCCAGAGGAACTTCGCTGCCCACGGGCAACGCCGGCGCGCCGGCTCCAGCACGGTACTTTACGGTTTTACCCTCCAAAATTCCAATCGCCGCGCCACTGGCGTTGGTGATGCGCGCGATTCTCTCGGCGACCACGGCCATGGCCTCGTCCGATTCCAGATGCCGAATCTGAATCTGATGCTGCGCTTCGACAATCTCTGCCAGGGTGAGCGTGTACTCGGGGTTGGGCCGCGAGCTATCTTCCGTGCGACGCGCGCTTCGTAGCAGCGCAGCCTGGGTTTCCGCCTCTTGCTGCCGAAGTTGCTCGCTGTGCAGCTCCAGGCTCTCTTCCATCTCCCGCATCTCTCGATTGTGTTCCTGGAGCACGTAAGCGGCTTCCAGCAGCTTTGCAAAAGTCTGCTCGTCGAGAGCGGGTTTGTTTTTCTCGTCCGTCACGATTCTTGGTGCCGCCAGCAAGGCAAAAATTGCCCAGTAAACACCAACCCTATTCTAGAGCAATCCATTCGTCAAACAACGCTCATGAGCCGTCCAATCCTGAATGTTCAACCCGCCGGCATCCCGCTTCGCGCCTTGAACATGAGTTTCAATTCCAAATCAGGCGTATTCAATGGGTTAAATGGGATCCATCAGCTGGCCATCGAAACCTGCGACGTCAGAGCAACATTACTCTAGTAAGTGGGTGGCAAGCTTGCTCACGGTATCCTCCCGCAACTTTCTCCCAGCGAGGGACACAAACTATTTTTCTTCCTCGGGCGAGTCGGCTTTATAGGACTTGGGGGGCAACAGCAATTGAATGCCGAAATAGCCGATGAAATAGGATTGATTACTGCGCGTGGGCTCGAGGCTCCGTCCCGCCATGAAGAGGAATATTACCGGGCTATGAATTTTGTAGCGACCGCCGACATCGATCGTGGGTTGTGCCCCGGAAGGATGGAAAGTTCCCTGGGAATAGAACTCAATGTCACCTTCGAGTTTGCGAGTGAAATCGTGGCCAAGAACAAGGCCGGTGAGCCAGCCGTTCGGTCCTTTGTGCACAAACTGATAGCCGATCTCGTAATCCACATCGATAGGGCCAATCTTTTTGGAGAATTCGAATGGCAGGAGGAAGGATTCGGTGGCGGGCGTGATTCCACGCCGCACGGCATCGTCGGGATTGTTGAGGAAGAGTTGGGGAAAAACCGAAATGTTGAGGCCGGATCCTCCGGCATCGTAGAAGCGCCACTTCACGCCTGGATTGGATTGACCTAGGCCGTACGCGGTCCGGGAAGAAGGATTCTGGACCCGTAGCCAGGCATTTTCATAAGTGAGCTGGATGCGATCTCCAATGCCGAAATTAATGTCGACATCGGGAGTATGGGAGACGGATTGATCGCTGTAATAAAAAGGCATGTAGCCGAGATTGATCTCCCAATTCAGATGGCCTGGAGTGCCGGGATCGTTGGTGTAGTAGGGTGGTCCGCCTTGCGCAAATGCGGATGCGGCGGGAAACAAGAACAAGAATACCGTCAAAGTTCGCAGCCTTGTCACAGATTTCGCGAGAGGGAGGAGAAAGCTGCGCGAAAACAGGTCTCGACAACAGCCCCAGATTGAACAGGGCAGTGGCTTCTTGGTTTCCAATCCGGGAAAGCATTTTTCTCTGGGGGACAAATTAAGTCTTACCGTTCTCAGGGGTCACCTCCGACCAGGTTAGTAGACGTGCGAATAGCTTAAGAATCAGGAAAACAAACATCTTACCTTGACCCGCGCGACTCTCGAGCCAAAGGCTGCTTTGTACCATTTTTTGCGGCAGACAAAACTGGATCGATTCGAAACTCAAGTTCTGAGCGGCCCTAGCACCGATTCTTGCAGCCCAATCTGGGACTATCAAGCCTTGCAGGTAGTTTCTGAACCTCTCTGCAAGCTGAGGTCATTGTCCCTAAGTGTAAGTGCCCACTCGTCTTACAACGGCGGGAATTACCAAGCGAAAGTTTGGCGAAACGTGTGCAACAGAGTCTGTGTACGCAGTCACAGCTAAACACCACTCGAATCGAGGCAGGAGGGAAATACCGTGATGGACCTAAATGGAATTAAGGTCACGCCCAGAGATCAGCAGGTGCTGAACTTGCTGGTTCAAGGTTGCAGCAACAAGGAAATCGCGGGCCAGCTGAGCATCAGTCCGCGCACTGTAAAGCAGCATTTGAGGACACTTTTTCTGCGCGCCGGAATCAGGGATGGCCGCAAGCGTGTGAAGCTGGCCATCGCGGCCTTTGAGAATCACGAGGTGATCCAATGATGCCGCGAGAGCGTTTAACTGCAAAAGAAATTCAAGTGGCGGACCTGGTCTGGCAGGGACTGACGAACCGTGAGATTGGCAAGATCATGGGCACGACGGAGCAGGTCATTAAGAATCACTTGCGAAGTACATTCGACAAGCTGGGCGTATGGAGCCGGCTTGAGTTAGCGATGTACGTCGCCAGCCACGGTGGAAAGCGCTGGCTGGAAGATTCCGATCGTTCGGGCTTTGCTCTCGGCCGCATGGCGGCCAGTTAGCGCGATGCTTGACTAGGCTGAAGCTGCGGGTAGTGATGACTGCCAGCAATTTCGATCTCTTACGCAAGGGAAACGGTCCAACCGTTCTTTGGATCCCAGGCGCGACGGGCCAACTGCTGCAAAAGGTTTCCATCGGATCAGTTCGGTGCCAGTTTGGGACGCGGTAACCTATTGGAAAATAACGAGTTTTCTGTCCTGCTCTGGCGGCCTATAAATTGCACTGCCCAAGCTGACGGGTAATCGCACTCGCATAAGCGGGATTGCAATTGCAGGTCGTGAGGGCAATGGCCTACAAAGAGATCTTCTGGATGGCGTGCGATTCCACCGAGCAACTGCGGGCGGAGTATGGTCCCTTTCATACCCGTGCTGAAGCAGAAGCTGAGGCCCACAAGTTGGGATTCAGCTATTTATTGCGTTACGAGCACCTGCTCGATGAAAACGAAGAGATACTGGAGGTTCGCTGCATCTTTCTGGAGTTGCCCGGCGCGCCGGTGGCGGAAGGTTCCGGTTTCAGTCTGCATACTCGCTGCGCCACCTGCGGGGCGTCCGCTACGCACGATAAGGCCTGGCGTGCCGAGGTCTGGGCGGACATTCACGAATTCGAACACTCACGCCATCTCGTTCGGCTTTTCGAGCATGCGCGAGGCAAGGGATTAAAAGAAATCGGCGGCTGGCGCGGGTAATCCCGGTTCCTTGGGATGCCCGGCTTACACCGACGGTGACAGATCGCTGGCTGCCGCCCGATCAACGAACCAGATCAGCTTGCCTTCGCTCGGACGCACCAGTTTGGAAGGATATTTCTCGCCTGGGGCGTTGCCTTCCATAACCTCATGTAGAACTGCTGCCTTGTCGGCTCCGCCGACCAGGAAGGCAACTTGCCGTGCCGCGTTCAAAACTGGCAGCGTGAGTGAGATCCGGCTGGTGTTCAGTTTCTCCACCCAATTGGCCACCACTAGCCGCGACTTCTCCTGCAACGCCGCCGTCTCCGGAAACAGTGACGCGGTGTGGCCATCCGGTCCCATGCCCAGCAGGATCAGATCGAAGCGCGGAAATTCGCCCGGTGCCGGGACGAAAAACTTTCGCAGAGTCTGCTCGTAAGCTTCTGCCGCCGCGGAAGCGTCCGGGTTTTCGCCGAGGATGCGGAAGATGTTCGCCGCCGGAACGGGAACTTTTGACAGCAAGGTTTCTTGCGCCATGCGGTAATTACTCTCTGGATCCGTCGGAGGAACGTGCCGTTCGTCGCCCCAGAAAAAGAAAATTTGCGCCCACGGAAGGCTGGTGCTCGCATTGGCTGCGATCAGGGTATAGAGGTTCCTGGGCGTCGAACCGCCGGAGAGCGCAATGGTGAAGCGTCCGCGCTCTGCCACCGCTGCCTTAGCGACACGGATCACTTCCTCCGCCGCCGCCTGAAAAAGATCCTGCGGCGTAGTCAGCCTGCGCACTTCAACAGATCCACTCACGACGCCCCTGCCAGCACGGTGCTGCTCTTTGTGGCTGCACACCGCGCCGCCCCCAGCAAACCGGCCTTATCGTTCGTGACAACTTGCACGGGAATGCCTTCCAGAAGCGGGCGCAGTCGGCCCTTCTCCAGAAAAGCGTTCATAAACAAGGGTCCTGTGAGCTTGGGAAGAATCTTCGGCGAGATTCCGCCGCTGAGAAAAATTCCACCGGTCGCCATCGCTTTCAGGGCCAGATTACCGGCTTCCGCGCCGTAAACCGCGACCCAGAGATCCAAGGCCCGCTCCGCCAGGGAATTCGTGCCGTTCAGCGCGGCGTGGGAAATTGCGGCCGCCGCGTTCGATCCGCCAGTTTGCTCGGCGAATGCTGGAGGCTCCTCGGCAGCTTCCTTCTTGCGCAAAAACTCATACACATTTACCAGACCGGGACCCGAGAGGATGCGTTCATAACTCACATGTCCGTATCGGCCCGCAAGAAACTGCAACAACTCCACCTGCAAATCTCCTTGCGGGGCGAAATCCACGTGTCCACCTTCGCAAGCGAAAACCTGGTGTTGAGTTCCGTTCCAGAATAATCCCGCCTCTCCCAATCCAGTTCCGGGTGCGATGACCGCCTGGTTCCCAACCGACTGCCTCACGCTGTTCAGAGGAGTCAGATCCTGCAGACTTAATTCTCCGATACCCCACGCATTGGCTTCCAGATCGTTGATCAATAACGTTGCGGGAAGTCCAATCTGTTTCGCCAGGCGGGACTGTTCGATGATCCACGGAAGATTTGAGGTTTCAACCCGCCCATTGTGTACCGGCCCGGCGATGCCGAAGCAGGCTACCTCAGGCCTCGCCGACAACTCGTTCAGGAACTTGCAGACGATCTCTCCCAGTTCGCTGTACTCCCGGCTGGGGAAAACGCGCTCGGAGATGAGACGCAGATTACCGTTCTGCGATTGAAAGGAGGCCAGTCGAGCGTTGGTTCCACCAATATCGCCGGCCAGAATCATTTCTCGAAGTTCCTCCAGCGCCGGCCATCGCGCTCCAATAATTCGTCGGCCTCTTTCGGACCCCACGTCCCCGACGCGTAATTCGGAAAATTCCGCGGGGGCAGGGCTTTCCATAGATCCAACACTGGATTTACCACGTTCCAGCCCGCCTCCACCATATCTGCGCGCTGGAACAGTGTCTGGTCGCCGATCATGCAATCGTGCAGCAGCCGTTCATAACCCGTGCTCGGCTGCTTTCCAAAGTATTGCTGATATTCGAAGTTCATGTCTACTGTTCCCAGGCGCATTACCGGGCCGGGCACTTTGGCGGCGAATTGCAATGAAATGCCCTCTTCCGGCTGGATGTGCAACACCAACTGGTTTGGCATGAGATGCTCCACCGAGGTATCGCGGAACAGCACAAAAGGAGCCTGGCGGAACTGGATGACAATATGCGTGTTGCGCGCTGGCATGCGTTTTCCCGTTCGAAGATAGAAGGGAACGTCGGCCCAGCGCCAGTTGTCAATGAGCAGCTTCATCGCAACGTATGTCTCCGTCCGGGAATCCGGCGCAACGTCGCTCTCGGATCGATAGGCGGGAACACGTTCTCCCCCCACCGTTCCTTCCCCATACTGGCCGCGCACGCTCCGGTTAAGCACTTCTTCGTCGCGCATAGGCTGAATCGCATGCAATATCTTTGCCTGCTCATCGCGCACCGCATTCGCGTCAAACGAAATTGGAGGCTCCATCGTCGTCAGGCTGATGAGCTGCATGATGTGGTTGGGCACCATATCGCGCAGCGAACCGGCATGATCAAAATAGCTGCCGCGCCCTTCCACTCCTACAGTCTCGGCGACGGAAATCTGCACGTGATCGATGTAGCGCCGGTTCCAGATCGGTTCAAAGATTCCGTTGGCGAAGCGGAACGCCATGATGTTCTGGACGGTTTCTTTGCCCAGATAATGGTCGATGCGATAAATCTGCTTTTCATCCGCCACTTTGAGGATTTGCTGGTTCAAGGTCTTAGCCGATTCCAAATCGTGGCCGAAGGGCTTTTCGATGATCACTCGGCGCCAGCGGCCCTCGTTTTGTTCCATCAATCCGTTGGCTGCGAGCTTCTCGACAATAGGACCGAAATAACTGGGAGCAGTCGCCAGGTAGTAAAAAACATTTTGCTTGGTTGCGTGATCCTGGTCGATCTTGGCAAGATGATCCTTGATTTGCGGATAAAGCTTATCGTCGTTGAAGTCGCCAGCAAAGTAATAGAAGCGCCGGGAGAACGTATCCCAACTGGAATCGTTGATGCACTCGCCGCAATATTCTTTCACGTCGTCCAATATTCTCTTGCGAAAATCTTCGTCCGACATTTGCGCGCGCGCCACGCCCAGCACTGCGAATTCTTTCGACAGCAAATCGGCCCGGGCGAGGTTATAAAGCGCGGGAATCAACATGCGCGCCGTCAGGTCTCCGGCAGCGCCGAAGATCACCATTACGCAAGGATCGCCTTGTTTGCCGACACGCGGCGCGGCCGCCGTAGGTTTTTCCGCCAATTGAGCCATCATAATGTCCTTAAAATCGCCGCCGTCTTACGCCGTCTTCTTGATCTTCGTCGCAGCTCCGCCAGCCCCTTCTCCAGCTTCCACGTGTCCGCCGAACTTTTGCCGCATAGCGGAAAGCATCTTCTCGGCAAATGTGTGTTGTTGCCGCGAGCGGAACCTCACATACAACGCCGCAGTCAACACTTCCGCGGGCACAGCTTCTTCGATTGCGGCTTGGATGGTCCAGCGCCCTTCGCCGGAATCCTGCACGTAGCCCTCGTATTCAGAGAGCGTTGGATTTTCGGTGAGAGCCATAGCCGTCAGATCCAGCAGCCAAGAACTGACAACGCTGCCGCGCCGCCAAACTTCGGCAATGTTCGGAAGATTCAGATCGTAGCGAATATTTTCCGGCAACTCTTTGCTGGTCGCGTTCTTGAAGATGTCGAAGCCCTCGGCATAAGCCTGCATAATGCCGTATTCGATTCCGTTGTGCACCATTTTCACAAAATGTCCGGAACCCGAGGGCCCGCAGTGGATGTAACCTTCCTCAGCCGTGCCGCCCAGCTTTTCCCGGCCCGGCGTGCGCGGAATATCTCCCTTGCCTGGAGCCAGTGTCTTAAAGATGGGATCGAGCCGCTGTACGGCTTCGTCGGGTCCGCCAATCATCATGCAGTAACCGCGGTCGATGCCCCATACTCCGCCGCTGGTGCCAACGTCTATGTAGTGAATGCCTTTGCCGTTGACCTCGCCAGCCCGGCGCACATCGTCCTTGAAATAAGAATTGCCGCCATCAATGATGGCGTCGCCAGCCTGCATGTGCTGCGCGAGCTTCTGAACGGTCTGTTCGGTGGCTCCGCCCGACGGCACCATAACCCACACCGCGCGCGGCGGCGTGAGCTTCGCAACCAGGTCTTCTAGCGACGACGAACCGCCAGCGCCTTCGCCTGCCAGTTGTTTCACCGCGTCCGCACTCAGATCCGAAACTACCAGTTGATGTCCGCCCCGCATCAGGCGTCGCGTCATGTTCGCGCCCATGCGCCCTAGACCTACCATTCCCAACTGCATGTTCTGCTCCTTAATCGGAAAGTAGCGCTGGCAGCATGCCCCGAGCGAATTCGAAGGTCCTGCCCGGACTTCGAAACTATGCAAGTGCTTTCTGGACTGCTGCCGCTAACGTTGCCAAGCCCGCATTCACGTCGCTCCCGAGATGCACGCGGAGCGCGCGCCTTCCGCGCTCGGCTAGCACCTGGAAATCGCCACGCGCTTGTGCCGCCTTGACCACCCCGAACGTGTACTTCTGTTCCGGCACCGGCAAATTCAATGCGTCGTCGCAAGTCACCTGCAGGAAAACTCCGGAGTTTGGTCCTCCTTTGTAAGCCTGTCCTGTCGAATGCAGAAAACGAGGTCCGAAACCCAGGCAGGTAGCCACATGCTTCTTGTCGCGCACCGCATGCCTTACCGCCTGCAATTGTTTCTCGTGCTCCTCGTTCATCTGGATATAGCCGAGCAAGGCAAAATAATCGCCGGCACCGATGCGGCCCAGATGGGCCCTCAAATATGCTGCGACAGATTTGTCTCCGCCTGCCGCCTTCGCCAGCTCGGCGGCGTTCTTCTCGTCGGTGAACAGTTTCACGGCGCCATCTTCTACTACGGGTTTTTCTGGCGGCAGCGAGCCGGTCTGTTCGTATTGCGACGTCAGCTTCTTAGTGACAATCTTGCTCGCTTCAACGTCCGGTTGATTAAATGCGTTGATCCCGATGATGGAACCGGCGACCGCGGTGGCAATCTCCCAGCGGAAGAATTCCGCACCCAGATCGTAGATATCCGCCATCGAAATTCGCACCACAGGATGCCCGGCCTTTTCGAGCGCCGCCAGTTTGGCTTCGGTCTTCGCGTCGGTTGCGAAATCGGTGTGGATGTAAGCGAACACGCGGTCGTTGCCGTAAACCACAGGCGCTGCCAATTCTTCGCGGTCCACGGGGATGATGCCCTTCCCAACTTTTCCCGTCGATTCGGCCAGCAACTGCTCGAGCCATGCGCCCAGATCGGAAATATCCGGGGACGTAGCGATCGTGACTTTATCGCGCCCATTCTGTGCCGCCGTGCCCAGAATGATTCCCAGTACCGCACCCGTATTTCCCTCGACCGGCGCGTCTGGGCCGCATGCCCGCACCATTTCCTGCGCACGATCGAGAAATTTCTTGGTATCGATTCCAATGACGGCCGCCGGCGCCATGCCAAAGTTCGATAAGGCGGAATAGCGCCCGCCGATCGAAGGCCGGCCAAAAAAGATATGCCGGAACTTGTCTGCTTCCGCCACGGTCTGCATCTTTGAGCCGGGATCGGTAATTGCCATGAAGTGGCTGCCAGCCCTATCTTCGCCTACAGCCTTCTTTGCAAGCTCGAAAAAATATTGCTTGAAAATGTTGGGTTCGAGCGTGCTCCCCGATTTGCTGGAAACAATGAAAAGCGTTCTGGCAATGTCGATCTTGTTCTCGAACGCTTTTACCTGTGCGGGATCGGTGGAGTCGAGTACGTGCAGATCGGGATACCCCGCAATCCTGCCGAACGTGAGCCGCAAAACTTCCGGACACAGGCTCGATCCGCCCATGCCCAGCAGAAGGGCGTCCTTGAATCCGGCGCTCCAGACTTCCTTGCCCAGGTTTCGCAGTTCTACGGGATGCGCGATCTGGTCCTCAACAATGTCCAGCCAACCCAGCCAGTCGGCCTCATCGCTGCCGGTCCACAGAGAAGAATCTCGCGACCAAAGCCGCTTCATCTTGCCTGCCGTCTGCCAGTCGCCGATGGCAGTCTTTACCGAGGCGGCAAGAGATTCTGGCAGCGAAGTTTTCAGTCGGCTCAAGCGTTCTTTCCTTTTTGCTGAATGCTTTTTTCCACCACAGCCAGCAATTTGTGGAAGGCATCGGCAAACAGTTTCACTCCGTCACTTGTCAGCTTGGTAGTCACTTCCTTAATCGAGATGCCGGCCTTCGCCAGATCGTCCATCACTTTTTGTGCGCTGGCAACGTCTTCGGTGAGGCTGTTGCGCAACCGCCCGTGATCGCGAAAGGCATCGACCGTGGCCGGAGGCATGGTGTCCACCGTGTCAGGACCGATCAGTTCCTCAACGTACATTACGTCTCGATAAGCGGGATTTTTCGTGCTGGTGCTCGCCCACAGCACACGCTGGGTCTGCGCTCCCTTGGCCGCCAATGCGTCCCATCGCGGCCCGCTGAATATGCGCTGGTAACGCTGGTAGGTCAACTTTCCATTGGCGATCGCAACTTTACCCAGCAAGCTCCTCAAGAGCGCCTGTTGTTGCGTATCGGTGACGGTCTTCAATTTGTCTTCGATCATCGAATCCACCAGCGTGTCGATGCGGCTGATGAAGAAGCTGGCAACTCCCGCCATTTTCTTTAAATTACCGCTACGCTTCGCCAGGTCTTCGAGCCCGCCAATATATGCGTCCGCTACCTTCTCGTACACTTCCTGAGCGAACAACAGGGTCACATTGATATTGATGCCTTCGCCAATCAACTGGCGAATTGCCGGCAAACCTTCCGCCGTGCCCGGCACCTTGATCATCACATTTTCGCGATTCACCGTCTTCCACAAGCGGCGCCCCTCGTCAATCGTTTTCTGTGTCTCCAGAGCCAGCAACGGAGAAACCTCCAGGCTCACGAATCCGTCCCGGAACTTTGAACTTTCATAAACCGGCTTCAGCGCGTCGGCCGCATCCTGAATGTCGCGGATAGCGATTTTTTCATACCGCGAAGTCGCGTCCAGATCGGGCTGCGATGCCAACGATTTCAACATGTCGTCATACAACGAACTTTCGCCGATCGCCTTCTCGAAGATGGAGGGGTTCGAAGTCATTCCTCGCAGACCGTCATCGGCAATCATTGTTTTCAGTTTTCCAGTCGTGATCAGGTCGCGCCGGATGTAGTCGAGCCACATAGACTGGCCATAACCGAGCAAGGCCTTAAGAGGATTGGTACCTTTTGCGGTTTCCAGAACTTGGGTTGATGCCATAATAAATTCTCCTTGAACCGACGACGGACATCGCTGTTCGATCAAATGTCGTTCGATAAAATATGCTCGATAAAACTTTTCAAACTAAGAACTGCGGCTGGAGCGCGGAATAAGTCGCTGCTATTTTTCCGCCATCGCCTTGCGCGCCGCGGCGACTACGGCATCCGCGGTGAAATTAAAAAACTTCAGCAAATCCTTCAGCGGCGCCGAAGCGCCAAATCGATGCATGCCAATCTTTTGCCCCTTCAAGCCCACGTAATGCTCCCAGCCAAACGTGGCGGCCATCTCCACCGAAACCCTTGCCGTGACTGAAGAAGGTAGAACGCTCTCTTTGTAATCTGCGTCTTGGCGGTCAAAGATCTCCCAGGAAGGCATGCTCACCACTCGCGCCTGAACTCCTTCCGCCTTAAGCCTTTCGTAGGCTTCGACACAAAGTGAAACTTCACTCCCCGTGCCCATGAGAATCACTTCAGGCTTGCCGCCGGGGGCATCTGCCAGCACATAAGCTCCTTTTGCCGTGCCCGACGCCGCTCCGTACTTCGTGCGGTCAAGGGTTGGCAGATTTTGCCTCGTCAGCACCAGCGCCACCGGCTGGTGTTGCAATTGTGCGATGATCTTCCACGCTTCCACCACTTCATTCGCATCGCCCGGACGAAGCACAATCAGATTCGGCATGGCTCGCAAGGACGCAAGCTGCTCGATCGGTTGATGCGTCGGACCATCCTCTCCCACGCCGATCGAGTCGTGCGTGAAAATGAAAATTGATGAAATCTCCATCAGCGCCGAAAGTCGTATGCTGGCCCGCATATAGTCGCTGAAATTAAAGAACGTCGCACCGAACGCGCGGATTCCGGAAACCGTGAGTCCGTTCACACTCGCGCCCATCACGTGTTCGCGGACGCCGAAATGCAGATTGCGTCCCCCATAGCTCCCCGCTTGAAAGTCACCTGCTCCTTCAAACTTGAGGTTGGTTTTATTCGAGGTTGCCAGGTCAGCTGAGCCGCCGATGAGCCATGGAATATTCTGGGCCAGCACGTTCAGCACCTTTCCGGAACTCTCGCGCGTGGCCACACCTTTCGAATCCGCGGGAAACGAAGGCAGATTTTTATCCCAGCCATCGGGAAGCTCGCGGCGTTGCATGCGACGCAACCAGTCGGCCAACTCGGGATATTTCTGCGAGTAGTCCGCAAACATTTTCGCCCACTGTGCTCGCGCCTCGTGCCCGCGCTTTCCAATCCCATCGTGAAAATGCTCGCGCACACCCTCTGGCACCAAAAATTTGGCATCCTCGGGCCAGCCATAAAATTTCTTCGTCAGCCGCACTTCTTCTTCGCCCAGCGGCTCGCCGTGGGCTGCATTTGTATCTTGCTTGTGCGGCGATCCATAACCGATATGGCTGTCCACGATGATCAAGGTCGGGCGGTCCGTCGTTTTCTGGAAAGTCTCAAACGCCCGCGCCAGCATTTCGAGATCGTTGGCATCGGCGACGCGCGTCACATTCCAGCCGTAACCCACGAAGCGTGTGGCTACGTCCTCGCTAAATGACCAATCCGCGGGACCATCCAGAGTGATGTGGTTGTGGTCGTACATCCAGCACAGATTCGAAAGCTTCAGATGTCCCGCCAGAGAAGCGGCTTCGCCCCCAATACCTTCCATCAGGTCGCCGTCCGAACACATGGCGTACACATTGAAATCGAAGATCTCAAAACCGGGCCGGTTGAAATTCGCCGCCAGCCATTTGCTCGCAATGGCTATTCCTACACTATTTCCCACGCCCTGCCCGAGCGGCCCCGTCGTCGTCTCCACGCCTGTAGTGATGTGCGATTCAGGATGCCCCGGCGTCCGGCTCCCGAGCTGCCGGAAGCGCTTAATCTCCTCCATTGGAACGGCCAGCTCTTTGAGTACTTGATTGTTCTCGTCAACTTCGCGCACGCCCGCAAGATGGAGCATGGCGTAGAGCAGCATGGAAGCGTGACCATTCGACAGCACAAACCGATCGCGATTCAACCAGGTGGGATCAACGGGGTCATATCGAAGAAAATCCTGCCACAGGCAATAAGTTACCGGCGCCAAACCCATGGGCGCGCCGGGATGGCCGCTGTTGGCCTGCTGTACCGCATCGATCGCCAAAGTTCGGATCGTGTTTATGCAAAGCGTGTCCAGTTGCTTGCCGGTCACCACCGCCTGTTCACTGGCTACCATGCGATGCGCGCTCCTCCCAGGGACAACCTTGCGTTCACTGGTATTGTTCCACTGGCTAGTCTTATTAGAGTTCCGAGGACAGCAAAGGGTTTCAGATACGCCCCGAGTGTATCAATTTCCTCAGGAACAATGTCAGGCGATCTGTGAAAAACGGAGGAAGTCCGGTAGTGGCGCCGTCAAAACGGCACCACTATCGGATGTCCACCAAGCGTGGGCAAACGGAAGGGAACTGAGCTATTTGAGCAACTGCAGGTAGCGGCTTTCGCTATTGCATGCTCGCGTAGTCTCCTGGACATACTTGAGAAACTGGCGGAGATTCTCTTTTTCGGCGGGATCCATTGCGCCGAAGCGGATTCTCACTCCAGCAGCGGGTGCGCTGCGAGTGACCACGCCATTTAGGGCTAAACCTTTCACCCAAATCTTGCCACTGGCAACCCAAAGTCCAATTTCGACTTTGGCGCCTCCGCTGATTTCGGCTGCGGTCTCGACCTGGCATCCGCCCAAGCTCGTGTTGGAAAGATTGCCCCAAATGGGGGCCTCGGATGCATTCACACACAGTTCTACTGCGACAAAACACTTAATTCTAGGATGACGTCTGCGGTCCTGCGCCCAGTTCGAGCTGAAAATGTCGGGCTCAAACGGCGGTATAGTCGAGGTTGCCGCAGGCAGCGGCTGTTTTTGCTGCTCTGCTGGCCCCTTTATGGAAGTTGAAGAACCGCTGGAAGCTTGTTTGATCTCCCGCATGGCCGCCAGCAGAGCTTGATCTCTACGGTCGGGCGGGGCGTCGCGATAAATCTGCAGCAGCTTTCCGAGGTTCCGTGCCAGGTCCGGGTCGGCCAGCAAGCCTGTCCAGTCCGTTGCGCCAGATGTTGATTTACTCATTGAGGTGCGGCCCCTATCTGATATGGGAAACTAGGCCGCTTTTAGCTTGGACCACGAGTCACCGTTCAACAAGGTAACCTAAGTCATGGCGAAAACGTCCCCCTGGTGAAGCCCGGCACGAATTGTCCAGAGGGGAAAATAGACTCTTCCCGAAGCGCAGACCTGCGATCAGTGCTCGTCGAACAAGACTTCAACCACTCCTTTGGTTTCATTGGGCGCGAGTTCAAACTTCCAGTTCTGTACCGCGTCCGTGGCGGCGCCAATCAGTACCGGATTTCCGCCCACGACCTTCATGGACTTAACGGTCCCGTTGGCGCGAACCACGACTTCCAGCTTGACCACACCTTTGACGTTCATGCGCTTTGCGAGTGGCGGATAGACGGGAGCAACTTTGTCGATTATCCTTCGCTCCAGTTCACCCTTCTTCTGCGCCACCCCCTGCGGCGTCGCCAGACTTGCCGACAACACTATTGCGACGCTCAGAATGGCAGTTTGCCGCATGGGATTGTCTTTACTCTATCCGTAATGGGGAAAGAAGCTAAGGTGTCGAAGGTAGCGGGTTCCAACCGGACGTGAATTTTGTGTTGTCATTTACTGCCGACCATCGTTCGGCATCCAAGAAAGCTCTATGGTACCGTGTTTGAGCGGTCTTTCTGCTGAAGCTTTTTGCATCGCGCAGCACGATAGTGAATCAATACGAAGGCGTTATGATGTGCATGCAGTGAGAAAGATCATTTCGAAAAACTCTATAATGGAACGTTTTCCAGAACTGGAAATGCACCGCCTCTCACTTTATCCACGCCGCAGTTTGTTTGCCTGGATGCTGGTAGCGCTCTTCTTTGCCTCCGGCTTGATGGCTCAGACGGCCGCACCCTCTCCTTCCATCTCCCTGCCCGGATCGCAAAGTCCCTTTACCGGAAGCGAACCTGAAGCTACAGCGACTCCAGAAGTGCTGCAATTGACTTTCCAGGACGCCATAGACCGGGGACTGCGCAACAACCTTGGCCTTCTTCTCTCCGGCGATCAGACCATCATGGCGCGCGGCGAGCGCTGGAAAGAACTCAGCAACCTTCTGCCCAACCTGCAAGCCCGATTGCAGGAAGATGTCCAGACCCAGAGTCTGACTGCCTTAGGCTTCAAGGGCAACCTTTTCCCCTTTCCTCTCCCCCGTGTGATTGGTCCCTTCAATTATTTCGACCTGCGCGCTTCGCTCAGTCAATCTCTCTTCAACTTTAAAGATCTCGAACAGGAACGGGCTGCATCCGAGCGTTTGAAGTCCGCGCAGTACAGCTTTAAAGATGCGAGAGAATTAGTAGTTCTTGCAGTGGGAAACGCCTACCTGCTGGCCATCGCCAGCGCGGCCCGCATCGAGACTGCGGACGCCCAGGTTACCAATGCCCAGGCCCTGTACAACAAAGCGGCCGACCAGCAGAAAGCCGGGTTAAGTCCCGCCATTGATGCCCTGCGATCGCAGGTCGAATTACAAACGCGGCAGCAGCAATTGATCGCGGCGCGCAACGATTTTGCCAAGCAGAAGTTGTCCTTAGCTCGGATCATTGGCCTGCCGCCGGGTCAGGAATTTGCGTTGACCGAGAAAGCTCCTTACCAGGCGCTGACTCCGTCGCCCGTCGAAGTTTACTTGCAGCGCGCTTATACTTCCCGGTCCGATTATCAGGCGGCGCAGGCGCAAGTTCGCGCGGCGGAACTCTCGCATCGTGGTGCGGCCGCGGGTCGCTATCCCACCCTGGGCGTCGATGCCAACTACGGCGACATCGGCGTTACGCCAGCCCACTCCAACGGAACCTGGCAGGTGGACGGCGGCATTAACATACCCATTTTTGCGGGAGGAAAAGTTCACAGCGACCTCCTGGAAGCCGATTCTCAGTTAAAGCAGGCGCGCTCCCAGCTCGGCGATCTCCGCGGTCGCATCGATTACGAAGTTCGCAGCGCGCTACTAGATCTCAACTCCGCCGCGGATCAGGTCGAGGTCGCGCGCAGTTCCGTAGAACTGGCGGAGGAAGCGCTCACCCAATCCCGGGATCGCTTCACCGCCGGCGTTACCGATAACCTGGAGGTTGTGCAGGCTCAAGAGGCCGTTGCCGGCGCTCATGAGAGTTATATCCAAAGCCTTTACGCACACAATCTGGCCAAAGTGGAACTGGCACATGCCATCGGCGATGCGGAACAGGGAGTTAAAAGATATCTGAAAGGTGAACACTAACCAAAATTTATGGAACCGACGACGCAAAGCCCGCCGGACACTCCGCCGGATCAAGCTGAATCCCGCACCAAACCGCTGCCGGCCACGGAACGAGATTTCCATACTCGCCCTTCCCGCACTTCCAGCCCCGGTTTCCGCATCGCCATCATCATCGGGGTGGTTGTGCTGCTGGTCGTTGGATTTTTCGTCTACCGTTACGTGACCAGTTACGAAGATACCGATGATGCTGAAGTCGACGGCTACATCAATTCCATCAGCGCCCGTGTATCGGGGCACGTTACAAAGCTGGATGTTCAGGATTACCAATATGTGCAGGCCGGCGAGCTATTGTTGGAAATGGACCCCACCGACTATCAGGTGGCTTACGATCGAGCCAAAGCCGACTTCGACGACGCGCAGGCCGCAGCGGCCGCGGCCGGCGTCAATGTCCCCATCACTTCCGTGAACACTAGCAGCCAGGTTTCAGTGGCGGAAGCTGATGTGACCAGTGCCCGCGCCGGAATCGCTGCCGCCAAACAGCAATTCGATGCAGCCCGCGCCCAGCGCGATGAAGCCGAGGCTAACAACGTTAAGGCCCAGAACGATCTCGTCCGCTACAAGCAACTAGTGGACAAGCAGGAGATTTCGCAACAGCAATACGATCAAGCCGAGGCTGCCGCCAAGGCCAGCGCCGCTTCGGTCGTGGCTGCGCACGCCATGGCCGACGCGGCCCAGTCGCAGGTCACTCAAGCTCAGGGAAAATTGGCGCAGGCGGAAGCCAACCGGCGCTACGCCGAGACTGCACCGCGACAAATGCAAGTCAGTCGCGCCAAAGCCGCGTCGGCAGAGGCGCAAGTTCTGCAAAAGAAAGCCGCCCTCGATCAGGCACAACTGAATCTGCAATACGCCAAAATTACCGCCCCGGTTGCCGGCATCGTCAGCGACCGCACCGTCGAAGTCGGCCAGAACGTGGCTCCCGGTCAGGAATTGATGAAGGTGATTCCTCTCAACGATGTTTGGATCACCGCCGACTTCAAGGAGACTCAACTGCGTGAGATGAAGGTCGGACAACCGGTCACCATCGAAGTCGACGCGTACGGAAGGAAATATAATGGCAAGGTCAATAGCATCGCCGGCGCCAGTGGAGCCCGCTTCAGCTTGTTGCCTCCCGAAAATGCTACCGGCAACTATGTGAAGGTTGTGCAGCGTATCCCCGTAAAGATCGTGCTCGATCCGGGAGAAAACAAGGACCAGTTGCTGCGCCCCGGCATGTCAGTCGAACCGAAGGTTTGGATTCGACAATGAGTGCTGCCGCACCGCCGCTGGAGAATGCCAATGCCGATGTTTGGCGTCCCGCAGTCAACCCCTGGATCATTGCAGTAACCGTTACGCTCGCGACTTTTATGGAGGTCCTCGACACTTCAATCGCGAACGTGGCATTACCTCATATCGCCGGCAGCCTCTCTGCCGGGCAGGATGAAAGCACCTGGGTCCTCACTTCCTATCTGGTTTCCAACGCCATCGTGCTTCCGTTGAGCGGCTGGCTTTCGTCCATCATGGGGCGCAAGAATTTCTACATGAGCTGCGTGGCTCTGTTCACGATTAGTTCTTTTCTGTGCGGACTTGCGCCGAACCTGGCGACGCTCATCCTCTGCCGTGTTATGCAGGGCGCCGGAGGAGGCGGACTGCAGCCCAGCGAGCAAGCCATATTGGCCGATACTTTTCCTCCGGCGAAGCGCGGCATGGCCTTCGCCGTTTACGGTGTCGCCGTCGTCACCGCACCTGCCATCGGTCCCACCCTCGGCGGTTGGATCACCGATAATTTCACCTGGCGCTGGATTTTCTTCATCAATATCCCGGTTGGTATTATTTCCATCCTGCTTACCTCCCGTCTCATTCAGGACCCGCCTTACTTCAAGCGCCGCAAGCTCAGAGAAACTACCATCGACTATGTTGGCCTGGGTTTCGTAGCCCTGGGCCTGGGAACTTTGCAGGTTGTTCTCGACAAGGGTCAGCGCGATGATTGGTTCGCATCGCACTTTATCCTGATCCTTTCCGTGATCGCCGCGGTCTCGTTGATTTTCGTAATNNCTGCCCCTATTCATGCAGACCCTGCTCGGATACACCGCGGAGAAATCGGGTCTGGCGTTGATGCCCGGCGGATTTACCATTATGCTTTTGCTGCCTCTGGTAGGATTCTTGCTGTCGCGCTATAGTCCGCGCTGGCTGCTGGTTTTCGGTCTGGTCATGCTTTCCGGCTCACTGTTTCACATGACGACTTTCGACCTGCAAATCGATTTCCGCACAGCCGCCATGGCTCGCGTGCTTCAGGCTGCGGGCATGGCGTTTCTTTTCGTTCCCATCAATACGGCGGCATACGCCTATCTGCCGCGTGAGAAAAATAATGCGGCATCGGGCCTGATGAATCTGGCGCGCAATATGGGTGGCAGCGTCGGAATTTCTTTGGTTACAACCATGCTCGATCGCCGAACGCAGGTGCACATGAATGATTTGTCCCGCCATCTCAGCGCCAGCAACCCCGCGTTTCAGTCCATGCTCCAGGGCGCCACGCAGGCCATGCGGGCGCACGGCGCGAGCGCCGCTTATGCTACCCAGCAGGCCTACGCTCTGATCGAAGGTACAGTACAGCGGCAAGCCACCATGTTGGCCTATATCGACGACTTCCGCTTGCTGGGTTGGGCTATCCTGGCCATGATTCCCATGGTCTTTTTGATGAAAAAAGGTCGGCCTGGCGGGATGGCGGTACACTAAATTAGGAGGGTTCCATGTTTCGCCTCATCACCATTGAGCGAGAGTATGGCTGCGGTGGCGGCGCCCTTGCCGCACAACTAGCCAAACAACTGGGCTGGACTCTCTGGGATCGCCGCCTCACCGAGGAAATTGCCCGCCTCGCCGACGTCGATGCTTCCGCCGTAAAACGCTGCGACGAGCGCATGGATAGCCGCTTCTACCGTCTGGCAAAAACCTTCTGGCGCGGCAGCCACGAGCGTAGTGCCCATCTGATGGGTCAGGCCTTCGACACCGATTGCATGATGGCGATGATGGAGGAAATCACCGCGAAAATCGCTAAAGAAGGGAATGCGGTGGTCGTGGGGCGCGGAGCGCCTTACTTTTTGCGCGACCAGCCGAATACTTTTCACGTCTTCCTCTACGCCCCTCGCGCCGAAAAACTGCGCCGCCTGGTGGAGGATGGAGCCACTCAATCCGAAGCGGAAGATCTCGTCGACACCGTCGATCGCGAACGTGTTGCCTACGTCAAGCATTATTTCGATGCCGACTGGCCCACCCGCTCCCTCTATCACGTAATGATCAATACGGCTGTGGGCAATGAATCTGTCATCCAGACAATTCTGCACACCATGCACCTGATCGAAGGCCAGCCGAAAGCCACGGACTACGAACGCCCCAAAGTCCCCAGTTCTGTCTAGATCAAGTTGGGCCTTTGCCCTATAATCTAGATGTGCTAACCGAAGAAGACAAACAGTGGATTAGCCAGCGGCTAGAGAAGGTGGAAACAACCCTGCTAACCGAGTTTCACAAATGGGCGTCACCAGTTGAATTGCGCCAGAAGAGCCACGCCGCAGCAATTCGCGCACTGGATACTGAGGTTTGAGTCTCTGTCAGACCGGCTCAAGAATCTCGAAGGCCGCTGATCG
>PKVZ01000002.1 GCA_003131635.1 Acidobacteriaceae bacterium
TCGGACTATCGCAAATTCATCATCCGCACCGTCGCGGGCGTCGACGATTTTGCTTCCATGCGCGAGGTGGTCACGCGCCGCTACAAGCGCCTGCAGCAGGAAGAAAAAACCATGCCCAGCCTGGTTCTGATCGATGGCGGCCTCGGCCAGTTACACGCCGCCGCCGAGGCCCTGGAAGCGCTTGAGATCATCAACCAGCCGCTCGCCTCCATTGCCAAACGCGAGGAAATTCTTTACGTCTACGGCCAGGAAAAAGATCCGCTCGCGCTCGATCACCACTCACCCGTGCTGCATCTGATTCAACTCATTCGTGACGAAGCCCACCGCTTCGCCGTCACCTTCCATCGCAAACGCCGGCAAATGCGCGACCGCTCCACCGAACTCATGGAAATCCCCGGCGTCGGCGAAAGCACCACTCGCCGCCTTCTCGAGCACTTCGGCAGCCTGCAAGCTGTCCGGCAAGCGGATGCGTCGGCGCTATCGGCGGTCGTCACTCGCGTGCAGGCCGAAGCCATCAGTAATCATTTTCGGAAGTAGAGTGCTTCCAAGAATCGTTTCACCACAGAGGCACAGAGCGGAGATTCGTGGAACCCACCCTTGCCGCAAAAAACGCGGCAAAATGAGGCACTCGCCCTAGCCGAGAACCTTGTGAACCATTTCCGTCAGAGCGGGAATAAAGGGTGTGAGCAGTACGATGTGATTGGCTGCGGCCGCAATGAAATCTGTGTATGTCTGCGCAAAGGACGGCTTTCCGTTTGCCTCCTTAAGGGCGTCGAGTTTCTGGAGAATCATTTTCTGCTCTTCGCCTTGAGGCACTCCCGACGCAATTCGCTCTCGCAGGTCGGCAAAGAATTCATCACTTGATTTAGTAACGATATTCACAGAATTGTCCGGGCTGTTGACGTTCCAACGTGCGTTATCGCCGAGGACGTTGTAGATCGTCGTGGCGCCGTCTTTCTTTTTCGTCATGAGCCTCCTTCGGTCGATCTGAGTTTTTATCAAGTTGGCCGACAGGCTCACTGCCTGTGCCACCATGCGCGGATATTGTGACCGCAGTTCCGCCGGTGGGAAGCCTCCAATTGTTGGGCACTTGCACCGGCAGATTTGTCGGTTCATTTCTTCAACTACTTCACCACAGATGTCGGTCGCCATCTGATCGTCAATCGGGATCTCGTATAGCTCGTACCCCTCCAAGACCCCGTCTAATCTGACCTGAATCATCGCCCTAATCTGTTCGCCATGAATCCTCGCTGTCTCGGCAATCATCGTGCCCGACATCGCCACTCCTCGGTCGCCTAGTCGGCTTCGCATTTCAGCGATCTTCTGTTCCTGCTCACGCGAAATATTCTCCGTCTCGCCATAGTAGCGGGTGCGGGCGAACTCCTTCGCTTTCTCGATCGCTTGAGACTGATTCACTTTTCCAGTATATGACCAATCCGTCTTGACCCGCCCATCGCGCCTCCGACGGATGGAAGCGACTTCTATCTACTTCCTACACGCGCGGGAGCTGCGGCAGCACGTCAAAATGCGCATCGCGGGCACACAGGACCAGCGAATGTTGCAGGACGAGGGCGGCGATCCACATGTCGTTGGTCGGGATGGGAGTACCTTGCTTGCGCAGTTGCCGGTAAACCGCGCCGTAATGATGCGTGGTCTGTTCATCGGCGTAGAGCACGCCGATGCCTGACTTCAGCAAAAAGCGGCGCAGAACGGATTCGTTGCGCGGGCCCTGACTGCCTACGGCAAATCCGGCGCGCAACTCCCCTAGGACAACGAAGGGCAACCAGACTTCATCGGCGAATTCGAGCGTCTCGACAACGGAGGCATTGCCGCGGCAAAGGTCGGTATAGCGATTGGTGTCGAGCGCCAGCCTCACCGCCACATCTCTTCGTCAATGGTGTGCTGCGCGGCCAGAGCGCTATCGAATGCGGGGTCTTTGCGCCATGTGCCTGCGATGTCGGCGAGATCGCGCTGCCGGCTGCGTTCTTCGGCAACGCCAGCCCCCCGGGCGAGGGCTTCAATCGTTACCTCATTCAGGCTTTTTCCACGTTCACGGGCGGCCCTGCGGAGGGCTTCATCCAGACTGCGAGGCACCTGGCGGATGGTGTATTGCATGCACTGATTGTAGGCGTTGCAGGCAAACAATGCAAGCACCAGGGGCGGATAAAAAACGAGTCCATACCGAACTGAGGGTTGCATCCCAGCGGCAGACAAACGATTTCTTGCTACATTAGTCTCAGGGAAGCTTTCAATTGCGTGACACGCAAGCCAGCCACGGCACTCTAATCGTAACCGGCGCCAGTCGCGGCATCGGCGCGGCTATTGCCGCACTGGCCGGTGAGCGAGGATTTTCCGTCGCGGTCAACTTTTCGACCGGGGAAAACGAAGCTCGCGCCGTAGCGGACCAAATTGTTTCTGCGGGAGGTCGCGCCTGTGCGATTCACGCCGATGTTGCCCGCGAAGAAGATATCCTCCGCCTCTTTAAGACCGCTGAACGCGAGTTGGGGCCGATCAAAGCTTTAGTGAACAATGCCGCCATCACCGGCGGCTTTTCGCGGGTTGACTCAGTCACCGCGGAAACTCTCATGCGCGTTATGGCGGTCAACGTAACGGGAGCATTTTTGTGCGCGCGTGAGGGTGTGCGTCGCATGTCCACGCTGCACGGAGGCACGGGTGGTGCCATCGTAAATGTCTCTTCCCGCGCCGCGCGAACCGGCTCCGCTGGCGAGTGGGTACACTACGCGGCGTCCAAGGGTGCGATTGATAGCTTCACCATTGGACTGGCGCGCGAAGTTGCCACCGAAGGAATCC
>PKVZ01000211.1:0-5999 GCA_003131635.1 Acidobacteriaceae bacterium
AGGAGGCGTATCCTGCTGAGCGAATTAGAGGAACCGGCGATCGCTATTCCGGATGAACTCGAGCGAGCTTTTCGGGTACACCACGGTCTTGTTTTCCGCACAGCCTATCGGATAACGGGGAACGCGGGCGATGCGGAAGATGTTTTACAGACGGTTTTTCTGCGACTGCTGCGGCGCGGGCGCAATGCCGAGCCGCTGGAGAATTCGGAAAGCTATCTGCGCCGGGCGGCGATCAATGCGGCTCTGGATGTGATCCGAGCGCGGCAGGCCGACCAGACCGTGCCCATGCCTGAGGATTCTTCCGGTATGGCACCGGCCGTGCGACCCGACGGCACGGCACTTCGGCAGGCGCTGACCCGAGCGCTGGCGCAACTGCAATCCCGACCAGCCGAAGTTTTCGCTCTGCGTTTTCTTGAAGGTCTCAGCAATCGGCAAATTGCGCAAACGCTTGGCATTTCACAAGTGCTGGTGGCGGTGATTGTCCATCGCGCCCGGCAACAGCTGCAGAAGGAACTTCGCCCTTATTTAGGAGACAGATCATGAGCCATCATAAGTTCGACAAGCTGATTTCGGAAGTTAGCAACGAGCAAGTAGACGACGAAATAGTTTCCCGCGCGGGTGAGCGTGTATGGAGTTCCATCGCGGGGTCTGGAACTGCGGAACTCAGCTCCAGGCTGCAAGGCTGCGAGGATTTTCAGGCTCTCATTCCATCGTATCTGGACAAGAACTTGCCCGAGCCTCGGAGATTGCTGCTCGAAGATCACCTGCACGAGTGTGTTGAGTGCCGGCATGCGATGGAGCAGGCCCGCGCTGGGGAATTGCAGCCGGTGTGGCAACCGAGAATCTCCGGCAGAGGGTTTCCGGTTTGGCGCTGGGCGATGGGCGCAGCTGCGGTGCTGGCCTTGGGAGTGGTTTCAATCGCGCTGCTCAACGGTCTTTTTCCGGGACAGCACGCGGTTCGCGGCGCGGTGCAGAATGTGGATGGATCACTGTACGAAGTTTCCGACGATCAAGTCCGGGTAATTCCCGCGGGCTATCAAATCCGTAACGGTGACGAGATCAGAACGGCAAAGGGTTCGAACGCGGTGGTGCGTTTGCTCGATGGATCGCTGGTCGAGATGGGTGAACGTTCCGATCTTTCGGTGTCTCGCGAATGGAGGGGAACGACGATCCGGCTGGATGGCGGGCGGGTTATCGTGCAGGCAGCAAGGCAGAAGACGGGCCGGCTTTATGTCGCCACCGACGACTGCATGGTGTCGGTAAAAGGGACAATCTTTTCCGTCAACCGCGGGACCAAAGGCTCGCGAGTGTCGGTGATCGAAGGCGTTGTTCGGGTGGCGTACGGCGACCGCACGGTTGAACTGACCGCCGGCGAGGAGGAGACATCGAGCGCCAGCGTTGCGAAAGTTCCAATCCAAAACGAAGTGGCGTGGAGCCGCAACTCGGGGAAATATCTTGCGCTTCTCGGAGACTTTGCCACTCTGCAACATCAGTTCGAGGCGATTCCCGGACCAGGCTTGCGTTACAGTTCGGATCTCTTACCCTACGTTCCCGATCACACCGTCGTGTATGCGGCGATCCCGAACCTGGGGGGCACGCTGGGCGAAGCAAGCCAGCTTTTCCAGGAAAGGCTGCAGCAGAGCCCGGCGCTGCAGAGTTGGTGGAAAGAACAGCAGGGTAGCCGGGGACCAAAGCTTAGCGACATGATCGAACAGATGAAAAACCTGAGTAGCTACCTGGGCAACGAAATCGTTTTCGCGATGGCGAAGGATGGTCCGACATACAGCGCTCCCGTAGTGCTGGCAAAGGTCACGCAACCCGGGCTCGAATCCTTTCTGCAAAGCGAAATGGGGCATCTCAGCAAGAACGGCTCGGCACCCACGGTTCAAATCGTGCACGACCCTGCGGCGGCCGTCGCTTCAGCGAACCGGCCGCTTCTGGTATACGTGAACAACGACATGCTGGTGGCCAGTCCGGATGTCGTGCAACTGCAGCGTGCGGCCGCGCGGATGCAACAGTCGAGTGGCGGCACGTTTATAGGAACACCTCTCTACCAGCAAGTGGTTCATTCCTATCGGCAAGGCGCAGGCTGGCTTTTCTGCGCGGACATGGAACAAATTGTCGCGCACCACGTATCTAGTGACAGCAAGAACCAACTGCTCCCCGGAGTGGAGGACGTGCGATACCTGACCATGGAACGGCGTGAAGTGGGAGGCAAGACGGAAACTCGCGCCGCGCTCACGTTCGCAACCGAGCGTCACGGCGTAGCGTCATGGCTGGCCGCGCCTGCTTCCATGGGCGCGCTGGACTTCATCTCTCCCAATGCCAGCATGGTCAATGCAGTGGTGATCAAGAATCCGCGCAGCATCATGGAGGAGTTGTTCCAGATGATCGGCGCGAGTGACGCGAACTTTGCTCAGGAACTCGCGAAGTTTGAAGCCAAGGCCGGGGTGAGCGTACTGGATGACATCACCGCGCCATTAGGCGGAGAAGTTGCCGCGGCCATGGATGGACCGATGCTGCCTACGCCGCGTTGGAAGCTGGTTTTCGAGGTTTACGATCCGGCGACTTTGCAATCGACCCTGGTGAAACTGGTCGCTAGTTTCAATCGAGAAGCGACGCGGCCATCGGATGCTTCCCTGCAATTGACGACGCAGCAAACCGGCTCGCAGACTTACTACGCGATTCGCAATCAGAAGCAGCCGGGCTTCGAAATCGATTATACCTATGTCGATAGTTATCTGCTCGCAGGCCCGGACATCGCCACGCTTTCGCAGGCCATTCGCGACCGCCAGTCGGGAAATACTTTGACTCATTCGCCGACGTTCCAGGCGCTGCTGCCTAGCGATGGTTATACGAATTTTTCGGCGATCTTCTATCACAACATCGGGCCGGTTGTCGGTCCGCTCGTGGAACAGATCGAAGCGGCGGGCGCACTCACGGCGCAGCAACGGCAGTCGATCGCCGCGTTGCAGGCAAACACCGCACCGGGTTTGATTTATGCTTATGGCGAGCCCGATCGCATCGTGGTAGCGAGCGACACCGGTTTCATGGGCTTTGACCTCGGCACTTTGCTGACGATGGGGCACGGCGGCGCATTTCTTCCGCAGATGTTTTTGGGAAACAAGGTGGCTCGTCCGGCAGCGACGCAATAACTCTGGACTTATTACAGATGAGCACGGCGATCCAAAGCGGAGTGGCAGAAGGCTCGAATGAACAAGCCGCCGCTGCTCCACGACCGCCGGTCATCGAATTGCAGAATCTTTGTGTCCGCTTCGGGAAGCGCGAGATTCTGAACAACCTCGCCTGTACCCTGGGTGGCCGCGCCATAGGATTGCTGGGACCGAACGGCGCCGGCAAATCGACTCTCATCAACACTCTCCTGGGCTTTTACAAGCCATGCTCAGGCTCGGCGCGGGTTTTGGGGTACGACATTCGCAGCGAGACCCGGAGGATTCGGAGCCTGGTCGGCTACATGCCCGAGAACGATGCGTTCATCTCGAAAATGAGCGCGGTCTCCTACGTGCAGATGATGGCGGAACTTTCTGGCCTGCCACCGGCGGCGGCGCTGGAACGCGCGCACGAGGCTCTGTTCTGCGTAGGCCTGGCCGAGGCGCGATATCGCGAACTCGGGACTTATTCGCTGGGCATGAAACAGCTCGCGAAGCTGGCGCAGGCCATCGCTCATGGTCCCAAATTATTGATTCTCGACGAACCCACCAACGGTCTCGACCCCTCGGCGCGGCAGCGCATGACCCGCATGATTCGCGACATTCGCGACAGCAGGCAGTTGCAGATTGTTCTCTGCTCTCATCTTCTGCGCGATGTGGAAGACACCTGCGAAGAAGTACTGATTCTGAAACAAGGCCGGATCGCACACTACTCAAATCTGGAAGAAGAGCGCAAGGCAAATAAGAGATTCCTAGAGCTGGAAACTTACGACACAAACAGTGACTTCATCGAAGCGATCGAAAAGCTTGGCTGCGAATGCGCCGTAACCGCGAATCGAGTGAAGATGATTCTGGTGGACGGCGTGGAGATTCGGGACATCTATCGCCTGGCCGCGGAGCGCGAGGTTCGCATCCGCCGCCTCAACTTCCGGCGCGACACGCTTGAGGATATTTTCCTGAAAGCGATGGAGAGTTGATGAGGGAGTTGATGAGAACGACGAAATCAAGCGGACCGGAGAATTCCCGTGGCGGTTTATAGGCGCACATACACATCGTACGCGGGCACGCTAACTCCAGGGTGGTCGCGCTGCCTGGTTCTGTTTCGCTATTCGAGAAGAAACTTGTTTCGCTCCAAGCTGCAAACCACGCTTTTCGTTCTTTGCTTTTTCTATCCGCTGCTTTGCCTGATGGGCATTTACCTTGCTCATAACTTAAGCTTTCTCGAGCGATTCGGCGCCGCCAGTCAAATCGGCAGAATCGACAGCCGGTTTTTTTTCGTATTCATCAGCGTGCAGGGCACGCTGGCCTTTGTGCTCACCGCATTCGCCGGGCCGGGGCTGATCTCGCCCGACATCGCCAATGGCGCGCTTCCGTTATACTTCTGCCGCCCGTTTTCCCGCGCCGAGTATGTGCTGGGCAAAGCTTCCGTGCTGGCGATTCTGCTTTCGCAAATCACGTGGATCCCGGGACTGGTGCTTTTCGGCGTGCAATCGAGCCTGGCCGGTGCGGCCTGGACTTCGGATCATCTTTGGATCGCGGGCAGCATCGTCCTATCTTCGCTCATCTGGATTTCGATTCTGTCTCTGCTGGCGATGGCGCTCTCGGCGTGGGTGAAATGGAAAGTTGTCGCCGGCGCGCTCTTACTCGCGGTGATGTTTTTTGGAGCGGGCTTCGGACAAGCCATCAATGCCGTGATGCGAACACATGCGGGGTATTTCTTCGACATCACCTATCTGATGACGACGGTGTGGACCTCTTTATTCCGGATGGATAACGAACGCTTTATCACATCGGGCGAAGCGTGGATTGCACTGCTGGCTTACTGCGGCATGTGCCTCGCGCTCCTGGTGCGAAAGGTGCGGGCTTACGAGGTGATCGGGTGAGCGACCGCATCGTGTTCGAGGATGTTTCGAAATTCTACGGCGAGATTCTCGGAGTGAATCGCGTCAATCTGTCGATTCCACCGGGCGTGACCAGTCTGGTGGGGCCGAACGGTTCGGGAAAAACCACGCTGATGAATTTGATGACTGGACTGGTGCATCCCACGCGAGGGCGAATCGAGGTTCTCGGGCTGCATCCGAACGAGCCCGAGAAACTTTTCAAGATCCTCGGCTATAGGACGCAGTTCGATTCTTTTCCCAAAGGTCTGACCGGATTTCAGTTTGTCGGTTCCTATCTTCGCGTTGCCGGCATGGATTCTCAGGCCGCGGACCAACTGGCCTGGCGCGCGATTGAGCGGGTGAATCTTACCGAGGCGGCGCACCGCAACGTCGCGGGATACAGCAAAGGGATGCGCCAGCGCATTCGCCTGGCGCAAGCCTTGTGTCATAACCCGCGAGTGCTGGTGCTGGACGAGCCTCTTAATGGGCTTGATCCGTTGGCGCGCGCGGAAATGATCGCGCTGTTCCGGGCGGTCGCGACGGAAGGATGCTACGTCATTATTTCCAGTCACATTCTCCACGAAGTGGACGCCATCTCCGATCAGGTCATTCTATTGAGCAATGGTTACGTTGTGGCGGAGGGCAAAATACACAGCGTGCGCGAGGAGATTCGCGAGCATCCGGCGCAGATTCTCATCCGCTGCGACCGGCCGCGAGACCTTGCCGCCAAGATGATGGAGTCCGAGCACACCATCGAAGTTCGCATCCACAACGACGAGCGGGGACTGCTGATCAAGACGCGCGATCCCGACAGTTTCTATCTCATGCTGAATCATGTGGCGTTGAACGGAGTTGAAATCGAGTCCGTGGCGCCGGCCGACGACGATGTGAATTCGGTCTACGAATATCTGATCGGGGCGGAGGAGGCGGTGCGATGAGCAGGCTGTGG
>PKVZ01000211.1:6109-20182 GCA_003131635.1 Acidobacteriaceae bacterium
TCGGCGTGGACGGAAGGCGGATAAGTCGGGGCAGTTGGTAAACACGTTCCACGAAATCGACCATTATTCCGATGGAGTCAACGACTTGTTCGTCGATCTCACGGATGACAAAGTAGTCAGCGTTAATATTCGCGACGGCTCCAGCATCACCGCCGACTCGGTGGTTTTTGCCGGAGTGTTTCAGTTTTTTTATCTGCGCCTCGCAATTTTTTTCGGCTGCCTGGGAATCTTCATGAATCTGTTCCGCGGTGAAATCCTGGACAAGAGCTTGCATTTCTATTTTCTCTCGCCCATCCGTCGAGACGTGCTGATGATAGGAAAGTTCCTGGCAGGGCTGCTGGCCACCTGCATGATTTTTGTAACCAGCGAACTGCTTCAGATCTTTGTCTTCACCAGCCAGTTTAGTCCCAACGTTCGCGACATCTACCTCTACCAAGACCATGGCATGGCGCAAGCTGCCGCCTATCTCGGCGTGACGGCTCTGGCCTGTGTGGGCTACGGCGCTTTTTTTCTAGCCGCGGGAATGCTCTTCCGCAATCCGATTCTGCCGGCAGCTGCGATCTTGATTTGGGAAGGGGTCAATCCCTTCCTGCCAGCTCTGCTCAAAAAGTTCAGCGTCATCTATTATTTGAAATCGCTGTGTCCGGTGGAAATCCCCACACCTTTCGGAACGCCGCCGCTGCTGTCGCTGCTGGTAAGCAATCCTGATCCGGTCTCGGCGCCGATTGCAATTTTTGGGATCGTGATTGTGGCGGCGACGGTTTTGTACGCGTCAAGCTTTCAAGCTCGGCGGATGGAAATCAATTACACCAGCGAATAGCATTTGGGTTCATTCGATTGGGGTGGTAGAGGAAGCGTTTGCCACCGACGGGAGAGTTTGGCTGCCCCCCAGGGATTCGAACCCCGATAGCCTGCTCCAGAGGCAGGTGTCCTAGCCGTTGAACGAGGGGGCAGTGGTTAGAACCGGCGTGTTGCCGGCGCTCTGCAATATGATTCTATGGTTTGAGGCGGAGCGCGGTCAACAATGTTGGCGTTCGTTAAAGGTCTAAACCTCTAACACAGAGGACACGGAGTTACACAGAGGCAAGAAGCTGCAAAAGGGTAGAATCGAGATTAAGACTGCCTGAGGAAGAATCCATGTCAACCGCTTTTGAGTCCGTCTCTACGGCTTCGAGCGATTATGCCGAAGTGGCCCGCCGCGCGCTGGAAGCGGATCGATGCGCTCTACTGGTCGTGGATATTCAGGAAAAGTTGTTGCCGCCGATTTTTCAGAAGGAACAACTGGTGCGCAACGCGAAGCTGCTGATCCGCGCGGCGGACGTGCTTAAGATTCCTGCGATCGTCAGCACGCAATATGCGAAAGGGTTGGGCGGGACTGTGCCGGAGGTCGCTTCCCTGCTGCCGGAAACGGAGGCGATCGACAAGAATCTTTTTTCTTGTTTTGGCAGCGACGTGTTTTGCACGCTCCTCAAGCGGCTGCCGGGCAAGCGCAACACGCTGCTGTTGTGCGGCATGGAAAGCCACATTTGCGTGATGCAGACGGCGCTGGCGGCGCTGCGCGAAGGTTACATCGTGCATGTCGCTTCCGACGCGGTGAGTTCGCGGACGGAATGGAATTGGAAGATTGGTCTCGAAAGAATGCGCGCCGCGAGGGCGGTGATTTCTTCCACTGAAATGATGATCTATGAGTTGATGCGGTCTTCGGCATCGCCGGCATTTAAAGAGATGCTGCCCTACTTAAAGGGCTGAGCCTGCGGGAAGCCGGACAAGGGCTACAGGAAGATTCAGGTTTGACCGATGCCATTCCTGCGGACCCGACTGCAAGCCTAAAGGCTCCCTCATGTTTCCTGCGGCGAATGCCGATAACAACATCTGAATAATGTCCCTCAAAAATAAGTTTCGCATTATAGAGGCGATCGCAGCAGCGGGCCTGCTGACGCTTGGCAGCTTCTGGATTCACGGCGAGTACAGCCGGATTCTACGGGACAAAGAGGAAAAGGTTCGGCACCTGGTGGAGGTTCCGTATTCCATCCTGATACAGCAGCAGCAATTGGAAGCCGCGGGAAAGCTGAGCCGTGGAGAAGCGCAACGCCGCGCCCTTGCGACTATCGCGATCATGCGCTACGACGGCAGCAATTATTTCTGGGTGAATGACATGCATCCCACGATGGTGATGCATCCGATGAAGCCCGAACTGAACGGGCATGACCTGAGCAGTTTCAAAGATCCGAACGGAAAGGCCCTTTTTGTAGAGATGGCAGATGTAGTCCGGCGCAGTGGCTCGGGATTTGTTCCCTACATGTGGCCCAAGCCGGGACAGGCAGAGGGAAAACCGCAACCCAAACTTTCTTTTGTAAAGGGCTTCGAACCTTGGGGATGGATTCTGGGCACGGGCATTTATATCGACGATGTGGCAACAGCGTGGCACGAGGATGCGCGGTTGGCAGCAGGGGTGACGGTGGTCTGCCTGATGGTGCTGCTGATTATTACAGGCAGTATTTCGCACTTTATGTTGAAAACTCTGAGCCACATGCTGGAGAGGGTGCGCGATATTGCGGAGGGCCAGGGGGATCTCACGAAACGGGTTCCAGCGGAAAGCCAGGATGAACTGGGCGAATTGGCCCGCAGCTTTAACCGCTTCCTGGAGAAGTTGCACGACATGATCGGCGAAGTCGCGGGAGACACGTGGCAACTGGCTGGATCGAGCGAGAAAATGTCGCACTCCGCGGCGGAACAGGCCAAGGAAAGCCAGAAACAGCGCGACGAGACGCAGCATGTGGCGACGGCAGTGGAGGAGATGGATACAGCGGTGGAGGAGGTTTCGAGGAATTCAACGGAAGCCGCGGCAGCGGCGAGGCAAGCCTCAGAGATTGCGCACGCGGGAGGAGTGACGGTGAAGGAAACGCAGGAGCAGATCCGCAGAGCCTGCGTGAGTCTGGGCGGAGCGGCGCGCATGGTGGAGGGCCTGGGCAAGCGATCGGATCAGATAGGGAAGATTGTGCGGACGATTACGGACATAGCCGACCAGACCAACATGCTGGCTCTGAATGCTGCGATTGAAGCGGCGCGTGCGGGCGACATGGGACGCGGTTTTGCGGTGGTGGCGGATGAAGTGCGCAAACTGGCCGAGCGGACGGGGACATCCACCAAAGAGATTGCAGCGATGATTCATGGCATCCAGGAGGAAATCCGGGAAGCAGTGGGTGCGATGAACGAGGGAACGCAACAATTCGAACAAGGAATGAAGGCCACGGAACGAGCGGGAGAATCTTTTGAACAGATGATTCGTACGTCTAAGGAAACGGAAGACATGGTTGCGCGCATTGCCACGGCCGCCAACCAGCAGGCAATGTGTTCGAAGTCAGTTAGCGGAAGCGTGAAGGAGATCGCGCGGATCACGGATTTGACGGCCGATGGGGCGCAGGGGGCACAGCAGGGCGCGGAAGAGATCTCGCAATTGGCTGCGGACCTGGAACGGCTTGTGGGGCAGTTTCGACTGGAGATTACGAGCGAGAGCGGCGCGGGTTCGACGCGGGAGAGCGCTGTGGCGCCACGGCAGATGCGCACGAAGAGCGCGGCGGCCGGGCTGTAGGCTTGTGGATAACCCGCCCAAGCGGTTGCTTGGGCGGGTTGACTTACAAGATCACAAGGAGTGATCAGATGCGTGCGGGCCTTCCTATTCTGACTTCTTACTCTGACTTCCAAGCAACGGTGAAGCTGGTTCCATCCGAGGAAAGGGATGACGGAACAGCTTCATCGGCGCCGGTGCTGCCATTGACCATGATGGCCTCGTTTACGGTGGAACCGAAGTCGCTGATTGGTCCGGACACGGAGGAGTCAGTGGCGTCATTGGTGCCGCTAACACCGGTATAGTCGTCGCCAAAATCGACGGTGCCGAAATCGGAGAGAGGCAAAATGCCTCCGCCGTTGGTGCAGCAGGGGGCTTCGGCAATCCATTCGGCCGACGACCGTTTCGCCCCGTTGACTTTCGAACTCTTGCTGTAGGACTTGCCCGTGCTTTCGTTGGTGATGGTGATGGTGAACTCCGTGCCGCTGTAAGTAACTGAGGCCGACATGTGATTGCCGGGAGAGACAGGCACGCCGGAGATGAGATACGACGGGTGGGGGTAGAACTCATACCAGGCGTAATACGACGGGCTGCTGCCACTACAATCGGAATCTGTGCCGGTTTGCTCCACGGTGCTGGAGCTCCATCCGTCGATGCCGACCCAGAAGGCGGCATAAGTGTTTGGGGTTGTGCTGCAGTTCACTGTGGGGACGGTCCACGAGGCTTTGGAACTGGTGAAAGAAGAGCCGGTGACCGCGTAGCCGCTCCAGTTGGTGCTGTCTGAAACGGTGACGTTGCCTTCAACGCGCTCGGGGACAAGACTGTAAACTCTTCGGGGCGCGTGTTGGCGCGGAGTAACTGTTGTGCTGGGGGTTGCGACAGGCGAGGTGGATACCTGCGCCAAGGCAGGCGAGATGGCGAGCAAGAACGAAATTCCCGAAATTCGTAAACTCTTCGATAGCATAGAGGCTCCCGTAAAGTTCCGGGACTTTTATCGTGCCGTCCCGAAACCGCGTCATTCTAAATGCAAGCGGGGTCGCGTCAAGCTAGTACGTTTTATATTTACGAAAAACGAACAAGAACGGTAATTCTTCCCTTCACTCGGACTTCCAGGTGACCTTGAAGCTGGCGCCGTCGGAGGCGAGAGGCGACGGAACTGCGGTGTCCTTGCTGCCTTTGACCACAGAGGGCACAGAGGAACACAGGGTACGGCTTCAGAGATTCGCTTTGGTCCAAACATCGAGACGGTCGAGGGCCTGCTGCAGGTTCTCCAGCGAATTGGCGACGCTGAAGCGCAGGTAGCCTTCGCCGAATTCGCCGAAGGCGGTGCCGGAGAGTGCAGCCACACCGGCCTGCTCCAGGAGAGCATCGGCGAGCGGCTTCGACTTCCATCCTGTTTTCGTGATGTTGGGGAAGACATAGAATGCGCCTTTGGGGAGGCGGCAGGAAAAGCCTTTAATTTTATTCAGTCCGGCGACGAAGACATCGCGGCGGCGCTTGAATTCGCCGCACATGTGATCGACGGAACTCTGATCGCCGCGGAGGGCTTCGATGCCGGCCATTTGGGTGAAGCTGGCGGTGCAGGAATTGGAATTGGTCATCAAGCGGGTGATTTGAGATGCGAGGTCGGGACGCATGACGCCGTAGCCCATGCGCCATCCGGTCATGGCGTAGGTTTTCGAAAAGCCGTCCAGCAGGATGGTGCGCTCCTGCATGCCGGGCACGGACATGATGGAAAAATGTTCGCCCTCGAACAGCAGGCGGCTGTAGATTTCGTCCGAGAGAACCAGGATGTTCCGGTCACCGATAAGCTTGGCCACTTGCTCGACATCGCGGCGCTGCATCACGCCGCCGGTGGGATTCTGCGGCGAATTGAGAATGATGAGTTTGGTGCGGTCGGTGATGAGGGGCGCGAGTTCGCTTACGTCGAGCGAGAAATCGTGATCCTCGCGCAGTTGGACGGGCACGGGCTTGCCGCCGACGTAGTGGATCATCGACTCATAAATGGGGAAGCCGGGGTTGGGATAAATGACCTCATCTTCTTCATCAATCAAAGACATTATGGTGAAGAAAATAATCGGCTTACCTCCGGGAACGACGACCACTTCCTCGGGTGTGACTCTGACTCCGCGAGTGCGGCTGACATAGTCGGCGATGGTCTGGCGAAGTTCGGGCAAGCCTGCGGACGGGCCGTAGTGAGTCCAACCATGATGGAGGGCGTCGACGGCGGCTTCGATTACGTTGGCGGGAGTGTCGAAATCCGGCTCGCCGATTTCCAGGTGGATAATGCTCTTGCCCTGACGCTCCAGGGCCCGCGCTTTGTTCAGGACTTCGAAGGCGGTTTCGGTGCCCAGCCGGGACATGCGGCGGGCGAGTTGCAATTCGAATTGTGTAGTTGGTGCCATAAGACTCGCGCTCCTGCCAGTTCAACCGGGCTATTATACGCTGCGCGGATTGGCAGTCGCCTTTCGGAGTGGCGGCTCAGCTCGTCCCTGGAAGATAAAAACTTTGAACCACGAAGGACACGAAGTACCACGAAGGGGTGCTTATAATGTCGGGTGCGGGGGCTGGTTGGGGGGAACTACTATGTCGTCGTCTTCCTACTTGGACGAACTTTATGCGCATCAGGAGTGGGCCGACGCCGAACATTGGCGGGCGCTGGAGGGTTATCCTGCGGGGCTTGCCGATAAGGCAATTTGGGAAAGGCTGCACCATATTCATCTGGTTCAATCTGCGTTTCTGTGGGTGGTGGGCGGGAGTCGCGGGCAGTTTGTGATTAGCAAAGCGGAAGACTACGCGAACATTGCAGATCTGAAAACTTTGGCTCGGAAATATCACGCGGAAATGATGGCCAAGATTGGCGAATTAGATGATGCCAGGTTAGCGGAGACCATTGAGGTGCCGTGGTTCAAGCCTCCGCTGAACATCAGCGTGCGCCACGCTCTGACGCAGGCGGCGATGCACAGCCATTACCATCGCGGACAAAACGCAACGCGGTTGCGCGAACTGGGCGGGGTGCCTCCGGGGACGGATTTTATTGAGTGGTTGCGGCAGGGGAAGCCAGGGCCGAGATGGGATTGATCTTTATCTTTAAAGGATTGATCCTGGGAGCATTCATCTTTCGTACGCCCAGCTTAGGGCCATCCTGGTGGAAGGCTTAGGGTCGGCGAGCACGGATGGCCCAGGCGCGTGCGGGCAGGTCGATCCTTCCGTGGGCATTTACCGGGAGCGCGGCTTGCACGCGCTGGCGAATCGCGGTTTGGATGGACTGGCCGCGTGTCGCGAGATAGTTTGGCGCGGAGCCTTGCCCGGTCAGAAGTGGTTCCCAGTAATCGTCAAAGTTTGCGAAGCTGGTTATGACGTCGATTGCATGCAGAGTTGAGTCTTCCAGTTTGGTTTGTTCGAAGAGACCACGCAGCCCCTCTGGCGTACACATTGGAAAGCGGCGAGCCTGGTCAAAGGAAGCCGCCTCGTCGTCGATTGCGATGGCCGCGTCCCAGAACTCACGGAGGAATCTTGCGCCGTGAAGGTAATCCCACACGTAGACTGCTATGGCGCCGCCGGGCTTGGTGACACGCTGGAATTCTTCGAGTCCGCAGGCCGGGCTTGGAATGTAGTTCAAACCCAGGCCGCACACGGCAACGTCGAAAGTGGAGTCGGGAAACGGAAGTGACATTGCGTCTCCCGTTTCGAAGGTGACATTGGGACGTGCGCGATGCTGGCGAGCGAAGTTTATCTGATCGGAAGAAACATCCACTCCCACGATGCCGATAGGGGAGTTGTGTTCAACAATAGCTTCGGTGAGGACGCCGCTTCCGCAGCAAACATCGATCCATCGCAGGCCAGCGGGGAGGTTAAGCCACTTCAGGAATTCCTGGGCGAGCAAGCGGCTCCAGCGGCCCATCCATTGGTCGTAGTCGGCACCGGAAGTCCAGCGATCCATATTTGTCTCTGGCACTTCAATTCCTCCGCCGATTTCCATCATACCCAATGGCAAGTTACGATCATAAAATTTCCCACGGCCCGCCCAAGGAGAGTGCCCATTCACTGCTCTGGGGAATCTTGACCGTTTGCACGAATGTTACTTCCACAACCTCGGACCGTGGGAAATCAGCTTCCAGGGCCTGAAGGAAGGTCCTAGGGCCTCGTGGAACTGGCTTTCCATGTTGCATGCGTGTCGCGCCAGCGTTGCAGCGAGAGAAATACGGTGTCTGGCCGTCTCCCACCTCACGAAAAGGTAAGCGAATGAGGACATCGGATCCCACTGTAACGATCTACCGCGTCCCGACCGGGCTTTACTGGCCGATCTCGCCAACCTGACCAGAAGAACACACGCCTATTCAGCTCACGGCACAGATCAGCAAACGAGAAGCCCGGCGCCAGGGCATACATTTTTCGAAGAGAAGGTCTTGGTCCCTGAGCACAGGTGCGCCGGGTATTACCTGCCGGCCACGACGCGGACATTCTAGGGCTCTGGGCGCCAAGACCTCGGCGGGTTCGAGGACACGTGAGCTCCGGATGAGATCGAGATTCTGACGATGCGTCAGATGCCAGAGCGTGGGACGTAAGTCCGCGTATTGTTGAATCGAAAATCCCAAGTCCCTCCTTCGACAGGCGCTTGGCGGCGCGGCTCAAGCCGCGCCCTGATACGAATCGAAATTGACAGACCGGGGGTCTATTCCGAGACGCTGTGTTCTTCGTTCTGCGAACGGAGGACGCGGTCGACGGAGTAGGGGGCGCGGTGGCGGGGTTCGTGGTAGTGGCGGACCTGCATCTCGCCGAGCAGGCCGATGGCGAGCAGGTTCAAGCCGCCGAGCAGGAAACCCATGGCGGCCATCATCAGTGGACCGTGAGCGCCCATGACAGGAACATGCCGCAGGAATTTTTCCGCTGCCAGCCAAACTACAAGAGCGCTGCCGCTGAACATGCTGACGACGCCCAGCGTGCCGAAGAAGTGCAGCGGGCGCGAAAGATAGCGGAGCAAAAAGCGGATCGTAATCAGGTCGAAGAAAACGCGGAAGGTGCGGGAAATGCCGTAGTGCGAAACGCCGCGCTCACGGTTCACATTGCGGATGGGAACTTCGCAAATCGAGGCGCCGTACCACGAAGCCAGAGCTGGAATGAAGCGGTGCAACTCGCCATAGAGCGGAACTTGCTCGAGGATCTCGCGGCGATAGGCTTTGAAGGTAGTGCCAAAGTCGTGAATATCGACGCCGCTGAGTTTCGCCATCAGCCAGTTGGCGATGCGGGAGGGAATGCGGCGCATCCAGAAATTATCGATGCGAACCTTGCGCCAGCCGCTGACGATGTCATAACCAGCGGCAATTTTTTCCAGAAAAACTGGAATGTCGGCGGGATCGTGCTGCAGATCGCCATCCATGGCGATGATGTATTCACCGCGCGCATGATCGAAACCGGCGGCCAGTCCGGCGGTTTGGCCGAAGTTGCGGCGGAGCTTGACCACAGTGACGCGGCTATCGACGGCGGCAATTTCGCGCAGCATGGCGAAGGTGTGGTCGCTGGAGCCGTCATCCACCAGCACGATTTCGAATGTCTCGCCCGCGGTCTCCATCACCGCTTTCAGGCGGTCGTAGAGATCGGTGACGTTCTCTTGTTCATTGTGCAGAGGGACGACAATGGAGTATTTAGGCACAGTCCTTCTATTATACGTGAAGCTCTCGTGGATGAAATGCTCAATTTCTCCAAAACGTAACCGGCGGGCAACCCAGCCATGGTTGGGCGGCGGCGTCTGCCGGCTGCGAATGAAGACGCCGCAAGCAACACCTCTGCGACGCGGTGTGCGCTCAGCCTTGCTCTTTGAGTTTTAGCCGGGACTTGTTCTCTTCCATGAATTTCTTCAAATCCTCGGCTGCTCCCAGCAAACGGTTCCACTGTTCGTAATACAGCGTGACGGGAAATCGACCCAGGCCGTAGACACTGACACCACCCTTTTCACCCACTTTGAAAATCAGATCTCCGCTGCGCTTCTTGGTCTCTACTTCTTTTTCCAACTGGGACAATCGGGCTTTCAGTTCTTCATAGGTTGGTTCAGTCATGCGTTTCCTCGATCGATGGATTTTTATGTCTGTCTCTATAGTAACTTGCTCGTTCCCTGCATCGTGCAACCCGAACAACGGAAATCTGAATCCAGGCCAGTCTGGGAAACTTTGGCTTGCAAAGGAATGTAAAACCCAAGGCGCCAGCCCCGGCAAATCAGGCGCACACTGTTAGGATAGTGGTACCGCATCTGAATTACTGTGACGTCCATTTTTTCAGGAGAGAAAATTGTATATTCAGCGTATAGCAAGGGTCCTAGTGTTTTTACTGCTGGCCAGCTCTCTTGGGATGATTGCTTCCGCCCAGCAGGTTCAGCCGCCCGATGCCCCGCAGCAGCAAACGCCATCGAATCCCGCGTCATCCGCTCCGCAGATTGAGACGTCCGGCAGCAGCCCGAAGCAGTCCGATGCGAAAAACGCGGGTCAGAGCACAGAGCGTGCGAACCAAGGTGCTACTCCAGGGCAGCAGCAGCCGAAGCGGATACTGGGTGTGATGCCCAATTTTCGCGCAGTCAGCGCCGGGGCGCTCCCGCCGCCGCCCACCCCGAAGCAGAGTTTCATTCTCGCAACCCAGAATAGCTTCGACTATTCTTCATTTATTTTCGTTGGCCTAACCTCAGCCATGGCTGAGTGGACCGTTGCCCATCCCCAGCTCGGACAGGGACTTCCGGGGTTTGGCCGATACTACTGGCGAGGGTTTGTCGACAAGACGGATGGCAACTACCTGGTTATCTTCGCACTGCCAACTGTATTCCACCAGGACGAACGCTATTACGCGATGGGCAAGGGCAGTATCTTGAAACGAGGGTTCTATGCAGGCTCTCGCATCCTCATCACGCCGGACTATCACGGACACAACAGCTTTAATGTTTCCGAACTGCTAGGCAGAGGCATGGCGCAAGGAATTTCGGTGGCGTATTACCCGAGCGGAAGCCGGACTGCCAGCGCGCTCGCCACGAAATACGCTTATGCCCTCGGGCGAGACGCGTTGACCAACGTGTTCCGCGAATTCTGGCCCGACATCGCCACCCACGTGCTGCACCGACACCCGTGAACTGAAAATCCGCGGAGTTCAGGGTCCCCTCGAAACGCTGCTGGGCGATCCGCCGGCTGGAATTAAGCCGCAATTTCCCACGTCGCTAAGGCGGAATTAGTATTTTCCGTGAAATACCGCGTGATTGACGTCGGGCCAGAACTCTTTTAGCGTGTTGAACACGCCGTCCAAGCCCACCTGCGTTCCCCAGCGTTGGTACGTTTTCACCCACGGGTTGGATTGTGCCGGGTAATACGTATTGCCGATGCCCGCGGCCGCTCCGGCCCCCACGATCTCCGACAGATTGAAGGTGCTGTTTCCCGAGTTGGTCTTGGTGATGAACAACCGACTTACCGCATAGCCGGTTCGCTTAATGAATCCGCCTTTGCCCGTGGTGTAGTATCTTGGGTCTTCTCTCGTCAGCACTGGGACGATCGCTTCCGTCATGTAGTTCTCTATGCCGCCGTCGACAAAGTTGTGCCAGTAGTATTTCCCGTAGCCCTGAGCCCCCTGCCCGAAGGCCGGCTCCGACTTGCCGGCCATGTCGATTCCGGCGAGCCCTGCCACTAAAATGAAATAGGAGTAGTCGAATGTATCCTGGGTCGCGAGCCAGAGTTCACCCTTGAAAGTCAGTGGAGGCAGATGCGTGTTGGCGCTGACCGCCCGGTAATTGGGGATCACCCACAAAATTCTCTTTGGTTGTTTACCAAACTGGTCATTGGGGTTATTGGCGTCTGCGGGAGTGACGCTGGGCGCGTCTGGCAGGGAGGACTCTCCATCCTTGGTTGTGGCTGTTTTGGGTGGGTCCTGGTTTTGCGCAACCTGGTTTTGCGAAACATCGGTGAACGCAACATCGGTGGCCAGCGAACGATCGTCCGGACCCGACGGTACCGTTCCTTCTCGGGACTGTTCCCGCGCGCTCGCTGATTCCTGAGCTTGAACAGACGCCGCTGCCAGCATCCCCGCCAGCGCTACCGCCATGCAAGATAATCGAATGGCTTTCAAAATCTCCCCCCACCTCCTATTTTCCCGCTCCGCCCTCTCAGCTGTGCCTTTCAAATACTTCCTGCCAGCTGAACTTGGATTGTCGAGTCGTCGTCTGGATGCACTCCAACGGCAGAAAACGGTTCGTGTGGGAATCCGAATTGGAACCGTTAGTCGGATGGGTTCCGCTCCTGTTTCTGCAGGCGTCGGGCGTGTCTCCTCTGCAAATAGCCGTGAATATCCGGCCAAAACTCCTTCAGCTCATTTCCAAAGGCGTCGAGGCCCATCTGCGTTCCCCAGTCGGACAAACTCGACGACCAACTGCGATCGGCGGCGGGATAATACACGTTGGAAATAGCAATCGCGGTGGCGTTGCCCGCAAACTCGGGAACGTTGAACATAGAATGCCCGGAGTCTGTTCGGGCGATGAAAATACGGTCGATGGCATAGCCAAAGCGGCTCACGAACGAGCCCCTGCCCAAGCGAAAATAGCGAGGATCGATTTTTAGGATGGTGGGGAAAACGCCGCCCACCATGACATTGCCATCCACTTGATCGGCGAAAGCCGCTCCATACCGCTTGCCGTATCCTTCCATTCCCTGTCCGAACGCGGGAGAGGAATTATCCGCCTGCCGGATACCCGCCACAATGCCGACGATCGTGAATTCATAGGGGTCGAAGGAGCCTTCGGCTGCCATGGCGAACTTCTCTTTCCAGGAGACTGGCTTCACTTGTGATTGACCATCTACCGTCAAGTAGTTCGGCATCACGTAAAACATCCGGTCGTCCTTGGCCTTCTTTGTATCTTGTTGGACCAGGCTGCCTAGATCCTGAGTGTTACTCTGGGCAGACGGTTGGCCTCCGGGTTTATCCTGCGTCGAAGAACTGGTCGCGGGCGATTGGGCGGATTGGGCAGGATCCGATGTTTGAGATTGCGGGGCACTTTGACCTGCGCAGAAAGCCGCAGAGGATAAGATCGACACGGTTAGTAGGCCCACTCGCGCTGAATAGTTCACTTTCAGATTTATGATGACTCCCGTTCCAATTGATTGAGATGTCGGCTATCCGATCGCGTCGTAAGCGCGGGACCTTCTCTTTCCACTTTAACAGCTAAGATGCAGTTGGGGACGAGGGAGTCACCTGAACGCCCAAGGTATCGATCAGGTAAAAGTGGTTTGGCGAGCGCTCAGGCAACCGATTTCGGCCAAATCGTCAAGGTTGGACCCACCTCCGGCTGGAGGGTCAGCGTAAATTCTCGGCAAGAACCGGCGTTATGCCGGCGCCGCCTGCGGCTTGAAGATAACACCCTGGCTGGTTTTGCTGTTCATGACCACGCGCATGGGTGCATCGAAGCGCAGATGGCGGACGCATCCGTCTTCGTTTACGGAAGACTGCTCGCTCAACCACTCCCAGTCGACCGAACCTTCCCCGGCATCCGGATTGACTGTGAAGTAGCCGATTTGAAAAGCGGTGAGGTTCTGGAAGAAATGGCTGCCCTGCGAAGGGGTAACGCGAAAATCGCGGAAGCCCGCTTCGACAATGACGCGCGCGCCGGAAATTTCGTCCCACTCCACGGGAATGCCGAGCCAAGGATCATTCGATCCCCAGCGACCTACTCCAATCAGCAGGTACGGACGGGTTTCGGCGTTGAGCAAGCCATTGAAGTGGGCCACCGCTTTGGCTACCTCCTGGCTACGGCTGCGCTCAAAGCGCTGCGAATCGACGACCACGACGTCGTACAAATTCTCGATGCGCCCATTGCCCAGCACTTTGCTGCTTTGGCAAAGCAACTGGCGCGGTTCCACATCGCCGACCGACAAATCCTGGTGATCGCGTGAAAGGGTGAGCGGACGGACTTGCAGGAAGCCGAACTCTGCGGCTTCGCCGGGTTGCCGCGGCAAACGTACGGCAAACTCGATTTCCACCGGAATACCCAGAGCATCTTCGCCTGCACGTACCAGCGTCTGGAGAATCGTGGCTAAGGGAAACAGTTCGTGTTTGAGCATGGGCGCGAAGCTCACAATGCGAACTCCGGGGCGGCTCACTCCGTCATAGACTGCCTGATTGTCGACGGAGTAGGTGGAGCCGACGGCAGGCAGAGTACCGTCCGTCTCCGCCGAGTCGAGGCCGAAACGCATCTCGTGCAGATGTCCGGGGCGGCCTTCGGGAAGGCCATTGAGCGAGAGCGCCCAGAACTCCGTCTGCGAATTGGCGAGGATGTCGTCGACCGAAGAGAATTGCAGCAGATTCTGCGGATAGCGCGGGCAAAAGGTTAGACACTTGCCGCCATCGACCACGGCGCGGCCCAATCCCAGAGCCACGGCGGCAATCCCATCGGCGAAGGTCATGGGCGGGACGGGATAGAAATTGTGCGAACGGACCACGCCAGAAAAATCAGGATAGAAGCGCTGGCCGTGCACCGAGCCCACAAG
>PKVZ01000120.1 GCA_003131635.1 Acidobacteriaceae bacterium
AAGACAGGTTCTGCCATGTAGGGGTTAATCGATTATCGTATGCCGCGCGCGGCAAGTGGTCAATTCAGGGGGACGAAGCAGGTCGCGCGCCAAGTGGTGATTATCCGGTAAGATGCGATTCCCGCGCACGAAGTTGACTGCAACGCGTTATATTCTCATCGTGCTGCAACTGGTGCGTAAGAATGTTCGCTTCTTTCTGGCGGCGATCCTGTGCGGATTGGCGTTGCGGCTCGGATTTCTGCTGCACTTTCCCGGCGTGGTCGACGATTCGCGCCTCTACGCCGATATTGCCATGAACTGGCTGCAGTATGGCGTCTATGGCATTACCAACTCCGGCCAGGTGGTGCCCACGCTTTCTCGCCTTCCGGGATATCCTGCATTTCTTGCCGCGCTCTTCGCGATCTTCGGATGGAGCAATTTCCGCGCCGTCCTGCTGATACAGGTCTTGTTCGATCTGACCACATGTTTACTGATCGCGGATATAGCGCGCCGCCTCTTTTCCGAGCGCGCGGCCAAAGCCGCCCTCATGCTCTCAGCCCTGTGTCCATTCCTCGCCAATTACTCTGCCGCGGTTCTCACCGAAACCTTGGAAATCTTCTTTACCGTGCTGGCATTGGATTTTGCCGTCTGCGGACTCGCTGGTTTGCGCCCTGAAACGAGCCCGTTGCTAAAGCCGAAGGCAGGTCCGTGGTTTGGATGTGGGCTCTCCATCGGCGCCTGCATCTTGTTACGGCCCGATGGCGGCATCCTGCTTGCGGCGGTCGGAGCATATTTATTTGTGCTTTTTGTAAGCGCAGTTCTTAATCGAACAGGAGACACTCACAAGGCACGCCACTTACTCACAATCCTGCGCGCCGGAGTTATTCTCGTCATTAGCGCGCTCGCTCCGCTGGTCCCGTGGACCCTGCGCAACCTGCACGCCCTCCACCGCTTCGAACCCCTTGCTCCACGCTATGCCAACGATTCCGATGAACTTGTGATGACGGGATTCAATCGCTGGACCAAGACCTGGATCGCGGACTATACCTCTGTGCAGGAGATCTATTGGGCCGTTCCCGGAACCGCTGTGGATGTGACGCGCCTGCCGCGCCGCGCCTTCGATTCGGAGCAGCAACGGCAGGAAACCGCCCAGCTTTTTGCCGACTACAATCAGGACCACGATATAACCCCGGAACTCGATGCGCGCTTTGCGGCACTGGCCGCGGCGCGCATTCACACCGCGCCCCTGCGTTATTACGTTTGGCTTCCAGCGGTGCGCATTGCCGATATGTGGCTGCGTCCGCGCACCGAGTTGCTGCCTTCCGACCCGCGCTGGTGGGAGTTCGATGATGCTGGCGTTTGGCTCGCCGTGAGCATCGTCTTCGGCCTGTTGAATCTCGCCTACGTTAGTGCAGCGGTTGCCGGACTCGTGCGCTGGCGCGAATTCTACGGCCTCGGATTGTTTGTATTATTTTTATTCCTGCGCTCGCTCTTCCTCGGAACTCTGGAAAACCCGGAGCCCCGCTATACGCTGGAGTGCTATCCCGTAGTTATACTGGCGGGGGCCTCGCTTCTGATCGGGAAAGCAAATCGTGCCAATCGAAACTCCGCATAGACAGCCTTCTGAATCTGGAACTTTGTATGTGAGAAGCCGTATTCAAACGTTTCAGAATGGCAAATGTATTGAAAATTAAGCTTGAACTATGTGGCCTCGGAGTTGCACAATAGCGCCCCATCAGGGCCCAGGGTCTCACGTCTATAGCTAACTCTCCTGGGCAAACAAAATCGAATGCAGTTCCCATCGGGAGGAGCTTTCTATGCGTATGAGCGCACGTGTAGTTACTCGGTTGGTCGGATTTTTCCTAGCCATGAGTGCTCTGGTCCTGGCGCAGACTGCAACCACGTCCCTGCGCGGCACGCTCTACGACGCCAAAGGAGCCGTGGTCGCCGGCGCGTCCGTTACGATTAACGACCCGGCCACGGGATTCAGCCGAACCACCAAAAGCGACGGTCAAGGCAATTATCAGTTCCTCGAGCTGCCGCCCGCCAAGTACGACTTGACCGTGGACGCCCGTGGTTTTGCCACCATGAAACAACGCGGCGTGGAGTTGCAGGTGGCCAGTCCGGCCACGTTGAACATCAATATGCAAGTCACGGGGGGAACCGTAACGGTGGAAGTTAGCGGGACCGCCCCACTGGTCAATACCCAGGATGCCAGCATGGGTCATGCCTTCGGAGCGGATCAGATCGCCGACCTTCCCTTCGAGGGCCGCGATCCCGGCGGAATTCTCAGCCTGCAGACCGGAGTCGTCTTCACCGGCAACAGCCCGCACATCGCCGGTTCCTCCGACAGCCGCGCTGGTTCTGTGAACGGAGCACGCAGCGACCAGACCAACATTACCCTCGATGGCGTCGACAACAATGATCAGCTTCTGGGCACCGCGTTCCAAGGTGCAATCCGCGCCCCTCTTGACTCGCTGGAAGAACTCAAGGTGACCACCAGCAATTCCGACGCAGATACGGGCCGCTCCTCAGGCGGCCAGGTTTCTTTGGTGACCAAGAGCGGTACCAACCACATTCACGGCTCGCTCTATGCCTACAACCGCAGCAGCATTGGCCAGGCGAATGACTGGTTCAACAAGGCCGCTGAGCTTCAGGCGAGTGATCCCAACAATCCATCGCTGCTGGTGCGCAATACTTTCGGAGCGAACGTAGGCGGGCCCATCATCAAAGACCGGCTGTTTTTCTTTGCGGCCTACGAGGGCCAGCGCAAGCACGAGGATTTGCAGGTCACTCGCGTCGTTCCGAGTCCGGGAATGCAGGTCGGCTCGATAAGCTATCTTTCGGGCGGGGCGGAGCAAACACTAACAGCGAGCCAAATCGCAGGCATGGATCCTAATTGCTCCACCGAGACTCCCGTCACCTGCCCGCTCGGGCCAGGCCCCAATCCGATGTTGGCCAATATCGGCGGGACTAACCCCGGTGCCTTGTTCCCGCAGTACCCGGTTGGCAATACAAACACGGTGGGCGATGGCTTCGATTATGTCGGCTACACCTTCCCCTCGCCGCTTCCGCTAAGTTTGAACGCTTATGTCGCGAAACTGGACTACAACCTGACTAAAGACGGGAATCACCGACTTTTTGTGCGCGGCATCATGAACAATGACCGGCAAGCCGAGCGCAACATCAGCACCTCAATTACCGGAGACGGAGGCGAGCAGTTTCCGAACCAGCCTCAATCCCAGGTGGAGCACGACAACAATAAGGGCTTCACCGTGGGCTACACGGCCACCTTCAGCAGCACGCTGGTCAACAATTTCCATTTTGGTTATATAAGCGAACTCCTCAACTTGCAGGGCCTGCAGAATCAGCCCTTTATCTCGTTCCGCGGCATGGACTCCATTACTGCTTTCACTCCCACCATCAACACCCACGTGCCGGTGAAGAACATCGTGGACGATCTCACCAAGGTCGTGGGCCGTCACAGCTTTCAGGTCGGAGTGAACTACAGGCAAGTCGATAATCTGCGCGAATCCGATGCTCAGAACTTTTTTCAAGGGGTGACTAACGTCTACTGGCTGAATGACTCGGGAATCTCGAACACAGGCAGCAGTCTAGACCCCGCGGCTTTTGGGTACCCGGCCGTCGACTCGGGCTTCAGTGCTAGCTACGACTTCGCTATGGCGGCCCTGGTCGGGTTGGTCCCCCAGGTTAATGCCAACTACGAACTCGACAAAAACCTGAACCGGATTCCCCAAGGCCAATTGGTTCCCCGGCATTTCCGCGATCATGAATACGAGTTCTACGGGCAGGACCAGTGGAGAATTAAACCGAATTTCACGTTCACCTACGGCCTGCGTTATTCGATTCTGCAGCCCCCCTTTGAAACTACCGGCACTCAAGTTGCCCCCACCATCAGCCTGCATGACTGGTTTAATCAACGCGGCACGGCTGCGGGGCAGGGGCAGGTCTACGAACCACTGGTCAGCTTTGGACTGGACGGGCAGGCGAACGGCAAGCAGCCCTATTGGGGATACGATTACAAAGACTTTGCTCCGCGCGTGGCATTCGCTTACTCCCCCAACGCCGACGGCTGGGCCAAGCGGCTGTGGGGCGGGCAAGGGAAGACCTCGATTCGCGCCGGCTATGGCATCTATTTCGATCACTTCGGCGAAGGAATCACCAACACCTTCGACAAAAACGGCTCATTTGGCTTAACCACATCCGAGGTGAATCCTGCCGGAGTCCAAACGGTGGACGGCTCTGCGCGATACGATGGACTTTTCAACATACCATCCGCCAGCGCCGATGGATGCAGCATACCGCCTTGCTCGATTATCGGGGCGCCGCCTACCGGGCCGTTCCCGGTCACCGCCCCCGCGGGTGCCACCACCCCTGGCGGCTTCGCGATTACGTGGGGACTGGATGACAAGCTGAAGACCCCATATTCCCACGTTATCGATTTTTCAATCACTCGCGAGTTGCCCTCAAACTTCGTGTTCGAAGCGTCGTATGTGGGGCGTTTCGCACATCGCTTGCTCCAGGAGGAGGATCTGGCGGAGCCGGTCAATCTCAGGGACCCGCAAAGCAAGACGACCTACTTCCAGGCAGCCCAGGCCCTGGCGAAGCAATACTATGCAGGCACCCCAATTCAAAACGTCAGCGCCCAGTCGATCGGCACCAACTATTGGGAAAATCTGTTCCCCGGAGCGGGCCCAGTTCTGGGTAGCGTGGCCAATCAACTTTTCGGAACTTCCAGTGAGCCGGCAGGGTTCACGCAACCCTGCCTTGGAAATCCCATTCCGAACTCCAGCACCGTCACGGCGACGCAAGCCATGTACGATCTATTTTGCAATTTCTCGGGCAACGAAACCACCGCACTGGAACTCGCGGATGCCCCCGGACTGATCAATACGGGCACCAATTTTTGCTTTCCTTCTTGTGCCACTATCGGCGGGCAACTCACCCAGGGGTACGATTTCTATTCCTCGCAGTTCTCCTCATTGTTCGCCTGGCGGAGCGTTGGCAATAGCGCCTACAATGCCGGCCAGTTCAGTCTGCGCCATAAATCGGGCGGATTGGAATTCGATTTGAATTACACCTACTCTAAGTCAATAGACGCTGGCTCCAACGCCGAGCGGATCAACGAGTTCGAAGGCTTCGGTTTTGGCAGCCAGATCATCAATTCCTGGTTCCCGCAGCAGAATCGTGCGGTGTCAGATTTTGACACTACGCAAATCGTCAATGCCAACTGGGTCTATCAGCTGCCGTTCGGTCGTGGCAGGCAGTTCGGCAGTGGAATGGGGCGTTTCGCCAATGCAGTCTTTGGCGGTTGGACGGTTTCCGGCCTCTGGCGCTGGTCCACGGGATATCCATTCTCTCTGTTCAGTCCGGAATGGGCCACGAACTACCAGCTGGAAACTCCGGCCGTGCCGGTGAGCAGTGCCCGTCCTAAGACAGGCAGCTTTATCGTAGCCCAGGCCAGCGGTGGGACGGGCCCCAATGTCTTCCAGGACCCTGGAATCACCGATGCCACCACCAACCCCAACGCCGCCATCAACCTGTTCCGTGCTGCATATCCCGGCGAAGGAGGCCTGCGCAATGGCTTGCGCGGCCCAGGTACTTTTAATATTGATACTGGCGTGGCGAAGACCTGGCCCATAACAGAAAACCAGTTCGTGAAGTTCAGTTGGCAGATGTTCAACGTGACCAACTCCGCTCGTTTCGACGTTGGGACAATGTCGCTGAATGGAAACAACTCACTCTCCAGTAGCAGCAGCTTTGGAAACTTCAGTTCAACGCTTTCCAATCCGCGGGTGATGGAGTTTGGCTTGCGCTACACATTCTGAGTAGGACGAGTTTCCGAGGAGGGGCGGCTCCGCCGCCCCTTAATTTTGTCAGGTAGAACGCGAAAAGTGCCTTGGGTGGGATTACTGGGGAATTGATGCCGCCTACGACAGGGGCGAGTCGCTCATGCGGAAGCGGGTGCGCACGTGCTCCGAGATCAGTTCGATCGCGGGACGGTTGCTCACCGGGTCGCTTTGGGCTAAATATCTCATGGCCTCCACCAGCAAGCGCTGTCCATCGACATAGCGAGGATCGGACGTACGTTCTCTTTTCGTGGGACGACCCAACTTCGGAGGGACCGGGATAGTGAACACTTTGGCCATGCGTAAACTCAAATGAGGATTCTCAAGGCAGTATAGCGCCCCAAGTCCATTTTTCAGAACAAGATTCTTCTGCTTTAGATGCAACTACTTAGCCGCGCGGCGAGACAAATTTGGTTTTGCTCGTGGTTCTCAAGTGAAATACGTCATTGCCGACCTTCGCTGGCATTTTTATGGCAGAGTATTTCGCCAATCGAGAATCGCCCTGGCCCTGCATGAATCTCTGTTGCAACGAAATGCCACGGTTCAAATCAATCCACAGAAANNTTGTCGATGGTTTCCTCACCCTGATAGGTGACGTCGAATTGCTTTTTCAAATCCTGACCGCTGCCTCCGAAGCCCAGAACCAGGTAGCTTTCGATCTCGTTATGGTTTGCGCCCGCCGTGTACTCCATCACCTGTTCAATCTTCGGCTGGTACACCTGTAGCTTGCCGTCTTTGTACAGCAAAAACTTCTGATCGGGGTCCTTGATGTCGGCCATCATTTCGATTTCTTTGCCCGACCGGCGGTAGTAAACCGTGCCCTTCTGCGTGTCGTGTTCATCCACGACTCTTTGATACTGATCCCAGACGAAATCGGCTTGCAAGGTCTGGAAGCTGGCGGCGGCGGCGTCCATTTTCTTGAGGACGCTGTCGAGGGTTGGGGCTTGCGCGGCCGCGAGCGAGTGCAGCAAGGTCATCCAGAGGACGCCGATGGTCAGCAAGAAACTTCTTCTCACTTTCTCTTCACCCAAACCCGGTAGCTCTGCACTTTTCCTTTTGGATCAGATGCGGCTTCGTATCTCACGATCGACACGCCTCCGGAAATCGGCTCTATGACACGCAACAATTGCTCGCGAACCGAGACCTCGTCGCCCGGCGAAATCGCGGCGCCGGAAATCTCATAGAGCAGGCCGCCTTGCGCGTCGGGGGCGACGATGACATCAGTCTGATGCAGCCCGCGCGGAGCGGGTTTGTCGTTGTAATTAATCCAGTACGGCGAGGCGAAGATGAAAATAAGGATCAGCGTGACCATGACGTCGTAGTGCAACGTGCCACGCTCATGCTGCCAAAGAATATAGCTGCGGATTGTCCGCCAGACGGCGTTCATCGGTAGGGAAGGCGCGCCCGTACTGGTCGTGCTGATGTCCACACTTTGCAAGTCTAGTGACCGCGCCCTTTCTTGGCAATGGTGAATAGCTTTTAGCCTTTGGTTCTTGGCTTTTAGCTAAAGGCTAAGAGCCAAGAGCTAAAAGCTTTTCTTCGTGATGCGCTCGGCTCCGATATAGGGCCGCAACACTTCGGGAATCAAAACGCTCCCATCGGCCTGCTGATAGTTCTCGACAATCGCNNGCGCCTGGTACGACTCGAAATTCGAGCATGATGAAATCTCGCGAAACAGCTGCTGACCCGGCAGCCAGACTTCAATGTCATACGTCTTCGCCGAAGCTGCGCCCATATCACCGGTACACAACGCCACCGTGCGATAGTGCAGGCCAAGTTTTTGCAAAACCGTCTCGGCGTTGCGCGTCAGCTTCTCGTGTTCCTCGTACGAATTCTCCGGCCGCGCGAACTTGACCAGTTCTACTTTCTGAAACTGGTGCTGCCGAATGATGCCGCGCACATCTTTCCCATACGATCCCGCTTCGCTGCGAAAGCACGGTGTGTATGCCGTGAGTAAGATGGGCAAACGTGCCGCGTCAAGCACTTCATCGCGGTACAAGTTTGTCACCGGAACTTCCGCTGTCGGAATCAGCCAGAGATCTTTTTCTCCATGCGGCACGCGAAACGAATCAGCCGCAAACTTGGGCAGTTGCCCCGTGCCATACATCGATTCGGAATTCACCAGGTACGGGGGCAGCACTTCCGTATATCCGTGCTCGCGGGTATGCAGATCGAGCATAAAGTTGGCCAGCGCTCGCTCCAGCTTTGCACCCAGGTCCCAGTAAACCGCAAAGCGCGCGCCGGTGAGCTTTACGGCGCGTTCCAGGTCGAGGACGCCGAGTTCCGCCCCGAGTTCCCAGTGCGGTTTCGGCGTGAAGTCAAACTTTGGCGGCGCACCCCAGCGGCGAACCTCCAAGTTCTCTTCCGCGCTGTGGCCGGCCGGCACGCTTTCATGCGGCACATTCGGAATGCCCGATAAAATATCCTGCAACCGCGCGTCAAGCTCGGCCGCAGTCTTCTCCCGCGCCTGAATCTGCTCGCGCAAGTCTTTCGTCTCCGCGATCGCCACGCTGGCGTCCTGCCCGCTCTTCTTCAGTTTTGAAATATCCTCCGAAGCCTTGTTGCGCTGGGCCTTCATGGTTTCGGCTTCAGTGATAGCGTGGCGCCGCTGCCGATCCACCTCGTGAAAATCCTGCAGCACGGCAGCCGGATCGGCACCGCGCTGGCGCAGCATTTCTTCCACCCGAGGCAGATTCTCGCGAACAAAGTTCAGATCGAGCATAAGGGATACATTACTTTATCGGAAACGGGATAGGGAATGCACGCGGAACGCGGTTTACTTGGGCTTAGGAATAGTCTGGCCGTTCCGCCGCCGGGGAGCTTCTCCTATCAATGTGGAACATCCCCGATTGCAACGGTTGGAGGCCTGTGATCTAACCGTGAATTGGGACAGGGAGGAGAGAGCGCTTTTCTATTCCTCGGCCATCACAGTCTTGCGGAAGGGCTCCGCACTGTGCGGGCGCGTTTGAAACACGCGGAACTGGTGTGGGCTACCTGCGCAGCCATGGCATTTGGGACGCTCAACGGGATTACGATTAAGATCAGACCCCGGCTGACGCGACACGCGGCAGGAACCTCCTGATTCGACTCTAGCAGATGCGGCAATCGTTCGGAACTCTAGTCGTGGAGTACAACATTAAGCAGCGCGCTGTGGACCTGCAAACCGCCTTCTGAGCCACGGGCGTAGTCAATAAAGCCAAGCTTCCTGAACCGGTTCATGAAGAAGCTCACCCTCGAACGGGTGGTGCCGACTATTTCCGCCAGGGTTTCCTGGCTCATCTTAGGTACTACGGTTTCCGGAACGTCCTCTTTGCCGAATTGAGCGAGCAATAAAAGAACGCGAGCCAGTCTCTTTTCGCTGGAGTTAAACAATTGGTCGACCAGATCCTCTTCGTAACGGATATTGCGCGCCAACAGATACGCCACAAAAATCTCAGAGAACGAAGGTTCGAAGCGCAGCGCATCCATCATCGTCATTTTATCGATCCGTAAAATCTCGCAATCCGTCATCGCCACTGCCGAGCCCATACGTAGAAGCTGACCTGCCAGTGAGCCCTCACCAAAGAAATTCCTCGCACTCACAATTGCAATTGTTGCTTCCCTGCCGGCCTGGGATACTACTGTGAGCCTGACTTTGCCCTTCTGAACATAGAAGATCGAGTCTGCCTCATCCCCTTGAGTAAATATCATCTCCTTTTTCGCAACCGATAGGATATTCCTGCCGTCACCAATCGTCGCGAGGAAAGTATCGGACTTGAACCCGACGTTATTCTTAGCTGGGACTGCCCGGTCCATAGCACAAAACGATAGGTCTATCCGGCTTCCATTACTGAGCAATTGTGCACACTGTGGATAATTACTGAAACAATGAAGAGCTAAGGTTGTCGCTGCAGGTGAACAGCGAACAGAGAGATGATCTTTTCTTGATTGCATAGCCGCATTAGTAACCATTGCAGGGAAGCTGGCTGATCAATTCCGACTAAGTTGCACCTCCACTATTGCTGTGTACCAACGAAACAAGAGTTTGACTTATCTTGACTGCATGCTTGCGGCCTGCGGTGTAAAGGCTCAACATCTTTAGGCTCTGTGCGGATTCATTTTATTGGCCGCCTTTTTCGAGTAGCTCAGCTAAGCCGCGCGTCTTTAGCTGTCGAGTTAGTGGGTAGCATAGGAGATTACGCCGCAGTCAAGGCCCACATGGGTGGGATCGTAACTGCCTTCTCTTACACCGGTGGGTTTCGCAGTCAGCTGTTCTGCCTCCCTATTGTGCTGCTCGCTTTGACGCCACTCAAACTTCCGGTGAGGCGGGGTGCAACAATTTACGACCTTACTCGAAGGTGGAGCGAGGTACTCAAGCCGTCACCGGGGGAGGGTTGCTCTTTTGTCTGATCGTAACCGGATCGAGAAATTTCATCATGCCGCGCAATCGCTCTCCCACGCGTTCGATCGGGTGTTCTTGCTCGCGCTCGCGGGTAGCTTCAAACCACTCGCGTCCCGACTCGTTTTCGGCAATCCAGTTCCGGGCATAGGTACCGTCCTGGATTTCCTTCAGGATTTGCCGCATCGCCAGTCGTGTCTGGTCGGTGATGATTCGCGGGCCACCGGTATAGTCCCCGTGCTCGGCGGTATCGCTGACCGAATAGCGCATGTAGTTTAAGCCACCGCGATACATCAGGTCCACGATGAGCTTTAGTTCGTGCAGGCACTCGAAGTAAGCAATCTCCGGCTGGTAGCCCGCTTCCACTAGGGTCTCAAAGCCGGCTTTTACCAGGGCGCTGGCACCGCCGCACAACACAGCTTGTTCGCCGAAGAGATCGGTTTCGGTTTCCTCGGTAAATGTAGTCTCAATCACCCCGGCGCGGGTCGCCCCGATTGCCTTGGCGTAGGAGAGCGCGAGCTGCTTTGCGGTTCCGCTGGCATCCTGGTGTATGGCCAGCAGAGCGGGGGTGCCTCCACCTTCGACGAACACCTCACGCACGCGATGTCCGGGTGCCTTGGGCGCTATCATGGAAACATCGATGTTAGCGGGTGGGGTAATAGTCTTGAAGCAGACGTTAAAGCCGTGGGCAAACATCAGCGTCTTCCCGGGCGACAGATAAGGAACTATGTCCCGCTTGTAGACTGCGGGTTGCGCCGTGTCGGGAACGAGGACCATGATGACGTCGGCCCAAACGGCGGCGTCAGCGATGGAGGCGACGGTGAGTCCGGCGGCTTGCGCCTTTGCCCGGGACTCACTGTTTTGCGGAAGGCCGACCCGCACTTGCACTCCGCTATCTCTTAGATTGAGAGCGTGGGCGTGTCCCTGGGAACCGTACCCGATGATGGCTACTTTCTTCGAGCGAATCAGTGCCAAGTCAGCTGAGTCTTCGTGATACATGTTTGCCATAAATATTCCTTTCGAACAAGAGACTCTCTCGCGCTACACCGATTGCGAGAGGTCGTCATCTGCCATCGCCTGCACCGGCGCTGCCGATGATGGCAGGGTGACAGATGGTTTATTTCCGCGCCGCATGGCGACGATTCCGGTACGCACCATTTCCAGCACCCCGTACGGACGAAGCACCTCCAGCAAGCCGTCGATCTTGTCTTCGCCGCCGCTGATTTCAATGATCAAGGATTCGGGTGCAACGTCCACGACACGCGCGCGGAAAATACTGGCCAGTTCCAATACGTGGGAGCGCGCCTCGTGCGTGGCTGCGACCTTGATCATGGCGAGGTCGCGCACGAGTGCCGGAACGGTCGTGATGTTTTCGACCAGCAGCACGTTCACCAGTTTGTAAAGGTTTGCTTCGATGCGCAGGGCCTGGTCATGGTCGGCATCGATGGTGATGGTCATGCGTGACACTTCGCGTTTTTCCGTGCGACCCACGGTGAGCGAGTCGATGTTGAAGGCGCGGCGGCGAAACAGCGATGCCACCCGGGTCAGCACGCCCGGCTTGTTTTCAACGTACACTACGAATGTGTTCATCATTTTGAGCTCGTCATCTTTGGAAATTAGTCGGCAGCGGTCTCCACAATTGGACTCGGGCGCCGGATCATCTCGTGCAAAGCGGCGCCCGCCGCCACCATGGGATAGACGGTATCTTCCTGCTCAACATGGAAATTGATCAGCATGGGTCCATCGTGCTGGCGGGCCGCTTGAACCGTGGGCACAACCTTGGAACGCTGAGTCACGGTTGCGTTCCGAATCCCGTAAGCCTCAGCGAGTTTTGCGAAGTCCGGGTTCAGCAGCGGCGTCGCCTGATAGTTGCGCTCATAGAAGAATTCCTGCCACTGGCGCACCATACCGAGGAAGCCATTGTTGATGACAGCAATGTTGATCTTGAGTTTTTCTTGCACGACAGTGGCAAGTTCGCACATGGTCATTTGAAAACCACCGTCCCCGACAATGACCCAGACTTCTGCGTCGGGGCGCGCAACCTTTACTCCGATGGCGGCGGGCAGGGCAAATCCCATCGTACCCAAGCCTCCTGAGGTGATCAGCGAACGAGGTTCCTCGTGCTTGTAGTATTGCGCTTCCCACATCTGGTGCTGGCCAACGTCGGTGACGATCACAGTGTTGCTGCCCCGCGTCTCCCGCCACAAGTCATTGATCACATGCGCGGCGTAGAGGTGGCCACTATCCGGCAGGTTCTGAATATCGCGGACCGCGGAGTCGCCCTTCAACCTATCGATGGAGTCCAACCACTCACTGCGATCAATGGTTTCGATTCTGGGCAAGATGGCTTGTAGAACCTCGCGCAGATCGCCCACCAGCGCCACGTCAACCTTTACGTTTTTGTTGATTTCCGCCGGATCGATCTCTACATGAATCTTCTTGGCATTGCATGCATAGGTTTTCAGGTTGCCGGTGACGCGGTCGTCGAAGCGCATGCCGAGCGCGATAAGTAAGTCGGCCTCTTGAATGGTGTGGTTGACCCAGGCTTCGCCGTGCATTCCCATCATGCCAAGATTGAGCGGATGAGAAGCGGGAAGGGCACCCAAGCCCAGCAGAGTAAGCGCTACGGGGATGCCAGCACTCTCCGCTAAATCGCGCACTTCGCGCATGGCGCCGGAGACGATGGCGCCGTGTCCCAAAAGAATGATAGGCCGCTTAGAATTATGGATCAACGCCAAAGCCCTTTCGTATTCCTTGGGTGCGGGAGAGAGATCGGGACGATAGCCTGGTAGCTGCGGTTTCGCGGCATTCCAGTCGAACTCGCAGGAGGCCTGTTGCGCATCCTTGGTGATATCCACGAGAACCGGGCCGGGACGGCCCGAGCGGGCTACGTAGAATGCTTCGCGCATCGTGCGGGCCAGCTCCTCGGCCCGCGTCACCAGGTAGTTATGCTTGGTGATCGGTAGAGTGATGCCAGTGATGTCGGTTTCCTGAAAGGCATCTGAGCCGATCAGCTTGCTGCCTACCTGACCGGTAATACAAACGATAGGGGACGAGTCCAACATAGCGGTGGCGATGCCGGTTACCATGTTTGTGGCGCCAGGACCGGAGGTCGCCACCGCGACTCCAACTTGTCCGCTGGCGCGCGCGTACCCATCCGCCATGTGTGTGGCGCCTTGCTCATGCCGCACCAGCACGTGATGGATACTGCTGTGTTTCAGAGCATCATAAGCCGGCAGGATAGCACCGCCAGGATATCCGAAGACGTGGGTCACCCCTTCGCGCTCCAGGCATTCCCAAAGAATCTGCGCTCCAGTTTTCATCATGGTTTCAAGTCCTCGGACTGCTGCCGCGTTCCTGCCGTGGAGACGAGACATTTACCGCTAGGTTAGCGGAACGGCCTATGCCGGTCGCGACCTGCATCACGCACCCCACAGGTAATCAACTTCAGGCCTAACAGAATCCACATACGTCCTCCCGGGAGCGGTAGGAACCGAAAGCCGGTCTCGCGTTCTAGTTCTGCATTGTCCCCTTGTGGCAATCAGGAGTCTGATCACAATTGCACATGTTACTGAAGCCGCAGCGTTCGCACGGAGAAAACACCAGCGGGAAGCAGGATGAACTCGGTGAAAGCTAAGTTGCTGAATCGGCGCGGATCGCTATGGAGCTACGCGGTACTTCCGAATTTGTCTACAAAAGAGCAGTTATTGGAGTCGTCAAACAATATTTGGGCTAAGTCCGAAGTCAGGGAAAACTGAGGTGTGGATCCTCAGGATCGCATTGCCTTACTCGAAGTTAGGCGCAACATATTACGCCAGCCTTCGTGCGATTCAAGCTTTTTCTGACATATGTGATCAATAGGAACCAGTCTAAGCTGCCGCCGTCGGCCATAGTCGATATTAGCTAACTTTCCAGCAGCAGTCCTTCGCGTAGGTCGTCGCGCTGGACAGACATAAATAACTGTAGTGCTGCGGCAGATGATGTCAGCAACGCCCACAGTGAAAAACTGGACAACCGCAGGCGCGCAGAGCGCGTGGGCAGAAATAACATATGCACACCTATAACTTTATTATTGTCGGCATTTGGATCATATCTCTGGTTTACTTCGGAATATCAGCCGCCCGTATAAAAAAACATGGCCACCAAAACCCAATGCGCTCAAAACCAGGCATTCCGCTTGGGTTGTTGGTAATCGTGTTCTTGGTGTGCCGGCTGCGCTCGGTCCAAGACCTTTTTCAGCGGCTAACTCCGACTCATATTGGTCCAGGGATTGGTGTCACAAGTGTAACGCTAGTGGGTGCCGGAGTAGGCTTGGCGATCTGGGCCAGGGCTTACCTTGGCAAAAATTGGGGCCTGCCAATGACCTTGCAACTACAACCTGAACTGGTAACCACCGGCCCGTATAAATTTGTACGCCACCCGATCTACACTGGCTGGATCCTGGCAATGACAGGTTCAGCTTTGGCTTCAGGGGTGTTGTGGCTATTTGTTCAATTAGTGTTCTGCGGTTATTTCGTTTTCAGTGCTTTCACCGAAGACAAGATCCTGACCAAAGCGTTCCCGGATCAATACCCGGAGTATAAGCAACGCAGCAAAATGCTGATTCCATTTATCTTTTAGGTCATCAACCCTGGGATCAATCCGCGGCAAAGCATAATGCATTTGGTGGGATGGCGGCGCCCGCGTAAGACGCCATCAGTCGAAATTTGCAGTGCTGTGGGTGTGACTCAACGTGCATGCCACCGGAGGCAAGCCCTAGCGTCATCTAGCGGGTGACCTTAACGTCTCATACCACTTGACGTTCCTCACGGTGTAAGTCAACTCCTAAGGCACTCCCGTATCGTCAGCTGAGGTGAGCCCAGTTAGTTGTCTGTAGTATCTCCGCGATAACCAGGATGCAGCCATTACTCGTATTGTGTGACATCCAACTATCGCAGTGGGCCTTGATCGACTGCGCGAGTTAGTCCGATGCTACTGCGCGTAGGTCGAATTGTCTCGACGATGAGCAATTATGAACAGACATCGCTGGCTCAGAAGTCTAACGTGAGGGCAAATTTGTTTCCATAACGGGGCTGTTGAGAGTGTGTAGAAGCATGGGGCTGGATCGAGAGCGGAGGCCGAGAATGCAATTTCGTTTCGTGAGGTATCCAACGAGCGTTGTTTTGTGGGCTTGGTTCAACTGACACTAGAAAACTTCTGGAGAACCACTATTTATGGTAACCGCAACCGTTGCCGCTCCGATACCGATTCCGGCTCCGCCGCACCCACTGCGGGAGCGTAACTTCCGGCTGTTGTTTATGGGCAGCACAATCTCGCTTTTGGGCGACCAATTTTATTTTGTTGCAATGCCATGGCTCGTTCTGCAGCAAACTGGGTCTGCCATCAAGATGGGAGCCATCATGATGACGGGAGCAATACCCCGCGCTGTGCTCATGCTCATGGGCGGGGCGGTGAGCGACCGTAGTTCTCCCCGCAAGATCATGATGAGGACGGCCTGGGTGCGCGCCATTTTGGTCACGGCGCTTGGTCTTCTGATCTGGCTTCATCTTCTGCACACGTGGCAACTGTACGCGATGGCTGCCGCGTTCGGGACTGCCGATGCATTCGACGGCCCCGCGGGGCGGGCGTTCATCCCGTTTCTTGTCGAACCGGAACAACTCGTGGCTGCCGAATCCGTATCGCAGGTCAGGACCATGCTGGCCACTATCGTGGGTCCGGCGCCGGCGGGATTCGTGATCAAAGCGCTTGGGCTTGCCTCCGGTTTTTTTATCGATGCTGTCAGTTTCCTGTTCATCATTGTCGCTTTGCTTTGGCTTCCCGACCCGGCACCATCGCTGGACGAGAAGAAACCAATGTTTCAGTCTATTTTGGAAGGCCTTCGGTATGTGGCCAAAGACGTTCCGCTCCGTTCGCTGATGCTGGTGGCTGTGGGCATAAATTTTTGTCTCTCCGGGCCGATCTCGCTGGGACTCGCCTACCTGGCGAAGACTCGATTCGGATCGCCGGCCATGCTTGGCGTGATGCTTTCTTCATTGGCCGCAGGTGGCCTCTCAGGCGCGTTGCTGGCTGGAATCTGGAAGATAAAGCGTCGAGGCCTGATGATGCTTCTGGTTGCCTTCGTGCTGGCTTTGTTGCTGGGTTCGCTGGGAATATTGAACGGCCGGTGGACCACTCCTCCCGTATTGCTCCTGATGGGAATCAGCGCAGGAATAGCGAACGTCCAGATTGGCGCATGGATCATGCAGCGAATTGATTCCTCAGTTCGCGGACGCGTGATAAGCGTGCTGACCCTGGGTGCGGTTGGAACCATGCCCATCTCGCTGGCCTTGGCAGGTTTTCTGATCGCCGTAAGTCTGAAACTTATGTTTCTGTGCGCCGGGTCAGTGATGCTGCTGGTTACGATCACCGCAGCAATGCAGAAAACGGTCCGCGAAGTTCAGTGACCGATGCTCGGCCGTAGGCTGCTCGATGTCAGTGGCACTCGACGTGGGCGGCGATGAATCTGGGAAACCCTTTGTGGCACACACGGGTCGGGCCGATTGCGAGCATATCTAGCGGTTGGCGTTGAGGCTAAATGCAAGACTACGACCCTCTGATCTAGAACCGCTGACTAAAACAGACGGCTAACAGTGGAGAACATTAACATGACGCCTTTGACAGAGAACAGCCAGCTGAATGGCAGCGCATTGCCGACACCCAAAAAAAATTCACATGTGCTGCGCGGGTATGAAGCGCCGGAGGGGGAAATCGAAGCGATAGTGGCGAGGATTTGGGCCGAGGCGTTTCAGGTAGAGCGGGTGGGGCGGCGCGACGACTTTTTTGATCTGGGCGGCAGTTCGCTGCTGGCGGTGCAGGTGGCGGTGCGGTTGCGACAGACGCTGGGAGTGGAATTAGGGCTCAGGGATGTGTTTGGGCAACCAGTGCTGAGTGATTTTGCACGACGAATAGAGATCGCGAAACGACCCAGGCTGCCGGCGATTACTCCTGTGGAGCGCGTGGAGGGAGTGTCCCAGCATGCGTTGTGGCAGCAGAAGTGGATGGAACGAGAAGTACTGAAGGAGCAGGCGGAGTACTGGAGAAAAAACCTGGAGGGTGCGCCGGAGCTGCTGGAGTTGCCCGCGGANNGCTGAAAGATCTGAGCGAGCGGCACGGAACAACTTTAGACGCGACATTGCTGGCAGGTTGGGCAGTATTGCTGGGGAGATTGTCAGGGCAGCAGGACGTGGTGATCGGGACGCCGATGGCCAATCGCGGACGAGTGGAGATCGAGAATCTGATCGGGTTCTTTGTGAACACACTGGTGCTGCGGGTGGACGTATCGGGCCGGCCGACGGTGGGAGAGATGCTGGCGAGGGTGAAGGAGCAAGCGATCGCGGCACAGCAGCATCAGGACATCCCGTTCGAGCAGGTGGTGGAGCTGGTGCAGCCGGTACGGAGTCTGGCGCACAGCCCGCTATTCCAGGTGATGTTTGTCTGGCAGGACACAGCGGAGGGCAGGCCCGAACTGCCGGGGCTGGAGACAGGGCCGCTACAGTCGTCACCGCATGTGGTTTCGAAATTCGATCTGACACTCTCCTTGCAGGACTCAGGGAATCGCATTGTGGGTGGAGTGGAATATGCCACGGCGCTGTTTGAGCGAAGGACGATTGAACGTTATCTGGGATACTTCCGGACTTTGCTGGAAGGGATGGTGGCAGGGGGCGAGGAGCAGGTGCTCGATCGGTTGCCGCTGCTGGGAGATGAGGAGCGGGATCGGCTGCTCTATGAGTGGAACCACACCTTAGTGGAGTATCCCCGCCGTATGTGCGTTCAAGAGATGTTTGAGGATCAGGTAAAGAGGATACCGGAAGCGGTGGCGGTGGAGTTCGACGATGTTTCGGTCAGCTATGGTGAGCTGAACCGTCGAGCCAATCAGCTGGCGCACTATCTACGAGACTTGGGAGTGAAACCGGATGGGCGGGTGGCTATCTGCCTGGAACGCAATCTGGACATAGTAGTGGCCATGCTGGCGGTATTGAAAGCCGGAGGAGCTTATGTGCCCGTGGATCCGACCTGTCCGCTCGAAAGGTTGCAATACATGCTGCGGGACAGCGGTTCAGTGGTGCTACTGACACAGAGAGCTCTGCTGGAGCTGTTCAGTGGAATGAAGGAGGCGCTGCCGCTGATCGACGTGACAGAGCAAGCGGCCAAGTGGCGAGATGGGCGGGAAGCGAATCTCGACTGCAGCGACCTTGGTATTACTCCTGAGCACCTGGCTTATGTGATGTATACGTCAGGCTCGACGGGACAACCCAAGGGTGTCCTCGTTGAGCACCGTTCGATTCAGCGGCTCGTAGGCAAAGACAACGGATATTCGAAATTCGACGCCGACGATCGCGTTGCTTTCGCTGCCAATCCAGCCTTTGATGCGTCAACGATGGAAGTGTGGGCACCGTTGGCGAATGGCGGACGAATCGTGGTGATCGGGCAATCAGTGTTGCTCGATCCGTCGCGGTTTGGACGAGTGTTGAAACGGCATGAAGTCAATGTCTTATACCTAACGGTCGCTCTGCTGAATCAGTATGCGGATGCCTTGAAGGAAGAACTGGCTGCTTTGCGATACCTGATTGTCGGAGGCGATGCGCTAGATCCGAGAACCACCGCGCAGGTTTTAGAGAAGAGTCGTCCTGATCATCTGATCAATGGTTATGGCCCGACAGAAGCGACCACCTTTGCGATTACGGATGACGTGAAAGCTGTAGCTGCAAATGCACGTAGCGTTTCCATCGGACGACCGATCGCGAACACCCAGGCCTACATATTGGACGGAAACGGCGACCCCGCCCCTGTGGGAGTGATCGGAGCGCTGTATATCGGCGGGGTAGGAGTGGCACGAGGATATTTGAATCGCGGCGAGCTGACGGGGGAGCGGTTTGTTCCCAATCCGTTTGTGGAGGAAGCCGGAGCACGGATGTACCTGACGGGAGATCTGGGCCGGTGGGCGGCTGATGGAAGGATCGAGTTCTTGGGAAGGAACGATTATCAGATAAAGATCCGGGGGTACCGAGTCGAGTTGGGAGAGATCGAGGCGCGGCTGAGGGAATACGAAGGAGTGAAGGAAGCCGTGGTGGTGGCGCGGGACGGGGTGCCAGGGGAGAAGCGTTTGGTGGCGTACTACACGGTTGCTGAGACAGAGAAGGAATTGGACGGATGCGGAGTACAAGGCGAAGAATTGCGCGACTACCTGAGTCAAAGCTTGCCGGAGTACATGGTGCCGGCGGCGTATGTGCGGCTGGAGAAGCTGCCGCTGACGGCGAATCTGAAGCTGGATCGTAAGGCGCTACCCGCGCCAGGGGGGGACGCGTACGGGCTGCGTGCGTACGAAGCTGCGAAGGGGGAACTCGAAACGGCGGTGGCGGGAATCTGGGCGGATTTGCTGAAGGTCGAGCGAGTAGGGCGGCGGGATAATTTTTTCTCCCTGGGAGGGCACTCGCTGCTGGCGATGCAAGTGATCGCACGGTTGCGTAAGACGCTGGGAGTGGAAGTTGGGATCAACGATGTCTTCGGAAACCCGGTGCTGAGCGATTTTGCGCGGAGAGTAGAGAGCGCGAGGCAATCCAGCCTGCCGGCGATTACGCCTGTGGAGCGCGCGGGAGGTGTGCCGCTTTCGTTCGCGCAACAGCGGTTGTGGTTTATGGCGCAGATGGAGGGAGGGAGCAAAGCTTATCACGTTCCGTTGGGCGTGCGGTTGCGTGGCAGGTTGGATAGGGCGGGGCTGAAACGTGCGCTGGATCGAATTGTGGCGCGGCACGAAGCGCTGCGCACAACGTTCGCGATGGTGGATGGAGAGCCGCGGCAACGGATTGCGCCGGTGGAAGAGGGCCACTTCCATCTGCTCGAACAGGACTTGCGGCAGCACTTGAATGCACAGGGTGAGTTAGAGCGAGTGATGGCAGAGGAGGCTGGGGCGGGGTTTGATTGGGAGGCGGGGCCGCTGATCCGCGGGCGTCTGATCCAGTTGGCCGACGAGGAGCATGTGCTGTTGATCACCATGCACCACATCGTTTCGGACTGGTGGTCGATGGGAGTGCTGTTCAAGGAATTGAGCACGTTGTACGGGGCGTTTGTGCGCGGGGAAGGAGATCCGCTGGCGGAGTTGGCAGTGCAGTATGCGGATTATGCGATGTGGCAGCGGAAGCGGATGGAAGGCGAAGTACTGAAGGAGCAGGCGGAGTACTGGAAAAAGAACCTGGAGGGTGCGCCGGAGTTGCTGGAGTTGCCTGCAGATCGTCCACGTCCGGCGCGGCTGGATTATGCCGGCGGTGTGCTGCCGGTGCTGTTGAACGAGAAGCTGACAGCAGGACTGGGGGAGCTGAGCGCACGGCACGGGACCACCTTATATATGACCTTGCTGGCGGGATGGGCGGTGTTGCTGGGGAGATTGTCGGGCCAGCAGGATGTGGTGATCGGGACGCCAGTGGCCAATCGTGGCTCCATCGAGATCGAGAATCTGATCGGGCTTTTTGTGAACATGCTGGTGGTGCGCGTGGACATGTCGGGCAGGCCGACTGTGGGAGAAGTGTTGGAGCGCGTGAGGAGGCAGGCGATTACGGCCCAGCAGCATCAGGACATACCGTTCGAGCAGGTGGTGGAGTTGGTGCAGCCGGTACGGAGTCTGGCGCACAGCCCGCTATTCCAGGTGACGTTTACCTGGCTGGACAGGCTGGACGACGGGCCCCCGCTGCCGGGGTTGGAGAGAGGGCCGCTACAGTTGTCGCCACATGTGGTGTCGAAATTCGACATGGCACTTCTGTTACAGGACTCGGGGGAACGCATCGAGGGAGTAGTGGAATATGCGACGGCGTTGTTCGAGCGGGGTACTGTGGAGCGCTATCTGGCTTACTTCACGAGGCTGCTGGAAGGGATGGTGGCTTCAACCGAGGGCCAGGCGGTAGATGGTGTGACTCTGCTGGGAGAGGCGGAGCGGCGGCAGGTTGTACATGACTGGAACCAGACCGAGAAAGAGTTGCCTGAGGCAGGGAGTGTGCATGACTTGTTTGAGGAGCAAGTGCGCAGGACGCCGGATGCTGTGGCGGTGGAATTCGGGGAGAGGACACTGAGTTATGCGGGGTTAAATGCGCAGGCCAATCGGCTCGGGCATTATTTGCGGAGGTGCGGAGTAGGTGAAGAGACGCGGGTCGGAGTATGCCTGGAGCGCTCCATCGAGATGGTGGTGGCAATGCTGGGGATCATGAAGGCGGGAGGGGTGTATGTACCGCTGGATGCGGAGTATCCGGCGGAGCGGTTGGTGTTCATGATCGAGGATGCGGGAATAGGGATCGTAGTAACGGAGACGCGGCTGCGGGATCACCTGCCGAGTCAAGCCACGCAGTTCGGGCTGGTGGTTTGCGTCGATGGAGATCGAAAGGTGATCGAGGAGGAGAGTGGGGAAAATGCAGGACTGAAGATGGACGGTAGTCAGCTGGCGTACGTGATGTACACGTCGGGATCGACGGGACGGCCGAAGGGTGTCATGGTCACGCACCAGAACGTGGTGCGCCTGGTGCGGAGCACAAACTATGTGGAGTTCCGTCCGGCTCTGGTAATCGGACACGTATCCAACGTGGTCTTCGATGCCAGCACGTTCGAGATCTGGGGTGCGCTTTTGAACGGATGCCGGCTGGCCGTAATTCCGAAATTGAACATGCTGGCTCCTGAGGTGCTCCGGGATCAGTTGAAAGATCTGGGAGTGTCGACGATGTTTCTGACTACGGCGTTGTTCCAGGAATGCGTGCGCAGTAACCCGGGAATTTTTGCTGGGATGGACCAGGTCCTGTTCGGGGGCGAGGCCTGCGATGCGGAATGTATACGCCGGGCGGTGGAGGAGGACGGACCGCGAGAAGTGGTGCACGTGTACGGACCGACGGAGACCACGACGTTTGCCTCGTATTTTGCGGTAAAGAGGGTCGAGCAGCAAAGGGCGGTGCCGATCGGGGCGCCGATTGGGAACACGCAGATGTACTTGGTGGATCGAGAGATGGAAG
>PKVZ01000116.1 GCA_003131635.1 Acidobacteriaceae bacterium
TTCATGTGGCCGGGCATGCGTCCGGCGACGGGGTGGATGGCGAAGCGGACTTCGACTCCCTTCTTGGTGAGGATGTCATAGAGTTCGCGGACTTTATGCTGGGCCTGGGCGACGGCCATGCCGTAGCCGGGGACGATGACGACTTTATTTGCGGCGGAGAGGATGGCGGCGGCCTCTTCGGCAGTGGCGCTGTGGACGGGTTTGGCTTCGGCTCCGCCGGCGGCTGCGGCCTGGACTTGGCCGAAGGCTCCGAAGAGAACATTGGTGAAGGAGCGGTTCATCGCTTTCGACATGATTACGGAGAGGATGAGCCCGGAGGAGCCGTCGAGGGCGCCGGCGATGATGAGGAGCTTGTTCTGGAGAACGAATCCCATGGCGGCGGCGGAGAGCCCGGCATAGCCGTTTAATAAAGAGATAACGGTGGGCATGTCGGCGCCGCCGATGGGGATGATCAGGAAAATTCCGAGGACGAGCGAGATGCCGACGATCAGCGGGAAGAATTGTTTGGCTTCGGGATGCAGAACGAGGTAAACGGCGCTGCCGATGGCGACGGCTAGCAGCAGGAAGTTAACGAGGTTCTGTCCTTTATAGGTGATGGGGCGCTGCGGAAGGATTTCTTGCAGTTTTCCTGCGGCCATCAGGCTGCCGGTGAAGGTGAGGCCTCCGAGGATGACTTCCATGGAGAGGACGGACATCATGAATTTTGGGACGTTTGGGGTGCGCAGATAAAATTCCGCGGTGCCGACTAAGGTGACGCAGAGTGCGCCGAAGGCGTGGCTGAGGGCGGTTCGCTGGGGGACGGCGGTCATGTGGACCATGCCGAGCGGGATGCCGATTCCGCTGCCGAGCACGAGGCCAACGGCGATCCACGTCCAATCGACGATGCCGTGGTGAAGCAGGGTGCCGGCGATGGCGAGGACCATGCCGATTTCGCCAGCCAGGATCCCGTGACGGGCAGTGGCGGGGGAACTCATCCACTTCAGCGAGAGGATGAACAGGGCGCTGGCGATGAGGTAGATAAATTCGATGATGTACTGGGTTCCGGCGAGCTGGTTCATTATTTTTTCACCGGGCGGCTGGTCTTGAACATTTTGAGCATGCGGTCGGTGATGAAGAATCCGCCGACGACGTTGCTGGTAGCGGCGACGATGGCGATGACGCCGAGCACGGTGGCGAACTCGCTCTTGCGCTCACCGACCATGACGATCGCGCCGACGACGGCGATGGCGTCGAGGGCGTTGGTGAGAGACATCAGAGGAGTGTGGAGCAGGGGCGAGACGTGGCGGATGACTTCGAAGCCGATGAAGCAGGCCAGCATGAAGATGAAGAGTGAATCGATCAGGTTGGAATTCATTTGACCTCGGTTCTGGGTTGTCGGTTCGTCATCGCGCAAAGAGCTTGACAGCGGGTAAAGATCCTTCGACTGCGCAAGAGTTCGCCTCGCGAACTCTTGCTTCGCTCAGGATGACAAATTCGAAGGCGCATCTTGATTATTCAGCGATCTTATCCGGCGACTGGTGTTAGCGCGGGTAGTTTGAAAAAATCGCGGACGCGGGCGTTTACGATTTCGCCGGCGTGCGTGACCATGGTTTCGCGGATGATTTCGTCTTTTTCGTTCAACTGCAGTTTGCCTTCTTTCACGATGTAGGCAAGAAAAGTTGCCAGGTTGCGGGCGTACATCTGGCTGGCGTTGTAGGGGACGCTGCTGGCCAGGTTGATGGCACCGATGATGGTGACGCCGAAGGCCTTCACGGTTTCGCCGGTGCGGGTGAGTTCGCAGTTGCCGCCGCGCTCGGAGGCCAGGTCGACGATGACGGAGCCAGGAGCCATGCCTTTGACCATTTCGGCTGTGATCAGCACGGGCGACTTTTTTCCAGGGATCACGGCCGCGGTGATGACAACATCGCTTTCGGCGACGACGCGAGTGAGAAGTTCGCGCTGGCGGGCGTAGAAAGTTTCGTCCTGGACGGTNNGAGGCGGCGCGCATATCGTAGGCGGAGGCAACTGCGCCGAGGCGGCGCGCGGTGGAGATGGCTTGCAGTCCGGCGACTCCGGCGCCGATGACGAATACACGGGCGGGCGTGATGGTGCCGGCGGCGGTGGTCATCATGGGAAAAATCCTGATGGAAGTTTCGGCGGCGAGCAGCACGGCTTTGTAACCGCAGATGGTGCCCATGGAGGAAAGTGCGTCCATGCTTTGGGCGCGGGTGGTGCGGGGCACGAGTTCGACGGAGAATGATGTGACGCCAGCAGCGGCGATCTGCTGGATCACTTCGGCGGAACCGAAGGGGCGGAGAAAACCGATCAGGAGTTGATCGCGCCGCATGAGAGGAAGATCGGCTTTGCCGGTGACGTCATTGGAGCCGTAGCAGAGGACTTGAACGATGATGTCGGCGGCGGCAAATACGGAGGGGCGGTCGGGGAGAATTTTTCCGCCCTTCTCGACGTAGGCTGCGTCGGGATATCCAGCGCCTTCGCCCGCGCCTGACTCGACCACGACTTCGAGTCCGGCTTTGGCGAGCATTGGGATGACGGCGGGGACGAGCGCGACGCGGCGCTCTCCGGGGTAACTTTCTTTGGGTACTCCAACAATCACGCAGTTATCCTCTCTGTGTAGGCTTCCAACGCAAGAAACGGGACCTTTGTTCAAGTGTAAACACTACAGATTGGATTGCAGGTTGGGATGTGATACTCGTCACATTGATTAATGAAGGCAGCATCGAGAATACGCTTAATCGGGCCATGCAACTGCAATATTGAGCAAGCGTCGAGCGGACTAAGAACAGTATCAGAAAAGGCGGGGCGATGAAAAGCACGGGGCACTCAGTTGCTTTGCGAGGATAAAAACCAATGGACCACAAAGGACACGAAGTATCGGGAAGGAGTTCCTCGCGTTTGAGAGTAAAGGGGTTTCCGAGCCTTGAGAATCGAAGGGCAAGGCCTTCGCCACAGGGAGAACAGAGGTTCACAGGGTAGAACTCATGGGAGTTTAGGGTATTGACTTGCGCGGCGGAATGACCTGATCTAGGAGTGGAGGCGGAAAATCGTGGAAGTCTCCGGCCAGCGAATAGCGAAGCGGCGACACCGATGGACATGGACATTGGCCGGGATCAGCCTGTGCGTCTTGCTGGCCGGCACGCTTGTAGTGGTTCGGCTGGTAATAGCCCGCGCCGAGCCTATTCTGCGCGCACGGGTGATTGAGACGCTGTCGAATCGCTTCCAGAGTCGCGTGGAGTTGGCGAGTTTGGATGTCTCGGTGATGCGGGAGCTTGAGGTTTCCGGGAGCGGGCTGAAGATTTATGGCGACGTTGACCCCAACCCTTATCAGCCCGGGGTGCAGGCGCTGATCAGCTTGCAGGAGTTCCACTTTCATACTGGAATTCGAAACCTGTTTCGTCCCACGGTGAAGATCGACACGGTTTATGTGAAGGGGATGGAGTTGAACATTCCTCCCAGGCAAGACCGCCGGGAATTTACCCAGAAGATGAGGTCGCAGACGAGGAAGATTTCAGTCATCGTCGGACAGTTTGTTTGCGAAGATACGAAGCTGCTGATCAACACTTTGAATCCCGAGAAACCGCCGCTGGAATTCGTCATCAGCAATTTGAAGATGATGGATATTGGGCGCGGCCTGCCTTTGCGCTTTGAAGCGACGCTGGTGAATCCCAAGCCGGTGGGAGACATTCAATCGACGGGATTGTTTGGGCCGTGGCATGAAGACGATCCACGAGAGACGCCGGTGCAGGGGGATTATTCGTTCAACAATGCGGATCTGGCGACACTGAAGGGCATTGGAGGAATACTCTCGTCGACCGGCAAATACGAGGGAACTCTGAGCAGCATTGTGGTGGATGGAACGACCGACACGCCGGATTTTCGAATTGCGACGAGCGGGCACGCGATGCCGCTGCATACGGAGTTTCACGCCATTGTCGACGGAACCAGCGGCGACACGCATCTGAAGACCGTGAGAGCGACGCTGCCGCATTCTTCTTTTACTGCAAGTGGCGCAGTGATGCGGGTGCCTGGGCGGCGCGGACACGACATAGAACTTGATGTGGTTGTGGATCATGCGCGGATTGAAGATCTGCTCAAGCTTGGAGTACGAACCGATCCGCCCGTGATGGAAGGCCCAGTGGAGATGAAGACGAAACTGAGCCTGCCTCCCGGCGAAGGCGATGTGGCCGATCGTTTGAAATTAGCCGGCACTTTCCAGGTGTTTGGGGGCCACTTCGCGAATGAGAAGGTGCAGGACCGGCTTAACGCGGTAAGTCTGCGCACTATGGGTAAGCTCACGGAAAAGCCGGGGAATGCGCAGGCGAATGTACCGGTTGATTTAGGAGGAGTATTTGCGTTGAAGGGGGGATTGCTGTCCTTCTCTCTACTGCATTTCCTAATTCCGGGAACGCACGTCGATATGACGGGCGATTACAGTCTGGATGGAAAAACCTTCGATTTTCGAGGAACGGCGCGGCTGGATGCGAAGTTGTCGCAAATGACGACGGGCTGGAAATCCCTGCTGCTGAAGCCGGTCGATCGATTTTTCAGCAAGGACGGGGCGGGAACCGAGGTTCCGGTGAGGATTACGGGGACGGAGTCGGAACCGCATTTTGGCCTTGATTACGGCCATAAAGACGAGCACAAGCCCTTCGAAAAGGACTTCGATTCCGCGGCGAAGCGGTAGCTGACTACAGTGGTCAGTGAAGGTGAACACTGGCCAGGTTGCTCTCCCACACCTCCTCTCTTTTTCTCTTTATGACACCGGCTTTTTACGACACCAGTTGCAGCCTTAGGGTAAGCCTCAGCGGCAATTACAGCTATGACCCCATGGATTAGGCAAGGGTTTGCCTTCTATTCTCGGTGGTGAGGTGACGCAAGCTTGCCGTCCGCTCAGCGGCAATTGCGCCAGGAAAGGACCCCAAAGTGAGCGCTAGTGCCATTTCAATTGGAACGACGATTCCTGAAACAAAAAAGGTTAGAACGGATTCCGAACTTATTTCCCGAGCACAAGGTGGAGACGAGCAGGCGTGTGCCACGATTTTCGACCAGCATAAAAGACGGGTTTATTCAACCTGCCTGTTGATGACCAAGAATGTGGCCGACGCGGAAGACCTGATGCAGGACGCCTTTATACAGATCTTCCGGGGAATCCGCAGTTTCCGGGGAGATTCGGCATTCTCGACATGGATTTACCGGGTGGTGGTCAACACGGTTTTGATGACGCGACGCAAACGACATCTGAAGGAGGTTTCCTTCGACGAGCCGGCATCGCTGGACTACTCGCCGGTACCGCGGGAATTTGGGCGGGACGATCACAAGCTGATGGGCGCGATTGATCGCGTGGCCTTGACCCAGGCGGCGAACGAATTACCGGAAGGCTGCCGGAATATCTTTATATTGCATGAAGTGGAAGGCTACGAGCACCACGAAATCGCGGAGCAGTTGCGCTGTTCGATCGGCAATTCCAAGTCTCAACTGCACAAGGCGAGGCTGAAGATGCGCAAGTTGCTGGCGTCGGGCAAGAAACGAATCGGGAGAAAGCGGGCGACTCTTCGATCGGAAGAAAAGCGGAATCGAAGCTTGTCGGTTGCTCCGCTGGTGCCGGTTCCTTCCTAGGTTTGAGGCCGTGGCCGCGGCCTCGATATTCAATATTCCTTTCTTCATCCATTTCTTCGCAACAATCAGCTGGCGGTAATGGCCGGGCGCGCCTCTGCGATTCGGGGCAGCGTCACGGAGATCACGGTTCCCGAGGAATTGGATTCAATATCCAAGTGACCTCTAAGTTCGCGCACTCGTTCTCGCATTCCGGACAAACCGATGCCGAAGCCCGTCCCTTTGGCTTGGAAAGCTTTCAATCGCTCCGGAACGATTCCATTTCCAAAATCTTTCACGCGGAGAATTACCTTGCCAGGAAGAGATTGCAAGGTAACCTCGGCACGGGAACTTTTGGAGTGCCGGTGAATGTTGGTCAAACTCTCCTGCAATACCCGGAAGAGTCCGAGCTCTAGGTCTCTGGGAAGACGGCCTAAATTCTCCGGTAGATCCATTGTGACCTGAACCCCACTGCGTTCGGAAAAACCTTCGAGATACCATTTCGCGGCGGAGGAGAATCCGACTTCGTCCAGAAGTGGGGGATGCAGTAGGTGTGAAATTGTCCTGGTCTCAGCGATGGAGTCATCCAAAAGCCGAATTGCGCTGGCCAGCAGCGCGTCATTCGGCTGAGCCCGGGCATACATTTCGAGATTCATCTTCACCCCGGCCAGATACTGGCCAAGGCTGTCATGGAGCTCGCGGGAGAACTTACGGCGTTCCTCGTCCTGCATCTGGAGCAAACGCGAAGTGAGGTGTTGCAGCGATATTTCGCTCTCGCGGGCGACTTGCTCGGCCTGGGCGCGGGCTTCGAGTTCGGTGTTCAGAAGCAGGTAGTGGATGGAGAACAGGATAAGGGACGCGGCGAAGGTGATGACCAAAATAGCGACGGTCAGGGAGAAGAAACGGCTTGACGCCGTGTTGCGCACCTGGAGCAGGCGCTGCTCTTCGTCGCGCATTTCCTGCATGATCGCGGCTCTTTCAAGTGCAACGGCCAAGTCCTTGGTGACGATATCGCGTTGGCCGGCGGTATCCTCCGGTTTGGCTTTGCGAAGGGAAATCTCCTGTCTGAACAAACTGATGCGCTGCAGGGTCAGGCTTTCGAGGCTGGAACACAATTCCTGCTGTTTGGGATTGTCCTGCGTTAGCTTTCTCACCTCCGATAATTTCTGTTGCACTTCTGGAATCGCCGCTTCGAAGGAAGCCAGCACGCTCTCGTTTCCGGCAGCGACGTAGCTGTTACGGGCGCGGGCGGACCGGGACAGAGCAGCGTCTATTTCTCCGAGGACGCTTTGGACTTGATAGGTATGAACAACCCAGATCTGACTGTTCTCGAGATGGCCGATGGTGATGTAGGCTGCAACTGCGCTTAGAAGCAGTACTGCCACAGCAGATACGAACGCCACTTGTGCATTCTTACGTGGTGACATAAAGGACGATCGCGGGTTCCCGACATCCAGCCAGCCATAGCTGGCACCCCTCGGCAAGAATCGCGACAACTTTCAATCGTATCGTGTCGCGGGATATCGCGCCATAGGGCGGCAACGCCGTGACCCCTCCTGGGAATACAGCAAACACCTTATTGCCCGCGGATATGCGCCGCTTATATTCAAAACACACCGAGTTTAGAAGAAATCCCGCAATGTACTGATTTGCTTCCGACTTCGATTGCGGTGAAAGGGTAGGCGCGCGTTGAAAGTCCGCATTCTGATCGCCGACGATCATGAGGTGGTACGGCGCGGCTTGTCTGCTTTGTTGCAGATGCAGGAAGGCTGGGAGGTTTGCGGGGAGGCCGCGGACGGGCGCGAGGCGGTGGAGAAAGCGAAACAGTTGAAACCGGATTTTATAATTTTGGATATAGGCATGCCAAATCTCAACGGATTGGCAGCCACGCGGCAACTGGTGCAGCACGATCCCAGCTTTAAGATTATCGTTCTGACCATCACGGACTCCGACCAAGTTATTCGGGAAGCGTTGGATGCCGGCGCCCGCGGGTTCGTACTCAAGTCCGATGCGGTACGGGACCTGGTTTCCGCCATCGAAGCGCTGCAGCGGGGACAGATGTTTTTTACGCCGCGAGTCAATGAGATGGTGTTGGCGGGCTTTCTGGAAAAGGGAACGGTAGCGACGCGCGGCATGCCTCCGACCTTTCCGAGCTTGACGCCTCGGGAGAAAGAAGTAATTCAATTGCTGGCAGAGGGAAAGAGTTCGAAGGAAGTTGCGTCGGTTCTCAATCTGAGCACGAAGACGGCGGAAACCCATCGCAGCAATATCATGCGGAAGCTGGGCTTTCACTCCATCCGGGATCTGGTTTTGTACGCGGTAAAGAACAATATTATTCAAGTGCACATGGCGCCCGGGGAAGGCTCTGAGGACGGCTTCCCCCACTAGCTTGCCCGTCTTTTACGGCCTGTCCGCTGCTTGCAAAAAAAGCCACCCGGCAGACCTCACCGGGCGGCAGTTTTGGCAGAAATGGTTTCGAGACGCCTGCAGGACTGGTTAGCCTGCTTTGCGCTCGGACTTGATTCTTCGTTCTTCGGCCTCGTCGGCCTCGGCATTGGCGTCGCGATTTTCCTTGGTGGCGTCTTTGGCGGCATCTTTTACCCTGCCCCAAGTGTTTTGCACTTTGCCTTCGGCTTGCTTAGCCGCGCCGTGCGCTTGTTTCTCGGAATCTCCGGTCCACTCGCCGACTTGCCGTTCGACGCGACCAGCTACATCCTTAACCTTGCCTTCAACACGATCCTTATCCATGATTATTGCTCCTCTCATGAGATGTGGCCCGGAAGCGGACCACTTGTTTCCTTGCCGAACAAAAGCAGCACGCCCCTAGGATCGGCATACGACCCAAAGGCGGTGAGCTAAACCGGGTTGCGACCTTGGATGAGGCGCACCAGAACGGCGATGATCGCCAACACCAGCAAGATATGGATGAACCCACCCAGAGTGTAGGAACTGACCATCCCCAGCAACCACAAAACGAGAAGTATTACCGCAATGGTCCAGAGCATCGTAATCTCCTTTTCTGCATGCGCTATCCGATCCGGTCACTTAGCTTTCACAGACTAGCCAAGGATGGCGGCGGCGAATATCGGGTCGATTGTGTATCCGGGTGACGGAACTGGCCTTAAAGATTGGTGGATAGCAACGCAGTGATTTCCCAATCACGATGAATGAAAATCCGTTTAGTAGATCTGGACGATTCCATTGCGCACAGCGTAGAGGGTGAGATCGGCGATCGAATGCAGGTCGAGTTTTCGCATCAGGTTGGTGCGGTGAGTTTCCGCGGTCTTGACGCTTAAGTTAAGAGCCGTAGCGATCTCTTTGGTGGTTTTTCCTTCGGCGACGAGCTGGATTACCTCCCGCTCACGAGGAGTGAGAATGTGCTGGTCGGAGGTGTCGCGCTCTTCGTTCGGACGGAGGTAGCCATCGAGCATCATCTGCGCCACTTTTGGAGTAAAGAAGGTGCGGCGATTTTGTAAAGCTTCGACGGCGGCCACCAGGTCGCGGCCAGCGTCGGACTTAAGCAGGAAACCTCGTGCTCCGGCGGCGAGCACTTCGCGTACCACATGCTCGGAATCGTGGATGGTAAGAATCAGGATGCGAGCCTCGGGCCGGGTTGCGAGGATTTGCCGGGTAGCGTCCAGGCCGTTGAGATTGGGCATTCCGATATCGAGGAGGAGAACGTCAGGGTCGAGTTTGTTGGCCAGTTCGACGGCTTCGCGGCCATCTCTGGCTTCGGCGCAGACCTGCCATCCGGCGTGGTCTTCGAGTAGTGAGCGAATACCTTTCCTCGCCACCTCGTGATCGTCCGCGATCAGGATTCGCAACACTCGCACGCCTCAGTTGCCACGGGAGCTGCCGCCGCAGGCAAGTTTTTTGTTAAGAATAAGTTGCTCCCACAGCCAAGGGCGGTTGCACAGAATCCGCGCATTAAGTTCATGCATAAGAGGCCGAACCAGGTATGGAACACCTTTTTTCGGCTGGCTTGGCGGGACGACCGGACTAGGGTGTTTGCCGAGAAGAAAGTTGCGTCGGGAACCTCCACCGGTGGAAAAGATGGCATCCAATACACGACGGAGGAATTTCCATGCGCTCAGCCGCTACCTGGGGCGTTGCCTCGCTAACTTCAACCTTTTTGCTTGGCGCAATGCTGGCGCCATCCGCCTGGGCCCAGGCTCCGGCAGCCGCGCCGCCTCGCACTACTGGAAGTGCGCCTAGCGCGCAAACCGCTCCCGGTCAAACGACGCCCGGTCAAAACGATTCCGCACAGCCCAATTCACCGGATGAGCTACCCACCGCGCAAGCACCAACCGCCGATGATCAGGGGAGCATGTTTGTCTTCAAGAAACAGGTGGAAGAAGTGGTACTTCACGCCACTGTGGTGGACGAGCAGGGGCACCTGATTACTGGATTGGATAAAAGCGCCTTCTCGATTACGCAGAACGGAACCCCCGAGCCGATTACATCTTTCCGCAGGGAGGACGTCCCGGTAGAGATCGGCATTGTGGTGGACAATTCGGGATCCATGCGCGACAAGCGGCAACAAGTGAACGACGCGGTTTTAAACCTGATTCGCGCCAGCAATTCTCAGGATCAAGTCTTCGTGGTGAACTTCGGGCAGAATCCGTATCTGGATCAGGATTTCACGTCTGACGTAAATCTGCTGCAAGCGGCGTTGCATCAAGTTTCCGCGAAAGGAAGCACCGCGCTGTACGACGCGATTGTGGCGTCGGCGGTTCATCTGGAGAACAACTCGGTACTGAGCAAGAAAGTTCTGTTGGTGATCACGGATGGCCAGGACAACATGAGCCAGGAAACTTTGCAGGAGGCTTCGCGGAAGTTGCAGCAGGCGAATGGTCCGACACTCTATGCGATTGGGCTTTTAGGAAGCGGGCTGCGAGGGGAGGGGCGCGAGGCGCTGCAGCACCTGGCCTCAAGCACGGGCGGGGTGGCATATTTTCCGGATTCGCTGGATCAAGTGGATAACATTACGCGAACCGTGGCACACGATATCCGAAGCCAATACATCCTGGCGTATAAACCACGGAATCAGAATGTGAAACCGCAATACCAGTCCCTGCGGGTGGAGGTACACGCCCCGGGGTATGGAAAGCTAACGGTAAGAACACGGAGTGGATATTACCCGCCGGAGGGGAAGCGTTAGGGAGGCTAGCGGTTATAGTCCTTCGCGGGNNGCCCTTTCAAAGCGCCGCGAATCGAACTTTTCCGCAACCTCTAAAAGCCGCAGCTTTCGACCCTAGCCGATCTAGACGACGGTGGTTTCGGGCGCGCTGCGAATCTGCGCCGGCATCTGGATCTGGATGATGTTGTTCTTGATGGCGTAAACCACCAGATCGCGAATCGAGTGCAGACTGAGTTTTCGCATGATGTTGCTGCGATGAGTTTCCACGGTCTTGGTGCTCAAATTCAGCAGCGTGGCTACTTCCTTGGAACTCTTGCCTTCAGCCAACAGTTGAGTGATTTCACGTTCCCGAACCGTCAGAGTGGGCAGGCTGGGCGCTTCATTGCGGGCGACGACATGCCCTTTGTCGAGGAACCCCGCCAAGACGAGGTCGTTGACTCGGGGCGTAAAGAACATGCGCTTGCTCTGCAGGGCTTCGACGGCGGAGACGAGATCGCGGGCGGCGTCAGATTTCAGCACAAAGCCGCGGGCCCCCGCGTCGAGCGCTTCGCGGATGACCTGATCGGAATCGGTAATGGTCAGGACAATGACTTTGAATTGCGGATCATGCTGCATGAGCTGGCGCGTGGTGTCCAGGCCGTTGAGGCTGGGCATGCCAATGTCAACGATGACCACGTCGGGCTTCAGACGCTTGGCCATTTCCACGGCTTCGCGGCCATCCGACGCCTCTCCGCAAACTTCCCAGCCTTCATGTTTCTGGAGCAGCGAACATAACCCTCGACGCACAATTTCATGATCGTCGGCTAACAGGATTCGCAGTTTCATGGCAGATTCTCCTCCGGTTACAAATCGTTCTGAGTTCGACGGGCTGGACCTACGGCGGCCAGCCTTCAACCCGAAGCTTGCGGGCTCCGGGCTAATGCTGTAAAGACGCGATGCTGACTGACGGATTCGACGGCTTCCAACAAATCTCGGGCGGCGTTCGATTTAACGACGTAGCCTCGAGCGCCCGCATCCAGGGCCTCGCGCATCATCTGCGGAGAGTCATGCTGAGTGACGAACAAGACTTCCAGCCCGGAGTTCTTGCGCTTCTGCTGAATTAAGCGGCAGGCTTCCAGACCGTTCATGCGAGGCATGGTGACGTCGAGCACGACTACGTCAGGTTGCAGGCTCTCGACTTTTTCCACGGCCTCGATGCCGTCCGAAGCTTCGCCTACCACTTCCCAGTCTTGTCGTCCCTGGAGTAGAGTCCTCAACCCTTGCCTTACAATTGGGTGATCGTCCACCAACAGGATGCGAACCGCCATACAGTTTTCACTTTTCCGATGCTGCACCGTGTAACCTCATTACTTCTCCACGGTCGGCTCTTTTGAGTTTGCCCTGCCGCAGACCCCTACGCGAATCACCGCAGTGCAATTGCGGGCACACAANNGCCGGGCAGCCAGCCAAATTGGGAAACCCCTAATTCTCGAGCGAGACGCTGACTGGAAAATATTCTCTCGCATGCAATAGAGCGTCTACCGCCTCGACGATGGAACCAACATCCGATTTCGCGCAGGCCCCACGAATCCCGGCCCGGCGCGCTTCCTCGGCCAGTTGTTTCGACAGATGAATGGTGACCATCAGAATCGGAATTTCGGGAAACAGGTTCGAAATCTGCCGGGCGACATCCAACCCGTTTAAATCGGGCATCTGAAAATCCAGCAAAATCATGTCCGGAGGATTTTTCTTAACTCTTTGCAAGGCTTCTCCGCCGGTGCGAGCCTCGTCGCAAACCTGCCACGTGCTTTGCTGCTCCAGCAGAGAGCGCAGATAGTGACGGACCGCCGGGTTATCGTCGACTACGAGAATACGAACCAATCCGTCCATCCTTCCGAAAAATACAGATAAAGTAAATGAGCCGAAGGAGTAAACTGCGACCCCCTCGGGGGCTAAAGCCCGCGTCTTTATTGGTCTGGGGCGGCACAATTAAAGTCATGCCCTTCCCAAGACCCATTTATGAAACAGCTTCCAATCTTGCCGCCGACCTCATCCACGATAGGAGTCCATTTACTCAATCGCAATACGGTGAAGCCCCTAGAACCCAAGTGCAGGCGCTTCTGAAGTCACCAGATTCCCTTGTCGCTTCCGGTAATTTTTAATTCCAGAGCCGCTGCCGCAGCCAAGCCGGGGAGCAAGCTCAGGCGTAAAGTGCTACGCAGATCTCCGTTGAGCAGCAGCCTTTTCCACTCCGAGGCATAGAACCTGGCAGCTTGCGGAAAAATCGGGATCCGCAAAAACTTTCGCTTGAAATAAACCAGTTCATTGCCGAAGTGAGCGGCATCGGTTACCAGCGATGGCAGGGGAAGATATTCTCCGCGGTATGTCTTTACATATCCCGAGACGGTGACCAGATAAGTGGCCAGGCCATCCCATAAGCCAGCCGACTGAGCCAGGTTTTTGAGATAGGGATAGTCGACGGAGCCTGAATCCACCAAGCGGGCGGTATCGACGACATCGCACAGCCGCAGATAGAAGTGGCGATACATGCGTTGCAGAGTGCTGATGATCAAGCGATCTTCCGGCGCGGGCACGGGAAAAGGCTGCCCGTCGAGCTGCACGGTGCCGGCTCGTGAGACCAGAGAATTCGTGATAGCGACTTGCTCTCCCGTCTGGCCCAGACGCGATATGTGTATCTCGACCAGTTCAGGCAGACCGGGAACAACAAAATTCCATTTGTTCGCCAGGCGGTCGCCCCAGCTTCGTTCGTCGGGATGCGCCTGGAAGCGTTTCGACATGACGGCTACGACGTCTGAGGGCGGCGCATTACTGAAGAGATCCAGGTCGTTTCCGAGGTCGGGCCAGTGATCGAGAGACTTGATCACGATGACGTCGCCAGCCTCCTTCAAGGCTTCACAAATGGGGAACAGGAAAGAAAGTGCGTGCTGGATGCGTGCCCGCTCTTTCACGATGGCATGATCGACCCAATCGGCCTGATCGTGGCCCTGCGCCAGCATTTTCCGATGCAGCACAGGAAAGGCTCGGGCGATTACATGATGTGAATTTGCCAGGCTCCAAAGGTCGGCGAAATCCTGCGGACTGAATGTGGAAATGATCCGCGAGATGTCTTCGTTGCGGTCCGGGCCGCGGTCCGGGAGCACGCTGGCTGTGCTGCCAGAAACGTTGTTGTCCTCGACGCCCAGTAGCAGCTGAGAGAGCAGGGTTAGACACTTCGTGGAGTTTTTCGCGACATCCATAGTTTCAACTCACCTGGGTTCGTGGCAAAAGCATTTCGTAGCTGCTATTCGATGACGAAACCGAGCATCCGGTTGTGAAACAGAGGCTTAAATCGCTTATTTAGTGTGGGCTGGACTGTGAACCCGCGTCGCCGCCACATTCGGTGGCGGTGCGGCGTTCAATCGCAGTTCCTTCCTCGTAGTCGTTCCAGGTTTCAATCAAAAGAAACGGAAGCGGCTTGGAGCTGTCGTAGTAGCGCTGATAAAAATTCAGCGTTTGGTCGAGGGTTTTGCCGCAGGCACTTTGCATGTGGCGGTTAAGACCCCATTTGGCGGCGGAATCATCGAATCCTGGCCAGGCGCCGCCGACGGCGATTTTATCGGGATGCTTCTGCATGGTCTTGTAGAAGTTCTCGAGATAGGGCTCGCCCCAGTTGCTGCCATCGGCGGCCCATCCGCCAGGGCCGGGCTGCACCCAGGCGTAGGAGCCGGCGAAATCATCGGCGAACTTTTCGGGCGGCTGGTCTTTGTAAATCAAAAGAGGCGGACTCTCCCAACTGCTGCAGTGTTCGCGAACGCGATTCCAATCGACGTGGCCGCTCTTGGGAAAAATGAAAATGATCGGATGGCCATTGTAGGTGAGGTAGGAATCGCGATACTTGGCGTCGGGTCCGATGTATTTTTTGTAAGCTTCGTCGAGAGACGCGATCTCGGCGTCGGTCTCCTGGGCATTTTCATCTTCAGCTTCGTTGTACAGAAGAGCGACCTGGAAATGGCTTTCGCTGGCGGCGGCCTGCACGAGAGCGAAGTTGTGATCGGAATAAGGATTGCTCTCGCCGTACCAGTCGACGACGAAAGCGGAGATACCCATGTGGCGGGCCTGCTGAATCTGCTTGCGCAGAACCGCGGGATCCTCGCTGGAGTAACCCACATCCATGTGGGTATGGTTACCGAACCATGGCATGTAGACGGCGAGAAGCTTGGGGGAGGCTCCGGGCGCCATGGCGTTCTGCGGCAGAACGTGATGGGCGCCGAGCGTGGTACAACCGCTCGCCATCACGAACAAAGCTATGGTTAAACTTAGCAACGACCTCGGCAAAGGACGACTCCATTCTTTCGACCCACCCAAGCTAAGTAAGATGCGGCGGGGGAGTGTTCGGTTGGCGCGCGGGGAACAGTGGCCAGTGGTCAGTGGCCGATGATCGGTTCGAGGTGAGCTTTGCTCGCGGGCGCGATTGATCAAAATTGTGGCACGGCCTGGAGCTGGCGAATCGTCCAGCGATCGGCGCCGGGAGTCATGAGAACGACGTAGTGGACGACAACATTTTCGTCGAGGATGGTTTTGTCTCCATCCAGGATCTGCAGGTGGTATTGGGCCGTGTCGTGCAGTTCGATGACGTCGCCCTCGGGCGCATAGAACACCGCCTCCAGGTGGTGACTTTGGTCACTATAGCGTCGGCTTAATCCAGATTGCTGCTGGCTTGTAACCGTCTGCCGCAGCCACTGGCGGGCTTGTCCAGAAAACGGGCCCTCGAGTGAGTCGAGGGTGTTGAACTGGAGGGCCTGGGCCATGCTGCTCCAGGCAAAGCGATAATCGCGAAGGATTCCGCGCTCAGTCAGGCTTTCGACGGCGCGGGGGCCAGCTTTGTTCACATCGAGTTGGACTTGCACGGCAGCGTCAGCCGCGTAGGAATTGAGCGAGGAGGCGAGGAAGAGGATTCCGGCGACTGCGAAGAGATGAAAGTAATCTGCACGCTTGACGGTTCGGCTCATGGCCGGGCCTCCACGCGGATTTCATTTCCCATGACCACGCCGGAGGCCGCGGATATCACTGCGACGCCGGTTGAATCCATTTGAGCGCGCGCTACACCCTGCTTGATCGGTGCATCCACTGTGCCCTTTCCATGAGGTCCGGTTGCAGTGAAGGTGACGATGGTGCCATCCGGCAAGACATTTCCCGCACAATCATGAACCGGTTCGGTTTGGACGAGGATTCCGGTTTTCGTGCGCTGGCCGGTAATGCGCAGGTTGCAGGGATCGGAGGCGACTTGCTGCACCGCGCGCCGCGCCGTCACGTCATCGAGGGCGGCCGTCACCTGCAGTGGTCCGGCTGACTTGCCCGATGGTGTACGGAACCATGCAACGCCGTTCTTGGTGCGGACTGCGCGAGAAAACAGAGACGCCTCTTTGGCATTCAATTGGAAGTTTACGTTTACGGGCGCAAGCACCAGGTTGTGATACTGGTCGAAGGGGAAGGCCACGCCGCTGATCGCGTCATGCAGCGCTACGGGAACTCGCGAGGGATGGACGAGAAAAGTCAGGCTGAGCGGCTTGGCGGCGCTCACATAAAAGCTTGCGCTCTTACAAGTGTCCGAGCAAAGAATCGCGACGTAATGACCGGCGTTGCGCAAATCCTGCGCTGCCAGATGGATGTCCTCGCCGAGGGGTACGTCGTTCTTGCGCGACACGCCGGGACCGGTGAGATAGAAAGTTGCTTTGCCGCTTCCGCTGGTGGAGATGGAGATCTCCTGGCCGGCTGCCGGGGATTCAGGAATATGAAGATCCTGGGCTGCACACACTCCCACGCAGGCTGCCGCCAGATACGTTGCCGCGCAAATTCTTAGCAGGCGGGTCATGCCAGGACTTGTCATGCTAGGACTTGTCATACTAGGACTTGCCTATGCTGAATTGGTTGACGACGACGTGAAAACTGTGCACCGTCGACGATAGGTTTTTTGGAAGCTCGACCGCAAAGGGCTCCGACGATAGCGGCAGCAGCGCGCGATCGACGTAGCCATCCGATACCCACACGACCTTGCCGTTGTTGTCGTAGAAGCTGGCGATGACGTGCGGAATGTTCACCGTCTGTCCACTCTGATTCAGCAGGTCACCGCGGAGAACGCTCTTGCCTTGGGGATCGGTGTCAATTTTCTGATTCATGACGCCGATCACGGGATCGGCGGATGCGGGGACCAGAGTTGCCTTGACGTCCATGTGAACGTTTTTGACGTTCTTCAGATTCAGATTCGGAAAGTCGATGCGGTACGGGGTGACTTGTTTGGGCAGCAGAATGTGGGCGATTTTATCGAAGCTGCTCTCGTCGTCGATGGGATTGCCTGCGCCGTCGACCAGAGTGGCGTTGACAGTGACGAATGCGGGAACGGTATCTTCATTCGTCACTTCGCCCATGACGACTGCACCTTCGGCGGAATCCACGGCGTTCATGGAAATAATTCGGACGTGCGGGGCGTCGACGTTTCCCGAGCCCCACTCACCGTCGGCCGTAGCAGTGACTAAATCCCAGCGCAGGTAGGTGACCGGAACTACTTCTGCAGGAACGCTGGGGACCTGGACCTTCGGCCATTCCGTCTTCCAGACGTCGCCGTCACGAACCAAGTGGAAATCGCGGACGTCTTCGAGCGGACCCACGGGAGTAGAGAAGTGCAAACGCACGCGCATTTGAGCTTCGTCGTTGGTGATGTGAAGAGGCCGCACATCATAGCCTTCCAGACTGGAGAAGGAGCGCAGGCTTCCGTTCGATCCGTACCAATCCTGAATGAAAGCCTGTTCCGTCACCCCGCTGGAGGACGGGACATCGGCGAAGGCACGGTCCCAATTGCGGCGCTGCACATCTGACAGAAGGTTCGTGAGGGCTTGATCGGGAGTGGTGGCTTTAGCGGTGTGCAGAGCAGAGCCCTTGGTCACCCCGATCGTGTTACCGCCCTGGGCAGTCACGAATAGGCCCATGATCATTAAAACGGCGGTTACTGCGACGAGAATAATTGGAACAGCATATTTCATGCGAAATTCCTCAGGCCGCTACGAGGCCACGATATGTTGTTCGCGATTTTCGGAACGAACCGGAACCGGTGCACCGACAACGACGCGCCGCGGGTCGGGCAAGAAGAACTCCAGGAAAATCGCGAGAAAACTCAGGCCGATGGGCAATGTGCCCCAGAGCAGCCCCTGCCAGGGCGCGGGCATCGCGTCGGAGCCAATCTTGTGGGCGGGAGGGACGTCCTCCTTGGCCCAGGCAGTGATTTCGCCGCTGCCGAAGGTTTCAATCTTTCGCCATCCGACGAAGGTGAGCAGCGGCTCGTAATAAGGGTCGTGCACGAAAATGTATTTCAAGCCGTAGCGGTTGGCGTGCTCGAGCATGGCGCGCAGAGCTGACATGCCGGCGGTACCGTAGAATTTCGCGTTGGTGAGCTGCGCGGAGCCGTAGTGCGTCATCTCGGGCAGAAGGCGGGCTGAGTTGTAGTCGCCATCCACGCTGCCGGCATTCGTATAGGTGGAAACCTTTGCCAGTTCACTTCCAAAACCCAGGGTGATATAGCGAAAGGAATCGTGGCCATCGCGGTTGAGGAAGGCGATGACGGGCTCCACATTCATAGTGGCGGAGGGCCGAAAGGGATTGGCGTTGAGCCAAAACAGAGCAGTGCCAATCGTCGCCACCGACGCGAGCGCGAGACCGATGGCGGCTTTCGACTGGAAGCGATCGAGAAGCTCCACGGCGAGGACTCCGACCAAGGGCATCGCCATCAGCGTGGCCCAGAAGGTGAAGCGCTCGAAGGTCAGAACTTCGTAGGCGCGTCCCAGCAGCCAGCGCGGCAACGGTGTGGTACCGCCGAGGCCAAAAATAAAAGTGAGCCAGAAGCCGAACAGCAAGGGCCTCCATCGCGAGAACGATGCGCCGCGAATCACGATGAAAGGCAGAGCCAGAATCAAAGCTCCATAAGGAATCACGAAATAGTTGACCGCCGTAATGGAATTGAGCAGGAAATTGGCGCGGCTGTCGTGCGGAATGGGAATCTGGTGAATGGGATGTTGAATGAGGGCCAGCCAATAGGGCAGAAGCACGATGCCTACGCCCGCGGCGACGAGAACTCCAAACACCACCGCTCGTGAAAACACACCGGCGATGGATCCCGCAACGCGTTCGTCACGGGCATCCAAATAAGCTGTCCAGAGGACGGGGCCGGCGAACAGTACGACGCCGAAAATCAGAGTGACGTGATGAGCGGCCGCAGCAGTGAGGCTGATGGCCACCCCTTTGATGAGAGAGCGCGGTGAAGCCTCCGTCATCCATTGATAGAAATAAGGCAAGGCGTTTAGATAAAGAGCGGCGGACGCGACCGTCGCGAGCTGGCCAGCCTGATATACCAGAAAGGCCAGGGCTCCAAGAAAAACGCTGCCCAAGGCGGCATAGCTAGCGGCGCGATCGTCGACCCAAATTCTGGCGAAGCGAAAAACTCCTACCGGCAGCAGCAGAACAGCGAGCAACTGCACCAGCATGTAACCCATCTTCAAACCGACCACATTCGACAGCAGGGCGATCCACTGGTGGGTGAGAGGCGGATACGTGGTCTGGGAAAAACCTCCGAACCATTTTTCATTCCAGGGATTGAACCAGTGATGGGCGTAGTGCGATGCAAAAAACATGTGGAAGTTTGCATCGAACGAACCAGCCGGGAGTTGCATCATCAGCAACGGGCCGTGAACGGCAAGCGCCACCAGAACAATTGCAAGAAGTGGAATTGGACGAGAATAAGTATTTTGGCCAGTAATCACAATAGTGGGCTCCTATCGCGCCCATGACTCCGCAGCGAACAGCTTGGATTCCGAAATGTGGGTCGAGGTTTACTTTATTTTACGCGTTTTAAGATAAGGGCCTTTTAAGGAAAGCAGCCTTAGGGACCGGAGTAGCATCTGATGGTGGCCGCAGAAAATTGTTGATGCGGGAGGTTACCCAAGACTTGTACATAGCGTGGTGATTTTGTGAAAAGCCGATTTCCGCTCACGAGCTTTTGCGTTCTTTTACTATTCAGTTCAGCTCTCGCTCAGACATACGACATAAATGGCCAAGGCGGAACTGCGTCTGGGTCTGCCTCTCCTGGGTCGGCCTCTCATGGTCAGAAGCCGACGGCTCCCGCGCCGGATAATGCCCAGGACAGCTCCAGCCAAGGCGGGTCCGGACTGGGGTGGGGGTCGAGCATCGACGTTGCGCGCCAGGCGCGGGCTGCGCAGGATGCACTGAAAAGAAATGACTACGCGGCGGCGATATCTTTTGCCGAGCGCGCGGCACATTCCGCTCCGCAAAATGCCGACCTCTGGTTCTTGCTGGGCTATTGTGACCGGCTGGGCGGCCATTATCAGGTATCGGTGGATGCTTTTAATCGCGGGCTGAAATTGCGGCCCGGTTCGGCGAGCGGAATGGCCGGACTGGCGCAGACTTATGCCAAAATGGGACGCGATGCCGAAGCGGAACAGCTGCTGAAAAAAGTTGTAGAGGTGAATCCGAAAGACGCAAATAGCTGGGCGCTGGCGGGTGAACTATTACTGAACTCCGATCCCACGCAGGCTTTGGAATTTCTGAAGAAGGCGGACATGCTGCAGGGTTCGCCGCACACCGACCTTCTAATTGCGCACGCCTATCAGCGGCTCGGCCAGCCGGATGAGTTCACCCACTACCTGAATCGCGCCAAGAGTCGAGGGCCGAAAGATCCTGAAGTATTGCGCGCGATTGCCGGCGTGTATCGCGATCAAGGTGAGTACGATCAAGCCATAGCCACTTTGCAGGCGATTCCAAATAAGACTGGGGATGTTGAAGCTGAACTGGCCTACACCGATCAGCTTGCCGGGAAGCAGCAGGAAGCTGCGGACATATATACAAGACTGGCGAAAGCTGCGAAGGGAAATATCGGTCTTGATCTGAGTGCGGCGCAGGCATGGGTGAGCCTGGGCCAGCCCGATGCGGCGCAAAGCTTTCTGGAAGATGCCAAGCGGATCGATAGCAAAAACTATCGTCTGCATGCGATTCTGGGTGCGATTGCCGAAGCGGACGACCGCTATGCGGACTCCAGCGCGGAATACAGTTTGGCGCTGAACAATCTTCCGGCGCAGGTTCCGGAAGGGCCACTGTATCCGATTGAATTGCGGTTGAATCTTTACGAGCTGGATTTGCGCCAGGACGATGAAGCCGCGGCCAAGCAGCAATTGGATGCGGCCTTCGCGGCCATTAATCAGGTCACGGTTCCCACATCTTCCCGTCCTGAAATGTTACGGCTACGAGCCGCGATTGAAGCGGGTTCCGGCAACACGGACGCGGCGAATAAAGATTTGCAGGAAGCGCTGTCTCTGGCGCCCTCGAATGTTAATTCGCTTTTGAATTACGCGAGTTTGCAATGGAAGCTTGGGCAAAAGGATGCGGCCCAGGCCACTTTTCTGAAGGTCCTCGAACTGGATAAGAGCAATCGAACCGCTCTATCGTCGCTGGGTTATCTGGCGCGCGACAACGGGGATGCAAAACTGGCCGAGAGTTATTTCAGACGCGCCATCGAGGCGCATCCCAAGGATTACGAACCTCGTCTCGCTCTGGGAGATTTGTACACGGCAGCGCAAGACTTTCCCGCGGCCGAAAAGAATTACGAAGACGCTTACCAGCGCATGCCCAGCAACGCGATGATCATCGCGGGCGGCACCAATGCCGCGCTGGAGGCGCACAATCCAGATTTGGCGAAGCGCTGGCTGGATCGGGCTCAGGGCAAACTGAACGATAGTCCGCAGGTCAGCCGCGAACGCGAGCGCTACCTTACGTTGAAAGGCGATTACGCCGACGCGGCGAAGCTGGGAGAGTATGTGATTGCAAAACTCCCGCATGATCGCGAAGGCGCAGTGTATCTGGCCTACGATCTCTACTATCTGGGGCGTTACGACGAAGCATTAGCGCTGGTAACCAGGTACGAACCGATTCTTCCGAACGACAAAGATCTGGCGCTGGTTGCGGGATACGTTCATGGCCATAACGGACAGTTGCAGGAAGCGCTGGCCGACTACACGCGCGCGCTGGAACGCGATCCGAAGATTGCGACGGGATACGTGAATCGCGGATTCGTTCTGAACGATCTTCGCCAGCCGGGCAGGGCAGCGCAGGATTTCAAGAGCGCCCTGCAGTTACAGCCGGATTATGGCGAGGCGCACCTTGGTTTAGCATTCGCCGACTTGCAGATGCATCGTCCGAAGCCGGCGCTCACTCAGCTGGACGCGGCGCAAAAAATACTTGGCAAATCGCACGCGTTGCATTTGGCGCGGGCCGAGGGGTTCCGGCAAGAGCAGGATTTTGCCCACGCCGAACCGGAATACAGAATCGCTCTGCAGGAAACGCCAAACGATTTGTCGACTGAGTTGGCTTATGCGGACACGCTGTTCCGCATGCGAAGGCCTCGGCAAGCGCTCAATGCTTTGGACGTGGCGGAGAAGCTGGGTCCTACGGACGCCAGGGTTTATGCCTTGCGGGCGCAGGTTCATGCCAAGGAATTAGATCGAGCGGCGGCGATGCACGACATTCAGTTGGCGGAACAATATGGAAAAGACGATGTCGACATCCTGATGGCGACTGGAGGCGCGCTGTTGAGCATGGGGGATCGGGATGCCGCCATGCAGCGATTCTCGCGCGCGCTGGACGCTCCGACCGGGGACCGTTTGGGAGTGCGGCTGGCGGTGGCGCAGGTATTCATGCGGCAAGGTCATTATGACGATGTTCACCGGCAGCTCGCGCTCGGTTTCGCCGAGGCTCGCATCAGTCTGTCCCCGGCGTCGCCGGAAGATATTTTGGAAGCCGCGAACATTTTTCTGGCGGTACACGACTTCGATCTGGCGGAAATGTATTTCGATAAAGCCAAGCTGGCTGGAGCCAATCCCACCATGGCGGAGATTGGTCTGGCCAATACGTATGTTGCCGAGGGGGAGACGCACAAGGCTGAGGAAGCCCTGGCCAGTCTCGGTCCGGTAAGCGATTTTGCCGACGATTACGATTACATGATTGCGGCGGCGAACCTATACCGGCAGCGGCAGGATACGGTGCATGCGCTTTCCTCGTTCGTGCAGGCCAACACGGTCGCCGGTCAGGACAATCAGGCCGCGACGCAGACCGCGCAGAATGAAATCGCCGTCGAGGAAGGCCATCAGATCACGCAGAATGTAAGCCTGGCCCCCGAGGCGTCATTCGCGCCCGCGCTGGAAGACATTAACGTTTACACTCTCGATGCCAAAATCCTTCACGTGACGAACCCCGCGCTTTTGCCTCCGCCGCGCCATTCTTTTGAGGATTTAGCGGACTCTCACTATCGGATTCATCTTGGCGGCTTGCCCGTAATCTCCGGCTTTGTGGGGGAAAGCTTTACCACGGGCCGATTCCTTTTTCCGAGCGTGAACGTCATCCAGGACCGCAACACCTACGATACGTATCTCAATGGCGGAGTCACTCCGATACTGCATCTGGGCGCGAACTCCATCGCCTTCAATGGCGGCCTGCAGTACGATATCCGGCGGGACACGATCTCACCGGTGTACATGAGTCAGAATCTTTTTCGGCAGTTTCTGTATATATCCACCAGTTATTTCCGCAACTGGGTTTCGTTCAACGGCAGCGGGGTTCGCGAAGCCGGACCGTTCACCGACCAGAATTTAAGTTCGCGAGACCTTTCGGGGAGCGCGGAATTTACCGTGGGAAGGCCCTGGGGACACACTTCCCTGCTGACCGGATACACGGTGCGCGATCTTCTGTTTCATCCCCTGGTGCAGGAATATTTCAATACCTCGAGTTACATAGGATTTCAGCAGAAATTCGGCAGCCGGCTGACCGCGGCGGTGCTGGCCGAGGATCTACGGTCGTGGAGAGTCCAGAGCACGAATTACGCCATTGCACAAGCGTTTCTGCCGGGAGGGCGCTTCGAGTTCCGCGCCAACCCGCGCTGGGACGTGCAGGGCTCGTTTCTGCTTTCGCGCGGCGAAGGCTTTCACCAATATGACAATGCGCAAAGCGAATTCATAGTGGCTTACACGCGCGCCCGCCGCGGGGGGTCGATTGAGGGCGGCGTGGGAGCGCCGGTAGCGCACCCATTCCGGTTTTCTTTCGGAGTGCAGCAGCAGACTTTTTACAGTTTCGCCGGCGGCTCCAAGAACACGATACTTCCGGTAATTCACTTCACGCTGTTTTAAATATTCATGCTGACACCCCGCCCCATGGAAGAAACAACGAAAAGCGATGTGACCGTCACGGCGGAGGCGAACTCCGCAACCACAAAGGCGCCGGCGAAGACGCTAAGGTCCCAGCTCCTCGGGGGCAGCCTGACACTGCTTGCGGGGTCGGGACTGGTGGGAGTGACCAATCTGCTCTACAACGTGGTGACGGCGCGGCTGCTGGGCCCGACCGGATTCGCCCACGCCACGGCGGTGTACACGATCCTGATGCTGCTGTCCTGCATTACGCTGGCGTTCCAGGTGGTGTGCGCGAAATATGTGGCGAAGAGCACAGCCCCGGAAGAACGAGTTCACGTTTTTGCCAGCCTGCACCAGCGCGCATGGATTGCCGGAATCGGAATTGGCCTGCTTTTGTTTTTGTTCAAGCACCCGCTGACGGCTTACCTGAATCTGCCGGATCCCTTCCTGATCACGCTGCTGGCGATTGGAACGACATTCTATGTTCCGCTAGGAGTCCGCCGCGGTTACATCCAGGGAATTCACGCCTTCGGACCGCTCGCCATCAATTTTATGCTGGAGGGGATGGTCCGGCTGGGCGGAGTATATGTGCTCATCAAGCTGGGATTGGGCGTGAGAGGCGCCGTTCTCGCCAGTGTGATCGCGGTGATTGTCACTTACTTTGCAGCTCTGCCGAGCCCGGGTGTGACTTCACTCCGCTTTAAGGGCATCGCAATTTCATTTCGCGAAGGCCTGCAGGCTATCGTTTTCTTCTCCGGCCAAACCGTAATCAATAACTTTGACATTGTTCTGGTAAAGCATTTCTTTCCGCCGGTGGAGGCGGGATTGTACGCCGCGGTTGCATTGGTGGGCAGGCTGGTTAATATGTGCGCGTGGTCTGTAGTGAATACCATGTTTCCGGTCTCGGCCAGCGCGGGCGCCGACGAGCACGAGGCCAGCCCGGTGCTGTTCACTTCCCTCTCGATGGTCTTTCTAATCCTGTCAGTTCTGATTTTCGGACTGTGGATGATTCCCAGCTTTCTTTGGAAAACGCTTTTTGGCGCTCAATTTGAAATGGGCAGCTACGGGAAGCTGGCTCCTTTGTTGATTCTCTATGCCATCACCGCGGGAATCTATTCGCTGAGTTCGGTGATTATTACCTACGAAATGTCGCGCAAGATCGCGAACACCAGTTGGCTGCAGCTGGCTTTCAGTGGCGCACTGGCGCTGGGGGTTTATCTGCTGCACAACACGCTGCGCGAAGTAATCGTGGTGCAGCTGGTCCTGATGATTATCCTGCTCTTCGTTCTGATGATTCCTTTATTACGGCATCAACTGACCCCGAAAGCTCTGGGCACGTACAGCAGTTTGAGCCTTCGCCGGTTGCTGACGGAGGAAGAGGTAATGTCGGAGTTTCTGAGGAGTGAGTTTCATCATCCTGAATTCGACGACTATCGCAGCGAATTCGATCACTTGGTGCAAAAACCTAACTTGAACAGTTCCCGGGAGAACGCACTGCGGCAGGCTTTGCTGTTTCTACGGCGAGGACCGATGTGGCGGGAACTTCCCGCGGATACGAAGTGGTTCGAAGTCGAGCTGAAGTATGACGACCTGGAACGGATCCGCTTTTTCCCGCGCGCGCAGTGGCGGCGGATTGCGGATGGCAGCTTTTACATGAAGGACGTAGTGGAGCGCATGCGTCCAAAGATGGAAGAATGCCGGGACGACGAGTTTTTTCGCAAGCTGCGGCTGCTCAGCCTCTCAGTCGAGGAGAACCTGATCAACCCGACGGTTCTGCTGATCGGAGTTAATGACACCGGGCCCTTGACGATACTGGATGGCAACCACCGTATGGCGGCGGCGATGTTGAGCCGGCCCGGGGTGCTTGGCCGATTCCGGTTTATCTGTGGATTCTCCCCGCAGATGACGCGCTGTTGCTGGTACTACACCAACGTCAACACGCTGCTGCGCTACTTGAGAAACCTTGTGCGCTACTTTTCTTACGACCCGGAAACCGACATCGGGCGTTACCAGGAACCGGATTTTTAGGCGAGGAATTTAGGCGCGAGCGAGAGCCTGGCAAAAGTGCCCGCTCCCGCGCGCGAATCCTACTGCGGCGGCGGAACGGTTGCAGGAGGCGTGGCTGGTTCCTGCACTACTGAATTGTCGCGGCGCAGCAGGAGAATTGGCTCGTGCCGCTGGCGGCGAGCGCTGCGTTCATCCTGGACCTTGGCTTCCACTTTTGCATCGCTGTCCGATGCCACCTGTCCCAGTCTCATACCTTCGGCAGAACTTCGTGTGGCTAATCCCACCGGCGTATTCGCACCGCCGAGCGCTTGGGCTCGATCATAGAAAAATTGAGCGGTCTCGCGGTCACCTTCAATCTCCGAGAGGTAGCCGATATTGTTATTGGCGAATGCATTGCTCGGGTCGAGGGCGTAGGCCTTGAGGAAGTCTTGTTGCGCGGCCCGGAGCTCGTTGCGGTTCATAGCGGAAACTCCCCTCGTGTTTAATTCCGCCATTTGCAGTTCGCGGGTCATCTGGGTGTCCAGATGCGTTCGCAAGTTCCTGGCATTCTGCGCGGCCATCTCGGCGACCGGCTTGCCGCGCCAGGATTTGCTGAGCGTAACCACGGCGGCCGCATCGGAATGGACGGCGGCGGCAGAGTCATAGTACTTCAGCGCTTCCTGCGATTCGCCTTCCATTTCTTTGGCGACGCCGAGATTGTTGAGAGTGAAAATGTTGTTGGGATCGGTCTTCAGAGCCTTCTGCAGGAGAAGGTCGGCTTCGGGGCCGCGGCCCTGCGAGAGCAACCGCACCGCCTCGACGTTGTCGTGGTTGATCAGGAGTGGCGTGTCTGGAATTGCCAGGGCTTCTTTCAAAGTGCGGCCTTCCAGGCGCGGAGAACTTGCTTTGGCGATGGCGGCATCCGTCGCCATCTGCCCCGCGAGCGTGTAATAGCGTTGCGCGCGGTCCACCTGTCCTTGCAACTCTGACACGTAACCGAGATTGTTCAGGGTGAAGGGATCGCCGGGATCCAAAAGATAGGCCTTATAGAAACACGCTTGAGCTTTCTCGTAGCTGCGCTTATGAATTTCGGCAACGCCTTCCTGGTTCAGGCGCTGAACGGGGGTCAGGTGACTGCGCTTCGGCAGGGTGATTTTGATGTCACCGGCGCGCGCTTGCGGGCCCCCTGCAATCGAAATACTGAGAATTCCAGCGGCCAACCAGACTTTCCAGGACATTAGAAAAACCTCATTATTGGGCAGAATTAGCACACCTGATTAGTACACCTGGGCGCATACTTAAGATGCAGATACGAGCCTTCCGTTTGTCGCATATACACGTTTTTTGGTCCAAACTTAGGCTATCTTAGGGACAGAAATGGCATCTAACAGGCGCGTCAAAATACGTTCGGTGGGGAGTTCCATGGGCCGCATCTTTTCGATAGGTATCGCCGGTACAGTTTTAGCGGGGTCGATTCTGGGATGTACGGCGAATGCGCAGGCGGTAGCTTCTCAGCCGGCGGAGGGTTCTCAGCCGACCGTAGCCTCTCAGCCGACGGTAGTTTCTCAGCCGACCGCTGATTCTCAGCCGAAAGTGCCGCCGACGGTGACGCCGTCAGGTATCGCAGCCCCGGCGACGGACGCTGACACTGCGGATATTGCGGTTGATCCGGCGAGTTTGCTTCCCGACCTGCCCACGCTTCCCCCCACCAAAGCCAGCCTGATTGGCGGAACCATCCAGAAAGTGGACCGGGTGCGCGACCAGTTGACGGTGCAAGTATTCGGCGGCGGGAAAATGAAAATCTTCTTCGATACGCGCACTCACATTTATGAAGGCAGCGTGCTGGGTTCGGCACCCGATCTGCGCATCGGCGATCGCGTTTACGTAGATACCATGCTGGATGGTAGCACTGTTTTTGCCCGCAACATCCGACTGGCAGCAGCCAACGCGATCAGCGGAAGGAGCCAGGGAGTGGTCAAGAGCTATCGCGCGGACAAAGGGGAGCTGGTGTTGCGCGATATGCTTTCTCCCGATCCGGTTAAATTGCGGCTCACTTCTCGTACGCAGATCGTCCAGGACGGGCACGCCGCATACGCGAACCAGCTTGTTCCCGGGACGCTGGTCGATGTCAACTTCACTTCACAAAAGGATGGCCGCGATGCGCAGCAGGTTTCCATACTTGCGGTGCCCGGAGCAGATTTTACGTTCGGCGGGGTGGTCGCATCTTTGGATCTTCATATTGGTCTTCTCGTGCTGACCTCAAGCACGGACCACAAGACCTACGAGATCTATCTGGATCCTTCCGTTATTACGGTCGATGACCGGCTGAAGCTGGGAGCCGATGTAACCACCGTGGCTAACTACAATGGGACCCGGTACGTGGCGCGTAGTCTGACGATCAATTCGCGGTAGCCGGCGAGCGGTTACTATCGCGCTCATCCCTCACTCCATTTACATGTTTTCCTTCACATGGTCGCAGGGGTGCAGGTTCCCGGCGGAGCGATGGGGGCTGGCGGAGTGGGCGGGACCAACCACGGAGTGTTCGCGAAATCAAAGAAGTCCAGCAGATCCGGTTGAGCGGCATCGCGGGCCGTCAGATGCGCGCCGGAGTTGATGAAGCGATTTTCCACGAACTTTATGACGGCTGTGTGATCCATGGGGATGTGTGAGACGTAGTGTTGCCGCACGAAGGGCGAGATCACCATGTTCGGCAGCCGGAAGCCGAGTTGTGCGGCGAAGCCCTGCTGCGCGGGCGCATCGGTGGAAACCGCGCCGGGATCGACGGTCGCCAGATCGCAGTGAAGAGTGGCAACTCCACCCGGGGGAAGGCAGGGCTCATAGCTGTCCGCGTTCACCGCAATGGTACTGATATCGGAAATGGTTCCCAAAGAAGAGTCAGTATTATCGTTGGAATGGCCGGGAACGGGAGGCACGTGATCGAAGGGGCCCCCGGGCTCGTCGTAGCTCAAGAAAAACACCGAGCTTGCCCAGGAGTTACTTTGCATCAGCGCATTGACGATGGAGGCAACCTCTTTTTGGCCGTACAGAATCGACTGGCCGGAGCCGGGATGCTCGTCGCTGACCCCATACGCCGCTTCAATGAACGCATAACTGGGCAGCGTATTGTTGGCGACGTCGGTCATATATTGGGAGAGCGGTGCGATGTGGCCGGGGTCGACGCAGAATGAATTGGAGGAATCGCCGACCGCCTGCTGTGAGCCGACGGTGGGCGCGGTACATGCCGCCTTTTGCGGGTTCTCGTATAAGTACTGGCTTGAGTAAGTGAAATCGGAGAATGTGGTTACGGGAAATGCGCTGGATTTTCCGTGGGCCCCGCAGTCGCCATCTTCATCGGTGCAGCCGCCGGCGGTAACTGAATAGTAGATCTTCCACGAGACGTTGTTCTGGTCCAGTTCCTGAAAGATGGTTTCAATGTTCAGCTGGTTAGTAAAGCCATCGTCCGCGAAAGGATCTTTCGCCAGGCCCTGGGTGGTTCCGCCGGTCATGGTCGCGATGCGGTTGGGAGTACTCTTGCTGGAAACGGGCGAGAACCAGCGATCCGAAACCGCAAACTGCGACGCCATGTAGTAGTAGTAATTAAGCAAATCCTGGTCGTAATATCCCATGGCCCGCTGGCCGACCAAGTCGGTGAATTGCCCATCGCCCGCTCCGGATGCGGCGAAGCCCTCTGCGGTGTGCACGAAGCCATCCATCAGAATGGGACGTGTGGTACTGAAGTCATAGCGGTTGACATCGCCATAACTTTCGAGCCAGGCTGAGCTCATGTCGTCGATGCAGGTGCTGTTGAACTTGAAAAGATTGAACGACCGGCCTTGATCATCTGGATTTGCGAAGTTGCCGAGCTTGTCGTCGATGCCATCCACGGTATAAGTATTGCCGTCCTCACTGACCGTCCAACCATTCGATTGCCGGTAGGGGTTCAGCATGCCGAAGTAGCTGTCGAAGCTGCGATTTTCCTGCAACATGAAAATGACGTGGTCGATGGACTGGAGGGTTCCAGGTTGAGTCACGAGTCCCTGGCAACCGCAGAGTATCAATGTCGGAACCACAATGGAAAACCTGCGAATAAAGTTTTTCATGCAAGGCGAACCTCGGCGGAGATTTGGTGTGTTTATGATGAGCATCGGGAGCGAAGAGTTGGCCGCTGAAGGTGATTGTGGGCGTCTAAGTTGCTGATAGAAGGTGCTTTGTTTACGTGTTTGTGCACGGCGTCATCCGGTAGGCCTCGGGAAGAATTGCGAACCCTGAGCAGTTCACAGACTTTCTTATTTAGGGAAATCCCGCGCCCCAGGCTCGTCTATCCTCTCTTGCGACAACTCTCGGTGACATCGGTCACCGAACCCGAGGTCGGATCCTACAGACATCCACAGGCACCGCAAGCGATGGTGGATAAGCGTCTCAGAGTGCCCACTCCAGCATAAAAACCTGCTTCCTCTGGACTGCCTATAAGCCTCTTTGAAGGGAGCAGCATGAACACGGTGAGAATACTGTGCCTGGTGATGTTTGTTTCGGTGGCAGTGGCTCAAGCGCAGGCGTTCAATGTACAGATCTGTAGTTACGATGGTTTAGGTGGCGAGAAAGATTACATACGTCCAATAGGGCACCCACCAAGGTTATCTTGTCGACTTTTAACTATTCCCTCTAAAGTGACCGCAGTTCCCAGATAAACAAAGATCCCAGTCGCGGGGAAATTTATAGGCAGGCGTGCCTTCCCTGGGCTGGTCCCAGATCCGAAGCAAGATCCTCGGCTCTAATTCCGCCATGAGGACCAATGCGTCTTACTTTGGTAGTTGCAGTCGCGGTGCTGGCAGCGTCGACCCTGTCTTCGGCCAGTTCCTCTTACGTGGTACCCACGACAACTCTCGCGGCTCAGACTTCAAATAACACCAGCGCCGCGAACACCTTTACGACTCAATCGAATGACAATCGAGGCGCGGGAAACATAAGTAAGGTTGACGTTCACACCCTGCTTTACCCGGGGGCCACGACCAAGGTTTATGCTCACATGGTTCTTTGGTTCGGTCAGTCGGACCACATGAATATTGGTTACAGCGAGACGAACCCGGCGCAAGCCCAGAGTCAGATTGACGACATGGTCAGCCGCGGCATCGATGGCGTGATTATCGACTGGTACGGGCCCGGCAATACCATCGACCAAGCTACGCAGTACGTAATGGCGGCGGCGGAGAGCCATCCGGGATTCACGTTTGCGATCATGATCGATCAGGGAGCGATTGAGTGGTATTCCTGCTCGGGTTGTACGCCGCAACAGGCGTTAGTCAACGACCTGCAGTACATCGAAAAAACCTACTTTACCTCGCCGGCTTATATGACCATCAACGGCCAGCCGATGGTAACGAACTTTAACGTCAGCCTTTCCTACCCTTCGGTTGATTGGACTGCAGCCAACGCAACGTTGAGCACACATCCGACATACATCTTCCAGAATAACAGCGGCTTCACTAACATCCTTACCGATGGCAGTTATTCGTGGGTGATGCCAACGACCACCGACTATGGAATGAGTTATCTGGCCAGCTTTTACGACGCGGGCATGGCTTACCCGAGCGAGCAAACTGTAGGCGCGACTTACAAAGGATTCAACGACACGCTGGCGTCCTGGGGGTCGAACCGCATTATGGGACAGCAATGCGGGCAGACCTGGCTGGAAACATTTTCCAAACTCAACAGCATGTACAGCGCGGGGAAACCGCTGCCGTATCTTCAACTGGTGACGTGGAACGACTATGAAGAGGCTACGGAAATTGAATCGGGCATCGACAACTGCGTGACGCTTACTGGTTCGGTGGCCGCGAATTCTTTGCAGTGGACGCTAAACGGAAATGAAAATACGGTCGACCACTATACGGTGTACATCAGTTCCGATGGGCAGAACCTGATGCCGCTGACGGATGTCGCAACCGGAATCTCCTCGCTGAACCTTTGTGGATTTCCGATTCCGAACGGGAACTATCAACTATTTGTGCAAGCCGTAGGCAAGCCAAATCTGGCGAACCGGATCACGGGGGCGACGAGTTACACGGCGACGTGTGTCGCACCCCAGCCAACTCCGCCCCCGACTCCGGCTCCTACGCCGACTCTATCGTTATCGTTCAGTGCGGCGCCGGTGTCCCTTACAATTCCCGCCGGAATGGCGGGAAGTCTGACCGTGACCGCAAAGCTGCAATCCGGATCATTGAACAGTCCCATTGCGCTCAGCTGCAGTGGCATTCCCAGCACGTTGAATTGCTCTTTCTCTCCCGCGACAATAACTCCCGGGTCAAGTAGCGCCAGTTCGACACTCACGATTTCGACGACGACCGCGGCTGCGACGAAGCCGCCTCAACCCAAGAAGTTTGTTCCTATCTTGGCCGGCTGGTTACTGCCCTTCGGGCTCGTAGGCGTCGGCTTCCTCGGCAAGGGATCGCGTAAGCGCGGGATACAGGCGCTCGCGCTCTGCGGAGTCATTGGACTGGGAATGATTGGAGCTTCTTGCGGCAGCGTCCGAAATGTGCAAACTGCCAGTGCTGCCGTTGCCACTCCGGCCAGTTACTCCATTACCATTAACGGGAGTTCGAGCGCCAGCCAGCTTTCCACCACCGTCAATGTCATCGTTCAATAAGTGCTTATTGTTATTGTCCGGGATGCGCGCCGATGGGCGATGGAGAGCGGAGCGATGAACCCATCCGAAGGACTTTTTGGTCATCAGTCTTAGCAGGAGCGACTTGGAAGGGACCCAGCTCGGCAGCCTGCGGAATCTGGTTATGTGCCGCAAGGCCACGGTTCTCTGCTCCAATTCGAAATGGCGCAGATACTTCAGAACGATGTTCGGCATGGTCATGCGCAGGGCGGCGGAAAAATTTTGTTCCGCCATGGCTTGTTGCTTCACGGGGTCAGTGAGGAAGCGAACCAGACAATCGGCCAGATCCCGGGCGTCGCTGGGCTTGTAAAACTCGATGGCCATGCCCTCGCCGTCAGACATCTGGCGAAAATCCTCAAGATCGGCGCACACGATCGGCACTCCGTAAGCGCAGGCCAGGTGCGCGACCCCGCTGCAACCCGTGGACGAAGAGTAAGGCATGACGGCGACGGAAGAGCTTTGGAAGAGATCGGGTAATTCGTTCTCATGCACGTAGCCGGTAAATTCGATTTTCGGATTTGCTTCGCACTTTTTTTTCACCGACTCTACGTAGCCCGCCGCGTTCGGATGGTTCCCTCCTCCGATCACCAATCTGGCGTCGGGCAAAGCTTCTGACACATATTGGAAGGCCTCGGTCATCAGCTCCAGGCGCTTGTATGTTCCCCACTTGCCAAAGGCCAAAATGCGGTGTTCCGGATTGCCCCGCCTGGACAAATCTGGAAATTCGGGCTCCCTGGAAAGGATGCCGTGCGAGCGCAAGTGCACGTTATCGCGGCCGTATTTGTCGTGGAGGATTTTGCGATATCCCGGCATGAGCACGGATACGGAATTGGATAAAAGAAGCATGCGAGTGGCCAAGGCGCCCGCTAAACGGTAGGTGCGGGCAAAGCGCACTCCTGCATCCTGCAGGTTCACCGTGTCCATCAGGTGGTGCAGCGTCACGTGGGTATAGCAACCAAAGAGACGCGAAAGGAGCGGAGTCAGAAGTCCACCGAAGGCTATCAGGGGATTGCGGCCGAAGGTGCTGAAGAGAAGATTGAACCAGACCACGTCAGGCTTCTGTCTGCGGATCGCACTCAGAATGCGAGCCGAACTCGTAGGATCGTCGAAAGACCAGCACCTTTCGACCGCGAAACCTTCCAGTTCGGATTCCGGAGTAGAGATCGTATCGGCGAGAACCGTGAGGCGAATAAATGGATTGCGCTGTAATTCGTTCGCAATGTGAAGTCCGTACTCGCTCAGTCCACCCTGGCTGGGTGGAAAAGTTGTAACCAGACAAATTTTCATTCGCTCTCCGGCTCCAAGTCGGCCCGACGATCTGTCAAAGTTTGACGATCATGTTTGGACCGTCATGGTTCGATGAGTTCGCCGGACGAGATGTTGGCTGGGTTGGCAGCGGGAAGTGGCGAATACCGGTCCCCGACGCCGGGCTCGGTTCGCGCAAGTTTCTGCAGCATTTCGTCTCGGATGGTGGTTTTCATCGCCTGGATCGAATCAGGCGCGACCACTGTCATGTTGCCAGCGAGCTGGGCGAGGCGAATGTAGGCTTCGCGGTTACGGCGAACAAACTCCAGGGGATATTCGGGTTTCCTCGTTTGTGCCGCGACCGGATCGGCATCGATTACGTAGGCAATGTCAGGCTGGGGTACAAGCTTTAGCACCAGCCGGGCAAACATTCTGGCGAACCTGTCCGTGAGCGGGAGATTCGCGAGTTCATCGTAAATGTAGCGGTCAAAGATGACGACATCCACGTTACTTTTTCGTGCCTCGCGAACTTTCCGGCAAAGATTCAAGGCGTCGGCGAAATAGAGTCCGAAACGCATCACGGTAACCGGAGCGGAGGTTACGTTTTTGTCGCGGCGATGCAAAGGTTTCTCGGGGCTCCCCACGCCGCGGTCGCCTTTGAAGGCCTTGTAACTCATGAACTCCCGGTAGCGGGAAAAGCAGACGACATCGTCCCAAAAGGTGAGGAGTTTGGTGCGGAGCCCGGAGCGATGGAGCCAATCCTCGAGGCTGGAAATTTGCGTGCTCTTACCGGCGCCGTCGATTCCAGAAAAACTGATAATCGTCACAGAAGTTAGCTCCCGAATACGCTGGGTCTGTCTCTGCTGGGTCTGTCACAAAACACGGTCTAATGAGCCCCTGGGGGCTTGCTGCCAGTCGCTTCCGTGAGCGCCACGACCGTTCCGACGGCGATGCCTGCTCCGATGATGGCAGCAGTTCTGATCACGATCGTACGCACCCGGCGCTGCTTGGCCGGCGCGACGGCTACACCTGCAGGTTGCGATGCGGCGATCCCAGCGGCATGCGTAGGCTCGGCGGCAGCGGTACCCACCGGCTTTTGCGGAGACGGCTGCTGAACCTGCGGCGACTGGACCTGCGGCGGCTGCGGAGATTCGGCTTGCTGGCCCTGAGGTTCGGTTGAAACCGGTGCGCCGGGCGATTGCTCGGAATCACTTTGCGGTTGCGCGGGTGTTTGCAACCTGGCAAGAGTGGCTCCAGGACTATCCGGAAGTTCCGCCTGTTGTGTAATGCCAGCGTAGGCTTCGGGCGTTGCGGTCTGTTGAGCCGCGACCGATGACACTGCTGCGGACATCGCAGCGAGCAGCACTCCGCTACAGGCCATTCGCTTTGTTACGGTTTGCCATACTCCCATGGGCACCCTCCGACCCCACGCGAAGGACGTCAACTCGCCGCCTTCAGATTCGTAAGCCCATGTGCTGGGGCGTACCAAGGCTGGGTCTGAAGACTGGCTGCGGGCGCAACCAGCTGGAAGCTGCGCACCGCTTCGTCGGATGTTGCAAACACTTCGAAAAGCCGATCAACCCGCATCAGTTCCATGATCACCGCCGAGGCGGGCGAAACCGCGGCCAATTTAAGATCTCCGTCGCGCTTCATGGCCTGTTCCAGACAGTACAACAGCATTTCTACGCCGGCGCTGTCCATGTGCTGGATCTGCGAACAGTCAAGAACCACACTGGGATGATCATTCTGTAAAAGCGGCTCTAACTCATTCAGGAAGGATTTTGCTCCCGCATGGTTCAGTCGTTCTGGTAATTCCATCACAATCACTGGGGCTCTCGTAGGCATATAAGTCACTCCTGAATAAGATTGCTATTGAACTGCCATGTCTCTGGCATTTGTGTTTTCGGTAAAGCGGCTGTTGCTTCGGGCGCTGCGATTCGCTCGCTGCTCAACTCGGCAGCCCTGCGAGGCGCAGAACTAAAACGCATAACGCTAGGGTCGACAATTTCGACGGTTACATTGCGCTCAAGATTCCATAACTTATTTCCCCTGGCGACGGCGTGGCACAGGTCGAGACAAATTCCGACGGTAGTGTTCGCCAGGATGGAACTGTCCTCAACTACCGTGCCGCCATCCACGCAACAGTCCCTTTCAATATTGCTTAAGCGCGTAATCAAAGCATCCGCCTTAACCTTAGATGCACAACCGATGAAAGCGGGGGCGACAATTCGCGCGCGACGGTGCACTTCAGCCCGTTCATCCATCCAAACACCCGGCCGCACCTGCTTGCCAGAAGGACCGGTCTCGCAGCTTCGGCGAAGGATGTCGGCAGCGAATCGACGCAAGTCCCGGAGATGCGTGAGGCGATTCACATAGTCACGGATGAAATATTTCGGCGCACCATCTCGACCCGCATCATTGAGGAAGCTCTCGACATCGCCTCGCTGGGCCTTGGCGCAATCCACCACCCACAAATTCAGGGGGCCTTCTTTATCAAAGGCGCGGGTGGCGGCTTGCCGAGCCTCCCGATGAAAACAGAACAGGTCAAGGAGATCGGTTTCCGCGTAGGCATTCGCCGAACTAATGAAGGAGTGCCCGATTCCGTCCTGCGAATAATTCGCCAATTCCTGGGTGACCGCGGGGTAGAGATCCCTAACCACTTTTACCGTGACATTTGCGTAGGCAGTTCGAAACTTAGGTATTCGCTGGAACGCCTTAGCTTCCACCAGAATTGACACACGCTCCAGGCCGATAGCGACGAAACGCTCGATCATTCGTTCGAGCAGCGAACGCCCGACAACCTCAACGCATTCCAGTGGAACATCAAGAAAAGGCTCCTGACCGATCGCCGGCAGTTCGGCTAAACCGGTACGGTCCTGAGAAAGTTCTTGATTCCTTACACCGATCGTTACAACCGCTCCCAGCCCCACGAACATTTCTTCCCTCTCGGTCACTTCAGCACAGAGCATCTACCGAAGCGCTTCCAGCGAAACAAAATCCACTTCTAACCCTTGGCTAGGATCTTCGCGGTGGTGGCGCCATTTTTCGACTGCCGTGTGTGACCGGTCTTGGGAAACAACAGGTCTCGCATTTTCATCTTGGCTTTGTGAAGCTGCGATTTCGAGTTTCCAATCGAACATTGGAGCTGGCGCGCGATTTCGTGATGCTGATATCCCTGAACTTCGTGGAGGTCAAAAATTTGCCGGCAGCCCAAGGGAAGTTCCTCAATGGCCCGACGCAATGCAATCCGGTCCACTGCTCCGGAGAGATTGGGATCCGCCTTACCCACGTCACGCTTCAAAGATGGTGACTCAGCAGAGACGGGCTCATCCAGCGAAAGGATGGGCGGTGTTTTACGGCGCCGCAGCTTCATGAGAACGGTGTTCACCGCAATTCGGTAGAGCCAGGTCGAGAAGGCCGAATCGCCGCGGAACGAGTTAACATTGCGGAAGACTTGCAGGAAGGCTTCCTGGGTCAGATCTTCAGCGTCAGCCACGTCCTTGGTCATCTGCAGGCACACGGAATAAACGCGCTTCTTGTGCAACTGGAAGAGCATGGCAAAAGCTTCCTGGTCGCCGCATTGCGCGCGTTGAACCAGACTGCGTTCGGAATCGTCTCGCTGAGTTTCGGTCCGGGCGGGGATCAAATTTGATTCTGTCGCGGAAATCACGCAAGTGGCCACTGTTGTTCTCCTTCACGATCTGCTGCGCTGTGTTTTATTGTTCCCCGACGAATTAGGGAACATTCAGCGTCGAGACTGAGAGTAGCGGACCCCTGCCTCCCCTCCCATAAGGGCGCTCCTGTAATTGAATGCGAGATTTGCTGTACAGCCGATGAGTAATTGTTTCGAAGGGTTTACCGGAACTTTTCTTTGTTTCGAGTGTTGCCGGCTTCTTTCGAGCAAAATAAAGGCGGCAAGCCCAATAATCGGAGCTTGCCGCGAGGAAATGGTCCGCCAGATTAGAATTCCCTCATCTAATAAAGCTTAAATCCAACTTCGACGCTAATCTGCACGCTTACCGGCCTTCCATCTTTCATGGAAGGTTGGAATTTCCATTGCTTGACGGCTTCGATCGCTTTTGCGTCCAGACCCATACCAAGGCCGCGGACTACCCGTATATCGCGCGGGCGTCCCTGGTCATCGACAATGAGCCAAAGGATGCATGTTCCCTGAGTTTTGGCGATGCGAGCCTGCTCGGTGTACTCGGGATCGGGTGTGGAAAGTGGTTGAGGAGCGGAAATACCCCCACCGACTTTGAATACGCCGCCGCCGATGCCGCCACCACTGCCGGCGCCCACTCCCGCACCATGACCAACCCCTACGCCACCGCCCGAACCGGATCCAATGCCCGCACCTGAGCCGGTGCCATTCGAGGGAGGAGCAGACGGCATGGCTGCTGCCGATGGGATTCCCAAATTGGGCATATTATTCTCGGCCATGCGGACCTGCGGCGGTATTACGACCGTAGCCTCTACAGCCAGCTTGGGATGCGGGTTCCGAAGGACGATCGAAGGCGGAGTGATTTGCTGCATTGCCAACTTGGGCAATCTACCCTTCGGAGCCGGCAATACGTCGTGATCACCGCCACCACCGCCGCCGCTCACGACCTTTTTCGCAACCGGGAGGGCGTAGGAATCGGGCGAGGGTGCGATCAGCGTAACCGTTTCGTGCTGTTGCACCTTTGTGACTACCTGATGACCGAAAATCGTACCGCCCAGGAGTAACGCCAATAGGACGACGTGCACCACCGCAGATCCGACGAGACCGTTGGAACGATAATTGTTGTAGTGACCCCAAATTGCGTCCGGGCCAAGCTGGCTCTGCTCTCGCACCTGGGTGCTCCTTCGCACTGGTAGTGCGCGTTCCCGGCTGGCATACGGCTGGCGGGAGACGTACCTAGTAGTGAGCGAATCGAATGTGGATAGTGGAGGTAGAGCCTGAGCGGTTTGAGGTGTACCCTGCTGATTCGACATTGACGCTCCTTAAATATTGTCGGGAAATGTTAGCGGGCGCTCTAGCAACATTTTCCGACCGTCGTATAGATGCCACGAAGCAAGCCGCGGTTTGCTCTGGCACTGTGAAGAATGCCTGTATCAGGCGTCGCGGAGGATGTCGTAAAGCAATATCCATCGCTGCTCTACATGGTTTACCCGATTGGATATTGCCGCCCGAAATGTCCACCATGCTTGCAGGACGTAAATGTCGAAAAAGATTCGCGATGCGGAGTTGAGATTAGGGACAATTTCTCTTTCCGTTTCCAACCCCCATCAGGGCGAGCGCGCCTCCGAGCAGCGCCATATTCTTGGCGAAGTTAATCATTTCGCCTTGCCGTTTTTCGGGATCCTGAACTTTCCAGAAATCGTGCATGACGGGGGAAACTCCGGCGAGAAACCCAGCCACCGCGGCCGCGCCCAGCGCCGGCTTTACTCCGAGCATCAGACTTGCGCCACCCAGCGTGAGGGCAACGCCGGAAGCAGTGACCGCCGCATCTGGCATGGGCACATTTTTCGCGCTGACGTATTGCGCCATCTCTTTGCGCTGGATGAAATGATTGATTCCGTTATAGAGAAAGAAGCCGCCGAAGATAAAGCGTCCGAGGAGAAAAGGAAGTTTCACGGGCCAGTCCTTCGCGAAAAATGTCAGCGAAGCTTTGATTCCGACTTGATGACCGGCGTTGCCTGGTTTATCGTTGCCGGGCTTATCGCTAGGTTTGTCGCTCTGGTGTTTCAGATTGCCAGCGATTTTTTTGCTCCACGATCATCTGGTAGCAATCGCAGGAAGCTGCTTCCAGCTTGGATTTGTTCAGAATGGTTACGTTGCCTCGAGTGTAGGAAATCATTCCCGCCTTCTGCAGGATGCTGGCGGCCACACTGACTGTGGAACGCCGGGTTCCCAGCATTTGCGCCAGGAACTCCTGGGTTAAAGGCAGGGTCTTTCCGGCAATCCGCTCATGGCTCATTAACAGCCACCTTGCCAGTCGCTCCTCAACGTCATGCAGGCGGTTGCAAGCGGCAAGCTGGGTGGACTGAATGCCCAGGATCATGGAATAGCGTTGCAGCTGTCGCTCCAGGGCGGGGCAGTGTGGCAGAAGATTCCGCAAAATCTCAACGTCCACGCGATAGGCCGTCCCATCTCCCTGAGTGATCATTCGCAAGGCGCTGGTCTTAAAACCGAAGATTACCGGCAGGCCAACGAAGCCTTCTTTGCCGATCAATCCAACTTCCACACTCTCGCCGTCGGGCTGAACCGTGAGTATGGAACATATCCCATCGTTCAGGAAATATCCCGATCGGATAACTTCGGCAGGCTCATGCAGCACTTGCTGAAGCCTGAGACGCACAAACTCGAGCGAGGAGAAGATTCGGGCGCGTTCAGCTCGTGGGAGGCTTCGTAGAATGACGTTGCCTTTCTCGCGGTGATCACCGTCCGCTTCGTCAAACTCTTTCAGGGATCCCCGTACAAGCTGGGCCATGGCAGTTCCTTTCCAATCACACAGCGATAACGCCATCCGATTTCGCAGGAACCGTTAGCCCTCAGGTCGCCGAACGGACAAATGCTAGAAGAGACAATTCAACCTTACACCCTCCCTGCACCCTTGTATGTCCAAAACAGCACACAATTCAGCGTCCAAGCGTACAGACACGCCATCTTTCTGGACTTTAAGATCAGCGGTTTGTTGACTCTGCCCGGCGAGCAAGAAAAGTGAACAGACTATCGCCGGCGAGGCACCGTATTGCTGACGGTACGGTTGCCTGCGAATTAGGAGCTGATTGATGGCTAAGAGCCGCAACGTCCGTCCTAAATCCAATGGCAAGATGGTAGACGGACAAATCATGGAGAATGAACTGCTGCTCCACTTGCCGGACAAAGAGTGCCAGGCGGTTTATTCCCAATTGGTCTTCCTGCCATTGAGAACGCACGATGTTCTCAACGAAGATGGAGCGCCGATTCAACACGTCTATTTCATGAACAGCGGTTTGGCCTCTGTTCTGAACGTTATGGAGGATGGGAAAAGCGTCGAAGTGGGATTGATGGGAAAGGAAGGCTTTTGATTGTCGGTTTTAAAACCAGCCCATCGCGCGTGATTATTCAGATTGCCGGCTCGGCGTACGGCTCAGCGCGAGCGCGCTGCCAGACATTCTGCATAAGTGCCGCACCTTGGAAAGGCGATTACAGCGATTTTCGCAGGTGCTGGCGGCGCAAGCATCGCAGATTGCGGCGTGCAACCGGTTACATGAGGTGGATGAAAGATTGGCGCGCTGGCTGCTCATGAGCCGGGACAGAATCGGTTCCGATCTGGTGCCGTTAAACCAGGAGTTTCTGGCACACATGTTGGGAACACGGCGTTCCAGCGTGACCGTGGCTGCATCCATTCTACAAAAGGCAGACCTGGTCAAATACACTCGCGGCCAGGTAAGCATCGTAAGCCCAAAAGGATTGGAAGCGGCCTCGTGCGAATGCTACGGCGCCATTGGTTCAGCAATCCTCGCGATGGGATGATTAATCTCGATGAGGAATATCAGTGAAGATTCCGCGCCATCGCGAAAAATGATTCAGACAAATTGGAGGCGCCGAACGGGCGCCCCCTGATCTCGACCTTTGTGCCTGTTCGCCGGCGGAGCGCGTCAAACCGAGTTAGACGCTGCCGCGGCGCGTGAGATGAGTGACAAGTGAAAGCACAAAGAGCACCAGGAAAACAAAAAATATCAGTTTCGCAATTCCTGCAGCCGCAACCGCTACGCCGGTAAAACCCAGGACTCCCGCAATTAAGGCCACAACCAAGAATACTAGCGTCCAGTAAATCATGATGCTTTCCTCCTCAAGGTAAGCTTGCCAGTCGACAATAGCTCTGCAGCGCAGCGGAACGAATCCCCTTCAATCTGTATTTGGCCAGTTGAGCGCCTGTAATCGTTCGGTATTTTATTGAGGAGGGAGCAAGTGCCAGTTCCCAGAACTGGCACCTGCCCGATGGGGGCGTCTGTCGAGTAGAACCGCAGGGTAACGAACCACACCGTTCGTGCCCATACTGTGAATCTTGTATTTGGTCTAAAAAATACCACCAGCCTTTTTTTTATCTTTTACGGCGATTCGATCCTTTAGGCGGATTCCGATACTGCAGCGCTCGGAGCACTAGAAGGCCGTTACAGGAAACAATGTATAGACGCGCCACAGATTGAGCTGTAAAAACTTGATAACTGGTGTGGCACGGTGAACGAACGCTACTCGTTCTCCCGAAACGCCGGTCGATCTGCCGCTGGCCGCTTCGTCTTTCGAGGTTAAACTATGAAACGAGAGACAAGCCTCTTTCTAACGCTAGGTTTACTCTCAGCCATCGCCCCGCCGATTTTCGCGCAGGATCTGCCAAGCCAGCCGGATCCTGTGCCTCCTACCTCGATCCTTGGACCGCAATTGATCGTGTGGTCCGAGTTACAGAGGCCACAACCAATTCCCCAGCCCGCGGCGGCCCCAACTCGGGATGATAAACAGCCGAATCAAAAACCGGAGCCAGCCACCGCACCCGATCGGCAGCCGCAGAGTGAAGCGCACTCCGCAACTGGAGTCCCAGCAGAGAAAAGCAAGAACTAGCGGCTTAGGGTTTCGCCGAGCCGCGACCGGATNNACGATGAAAATCGACTTACAGCCGGCCGGCGAGAAGCAGTACAAGCAATACCACGACCACCAAGCCGAGTCCGCCACTTGGGTAATATCCCCAGCCTCGGCTGTACGGCCAGGCGGGCAACGCTCCCACCAGTAGCAGAACAAGAATGATCAGTAGAATTGTCGACATCATATCCTCCGCAGATCGATTTGACTTCGTGGAAAAACTTGGCCCGGCTCAAACGATCAGACCGGGCCCTTGAAATAAGACCACCTACTGATTCGCAGACTGTGCATTCCCCGAAGGAGTGGTTACTTCGCCATGCTCCCTGGATTGGCCCGAATATCTTCGTACCGCTTCAAGGAATTGATTGGACCCCTGATCGGGCTGTACCTTACCGTCGAGTATTTCGGAGAAAGGTACGAACTTCCCGTACAGCAACCTGGTCTCATCCTTATCTTGCGTGAGGGCAGCTCCATTGAGATCGATTCCAGCGAACACGCCACGAGCTCGAGAGTAGGTCAATACTTCGGCCTTCATCTTCCAGTCTGTGTCGGCGCCGGCATCACGGCCCACCGGACCCGCTGCGGCAGATGCGTCTGCGCCGAGCTTGAACTTGCTCGCGAGCAGATGCTGCATCCCCTGGTCGTTCATCACGACCATTACCACGTCGACGGCCTGACCGCCCAGCTGCAATCCCCAACTGCCTCCGGTGAGGGTTATCGGGGCCGGAGCGCTCCATGCTCCGCTTTCGGTACGGCAGGTAGCGACGCCTTTTCCGTGGCTGCCGCCGAAACCAACTGCAATCTTCACCATGGATGGGATCACGGCGATGCATTTCGCATCGCGCATCACTTTGTCAGGGATCGCCTTGTCGGGTGTCCCCATAATCTCAGTCAGGACCTTAGCGGAGGCGTCCAGGCGCTTGTCAACATCCGTCTGGTCGTCTGCACCCCACGCGAGGCTGCCGAACAGTAGAACGCTGGCACCGAGCACCGTGAGATATCTCGGCATCGTTTTATTCTTTCCTTTCATACGTAGACCTCTTTCATGCTCGAAGCGAGCAGTATTGAACTCCCTACTTCAGGAGCCGACTGTCGGTGATTAGCGGCTTGCCCCAGACGGCGAGTCGCTGGGCATTGTTTTCAACTGACCATGGTCCGCGGCCTGACCCGCATATCTCCTCACGGCGGATTCAAACACTCCGCTTCCGGCCGGCGGACGAACTTTGCCCGTCAGTATTGCGTCGAAGGGCACAAACTTTCCGTAGAGAAGGTGGGTTTCGTCCTTGTCCTGAGTTACCGCGGAACCGGACAGGTCTATGCCCGCGAAAAGTCCACGTGCGCGGGAGTAGGTCAGCATTTCTGCTTTCATCTTCCAGTCTGTGTCAGCGGCGGCGTCACGTCCTACAGGGCCCGCAGCGGCGGATGCATCCGCGCCGATCTTGAACTTGCTGGCGAGTAGATGTTCCATACCCTGATGATTCATCACAACCAACACCAGGTCGATCGCCTGACCGCCGAGTTGCAACCCCCAGCTACCACCGGTGATCGTGAGAGGCGCGGGAGCGCTCCAACGGCCATTCTCCAGACGGCATACGGCAATACCTTTTCCGTGGCTGCCTCCGAAGCCGACAGCAATCTTCACCATAGAAGGAACCACGGCGATGCACTTCGCGTCCTTCATTACCTTGTCAGGAATCGCTTTGTCCGGGGTGCCCATAATTTCGTCGAGAACGTGGGCAGATGCAACGATGCGTTTTTGAATGCTTGTCTCATCCTTCTTGTCATCATCCTGGGACCATCCCATTCCGATTAGTAAGAGGGAACTAGCGCCGAGCATCAGAACCAACTTCAGTGATTTGGAACCAATCCTTGCCATAAGACGACCTCTTCCGTGCTCGAAGCGAGCAACTGTTTTTAATTTTCGTACGATGATAACCGTAACTTTGCAGCCGTCACGCTTCCATCCGGTTAAGTATGTAAATTGGACCCGGCGCGCGCCCGAGAGTTCCGGAGGCTTGACCCGTATTCGTCTCGGGGTGCTACTGTTTTTAAAATCGACGCTACAGTCTTCGCGGTATTGATCTGGCCAGTATTTATCTGTCCAAAGATAAAAGGCCCTCCTGGAAAAGGCCTTTGTTGAAAATCGAACTAAAGGGATAAGTAACTAGGCGGCGTTCCTGATCCCTGCGGAAGAAGTCTCCTGGGAAGTTGCGATGTCCTGAGCACCACTGGACTGGAATACTTCCTTAGCACGATTCGTTTCCTCATCGGTTTCGCAATGAACCACAACTAGAATTCCGCCTTTCAACAGTTCGCCTTCCATATCTCCTGGCCTCATACTCGGGGATTCCCATCCCGATCAGAGCACCGGCAAATCCGCCCAAAGCTCCACCGATGCCAATTCCTGCGAGAGCGGCTACCAGGGGTCCGGCTGCGATTACCGGACCAATCCCCGGAATCGCCAGCGCTCCCAATCCTACGAGCGAGCCCAGTGCGCCTCCGACTGCCGCTCCCGATCCAACTCCCACGGCTGCGCCTTCCGGCGCCTTGGTACTCTGCTCGGTTGCCAGTTCTTCGGCATTGATATTTTCCGGAAGAAGAATGGAGGCATCGGAGTTAGAGAAGCCAGCATGTTTCAAAGCGGTTGACAGCGGGTTCAAGGTTGCCGCGATAGATTCCAAATACTGACTTATTTTTCGTCATCAGCGATCTCCTTCATGGTACGAGTTCACAGGAGAATACGGCGGGGAGCGGAAATTGCACCAACTCTCCAAGTACTCAAATTGAGCTATTCGACTGCCACACGCCAATCGGGGGGAAATCCCTAAGGAGAAATAACCTAGCCAGGCAAGGAAGAGTTAGCGCAGATGGTAGCGCCGGAGTCCCACCGGCTTTCCGCTAAGAAGATGCTGGGGGCAGCGGTGCCTTAGTTTGAAGCACATCCGTCCAGCGCTGCGCGAGGTTCGCGCATCGTGGAACTGAAAGGAATCTCGAGCTCAACCAATGTTCCTGGCTCAAGATTGGTCAATCTCAGCTCTCCGCCGAGTTCTTTGGCTCGTTGCTTCATACCTCCAATGCCAACGCCAACGCTGTCGGGCCGCAATTCAACAATCTTCTGGCCGACTCCCTTTCCGTCGTCGCGCACGGCAACCCCTATTGTTCCATTCTTTTGAGTCAAGCTAATCCGCACGGTGTGCGCCTCCGAATGGCGGAAGACGTTGGTAAGAGCTTCCTGGACGATGCGGAAGATTGCGGTTTCAACTTCGGAGGTGAGTCTCGGAAAATCGCGGGGCTGTACTTCCAGAGAAGTTTCGATGCCGCTGCGTTTTGTAAGGCCATCGGTATACCATGCGAGGGCCGAAAGCAAACCAACTTCATCGAGCAACGGGGGATGCAAAAGGTGAGACATGGTGCGGACTTGCTGAATGGCACGATCGATGATGCTGCTGGCCTGGGACCAGGATTCATCCGGAGGTTGCGATGACTTTTGCAGAAGCATTCTGTCCAGCACCATCTTTGCAACCGCGAGTTCCTGCCCCAGGCCGTCGTGCAGATCGCGTGCAATGCGTCGCCGCTCCTGGTCCTGCAGGGTCATGAGGCGGACGGAAAGCCGCCGCAGTTCGTCGGTCCGGCTATCCACCATTTTCTCCAGTTCGGCGGCATTGTCGCGAATGGATTGTTCCAGCACCTTGCTGTCGTGAATGTCGGAACATGTGCCATACCATTTGGCAATCTTGCCATCATCGCGGATGGGAACTGCGCGAGCCCGGAACCAGCGATAAGCGCCGTCCTGGGACCGGAGGCGATACTCGGCTTCGTAGTTTGCCCCCGATTCAACACAGTGCATCCAGTCCGTCATGGCGTGGTCCTTATCCTCAGGATGCACATAGTCGAGCCATCCAAAACCATTCGCCGAACCTGGCTCAGCACCGGTAAAGTCATAGAAGCGGTCGCTGACATAATCCCTGGAACCATCGGCCCTGCGGCTGAAGATAATATCTGGCGCAGTACTGAAAATGGCGTCGAGTTCTTGATTCTTTCCGGTTAACTCGGCATTGAGCCGCATGAGGAGTTCGGCTTTACTCGCCAACTCTTCCGTGCGCTCCGTCACACGCTGTTCAAGATCGCGATTCAGAGTTTCGAGCAGCCGCGTTTTCCGGTGCAGGTCGGCGAACACTCTCACTTTCGCACGCAGGAGTTCTGGAACCACCGGAACCGAAATGTAATCCACCGCGCCATGCTCGTAACC